>NZ_JCALDR010000022.1:0-66578 GCF_059812965.1 Mycobacterium sp. NGS29
CACGGCGCTGGTCGAAGGATCCCGGGTGGTGAACTCCAGCCAGGGCGGCGGCTCCAAGGACACCTGGGTGCTGGCGCCACGCACGTCGGTGGCCGCCCGCGAGCTGGGCCGCGCGCAGGTGGTGCGCTCGCTGCCGCGGGCCGTGCCCGAGCAGAACTCCGAGGTCGCGCGCCCCGCGAGGACGAAATCCCAACCGATCCAGCAGCCGATGGACGAACAGCAACAGCAACAGCAGCAACAGAAAGCGATCGACTGATGCTTGCCCGCAACGCCGAAGCCCTGTACTGGATCGGGCGCTATGTGGAACGCGCCGATGACACCGCGCGAATCCTGGACGTGGCCGTACACCACCTGCTCGAAGAATCCAGCGTCGATCCGGACCGGTCTTCCCGGCTATTGCTCAAGGTGCTGGGAATCGAACCTCCCCAACACCGGCTCGACGTCTGGTCGTTGACCGATTTGGTGGCGTTCAGTCCCAATACCGAAGGCGGTTGTTCAATCGTCGACGCCATCTCGGCGGCTCGTGAAAACGCCAGGTCGGCAAGGGAAGTCACGTCCAGCGAGACATGGGAGTGCATCAACACCACCTACCATGCCCTGCCGGAACGGGAGCGGGCGGCCAAACGCCTTGGGCCACACGAGTTTCTGTCGTTCATCGAGGGCCGGGCGGCCATGTTCGCCGGTCTGGCCGACTCCACCCTGTCCCGCGATGACGGGTACCGCTTCATGGTGGTCGGCCGTGCGATCGAGCGGGTCGACATGACGGTGCGACTGCTGCTCTCGCGGGTGGGGGACAGTGCCTCGTCGCCGGCCTGGGTCACGCTGCTGCGCTCAGCCGGTGCGCACGACACGTACCTGCGCACCTACCGGGGGGCGCTGGACGCGGGCCGGGTCGTCGAATTCATGTTGCTGGACCGGCTTTTCCCGCGTTCGGTCTTCTACTCACTGAAGCTCGCCGAACACAACCTCGAAGAGTTGCTGCACAATCCGCAGAGCCGTGTCGGCGCCACCTCCGAGGCGCAGCGACTGCTCGGTCAGGCGCGCAGTGAGTTGGAATTCCTGCAGCCCGGCGTGCTGCTGGAGACCCTGGAAAACCGGCTGGGCGGCCTGCAGAAGACATGCCATGACGTGGGAGAAGCGTTGGCGCTGCAGTACTTTCACGCCGCGCCGTGGGTGGCGTGGACGGATGCCCGACAGCGTGGTGAGCTCGTGCAGAGTCAAGGAGAATCCTGATGTGGCGGATGCGGGTGGTGCACACCACCGGGTATGCGTACCAGTCGCCGGTGACTGCGTCGTACAACGAGGCGCGGCTGACACCGCGGTCCAACACGCGGCAGAACGTCGTCCTGAACCGGGTCGAGACCATCCCGGCGACCCGCTCCTACCGCTACATCGACTACTGGGGCACCGCCGTCACGGCTTTCGACCTGCACGCCCCGCACACCGAGCTCACGGTGACGTCGTCGTCGGTGGTGGAAACCGAACGCCCCGAGGTGCCAACGGACAAGACAAGCTGGAAGGAACTGCAGTCGTTGGCGGTGATCGACCGGTTCGACGAGGTACTGCGCCCCACCGACTACACCCCGTTCAGCAAGCGGGTCGCCGCGGTGGGCAAGCGGATCATGAAGAACCACGAGCCGGCCGACGCCGTGGTCGCAGCAGCCCGCTGGGCGCGCAGCGAACTGGACTATCTACCCGGCACCACCGGGGTGCGATCCTCCGGCCTGGATGCGCTGGCGCAGGGCAAGGGCGTCTGTCAGGATTTCGCTCATCTGACGTTGATTGTGTTGCGCAGCATGGGAATTCCCGGCCGGTACGTATCCGGTTACCTGCACCCCAAGCGGGATGCCGCCGTCGGTAAGGCGATCGAGGGTCGCAGCCACGCCTGGATCCAGGCCTGGACGGGTGGCTGGTGCAACTGGGACCCCACCAACGACACCGAAATCACCGAGCAGTACATCAGTGTGGGAGTGGGCCGTGACTACGCCGACGTGTCGCCGCTGAAGGGTATCTACTCCGGCCTGGGCGCGACGGACCTCGACGTGGAAGTCGAGATCACCAGACTCGCTTAGCCGACCGAGTTGATCAGCGGCCGCCCAGCAGATGTCTGGCGGGGGCGTTGATGCCCTGCAGCGGCTGGGCTACGGCCGCCTCGGTGCCGGCGTACGACTCGCCCGCGGCGGCCAGTCCCTGCATGATCTGGTCGTGACACGCCGCCATCTGGGCGCTGATCTGCTGGTATCCCTGCGCGTGCGTGCCCCAGAACGACGCGACGGCCGCGGAGACCTGATCAGCGGCGGCCGCGGGAACACCGGTGGTAGGCGACGCCGCGCTGACGTTGGCCGCATCGAGCGTCGAACCGATCTCGGCCAGGCTGCTGGTCGCAGCGGCTATCGCCTCCGGCTCCGCGGCAAACCATGACATCGCGCACCTAATTTCAACAACGGCAGGAGCGGATCGTACCTCGCGGCGAGCCCCTGGACACCCATTTCGGGTCTTGTGCTCATCGTGCGTGTACCTCGACCCGGTGCAGGTCGTCACCCAGCTCGATCCGTCCGGTGAACTCGCCGGCCGCCAGGTCCCGCCACTGCCCCTCTTGGCCCGGCACCAGACCCGGCACGTAGTGCGTCAGAATCAAGGTCGCGACCCCGGCGCGCGCCGCCGTCGCGGCCGCCTCCGGCACTGAGGAATGGTAGTCGCAGACATCCCGGATCCGCTGCTGCGGGACCTGGGAGAGGATGTCTTTGCGGACCACCGTGTGCACCAATGCGTCTGCACCACTGGCCAATTCGTCCAGGGTGCCGCACGGGACGGTGTCGCCCGCCAGAACCACCGCGGCGCCGTCGTATTCGACTCGGAATGCGATCGTCGGCGCCACCGGACGGTGGTCGGTGGGTGCCACGTCGATGGTCACGCCGTCGCGGTCCCATACCCGGCCCGCGGTGTGCTCGTGGACCTCTATCGGCGGTGACGCGTTCAGATCGGCGTGATGTGCAATCCGGTAGCCGATGTCGTGACCGAAGGCTTGCAGGGTGGCGTCCACCACCGGCGCTGTGCCCGGCGGACCGATGATCTGCAGCGGCGCCGGATCGGGTGCGAAGTTGCTGACCCAGCCGGTGATCAGCACGTCGCCGAGGTCGGCGATGTGGTCACTGTGCAGGTGGGTGAGTAGCAGCGCCGTCAAACCCGCGGCACCGACCCCGACCGCCGCTGCGCGCTGCAACACCCCGCGCCCGCAATCGATCAGGAATACCTGGCCGCCGGCCCGGACCAGGGTGGCGGGTCCGGCGCGGTTCGGGTCGGGAATGGGGCTGCCGGTGCCGAGCAGGGTGACCTCGATCATGGCTCCATCCTTGCAAGCCGGTGCGCTGAGCAGTAGTCCCGCGATCGCCGCAGTCAAGATGCAGTGACGGTTTCGCTGCATCGGATCACAGCTTCGGACAGCGGCTTTTCCGCTACGCCAGGAAGTCGTAGCCTGTGTGAATCGGATCACAACCCACGGGAGGTTAGATGCGGATCTCGGATGTCTTGCGGAACAAGGGGGCGGCGGTGACCACGATCAACCCCGACGCGACGGTCCGGGAACTGCTGGCCGGTCTGGCAGAGCAGAACATCGGCGCCATGGTGGTGGTCGGCGACCAGGGTGTGGTCGGCATCGTCTCCGAGCGCGACGTGGTACGTCAACTGCACACACACGGCGCCAGCGTGCTGTCACGGCCCGTGTCCAAGATCATGACCAGCGCCGTCGCCACCTGCACGAAGTCGGACACGGTCGACGAGATCAGCGTGCTGATGACCGAGAACCGGGTACGCCACGTGCCGGTGCTCGACGGTCGGAAGCTGATCGGCATCGTCAGCATCGGCGACGTGGTCAAGACGCGGATGGGCGAACTCGAGGCCGAGCAGCAACAGTTGCAGTCCTACATCACCCAGGGTTGAGCGAGCTCACCTCCGGCCCGGGGGCGCTGGCGTTGACGCTGCGCTGAGGGTGGTGCCTTCCCGCACGTCCCTGCCGCTGACGCAGAGTCAGCGCAGCAAGGGCGCAAACCTCAGCGCCAGGAGTATTCACTGCGCAGCCGCGCCGCCACCACATCGAAGATCTCGCGGTCCAGGATGGCCCCCTCGCGGCGAATGCCCTCCTCGGGCACGTCGAGCACCCGGTCTAGCCGCACCCAGCTCTGCCGGCCCTCGTAATCCCACGCGCCGGACCCGATGGCGACCCAGTCCCGATCGTCGGCGTGCTGTTCCTGGCTGGACAGCATCAGACCGAGCAGCACGCTGCGATCCCGACCCACGACCAGCACCGGCCGATCCTTCCCGCGGGTGGGGTCGTCTTCGTAGACCACCCACGTCCACACGATTTCGCCGGGATCGGCGCGACCGTCGAGGTTGGGCGCATAACTCACCCTGCGGGCCCGGTGCGCGGTGGGAAAGCTCGTGTTCGTCACGGGTCGACCCGCGGTGATCTCCGCCGGCGGGCCCGGCAGACCCATCGCCATCACGTTCGCGGTGATCTTTACGGCCTGCTGGATGGTCCGCAGCGTCTCCTGCGTGTTCTGCAGGCGCTGCACCACCCTCGGAGCCTCGTTGACGAGATTCTCCGCAAATCGTTGGAACGTCCTCCACTGTGACTTGCCGGACGACTTCTTACCCGGTGCCATGCTCGCAGCATAGACGCGTGATTGTGTCCCGGCTGTTCTGCACGGATACGCTGGGCATACCCATAATCCGCCCGACCAGGAGATTCCCATCAGCAGTTTCGCCGACAAGACGTTCACCGCGCCGGCGCAGATCAGGAATTTCTGCATCATCGCTCACATCGACCACGGCAAATCGACGCTGGCCGACCGGATGCTGCAGCTCACCGGAGTGGTCGACGAGCGCTCCATGCGCGCTCAGTACCTGGACCGGATGGACATCGAACGGGAACGCGGCATCACCATCAAGGCGCAGAATGTCCGGTTGCCCTGGGCGTTGAAGGATGGGCCCGACGCAGGCGACTACGTCCTGCACCTGATCGACACCCCCGGCCACGTCGACTTCACCTACGAGGTGTCCCGCGCGCTGGAGGCCTGTGAAGGAGCGGTGCTGCTGGTCGACGCCGCCCAGGGCATCGAGGCCCAGACCCTGGCCAACCTCTATCTGGCGCTGGACCGCGATCTGCACATCATCCCGGTGCTCAATAAAATCGACCTGCCCGCCGCTGACCCGGACCGCTACGCCGGTGAGATCGCCCACATCATCGGTTGTGAACCCGGCGACGTGCTGCGGGTGTCGGGCAAGACCGGCGAGGGCGTCGCCGATCTGCTCGACCATGTGGTGCGAGAGGTGCCGCCGCCGCAGGGTGACGCCGAGGCCCCCACCCGCGCAATGATTTTCGACTCCGTTTACGACATCTACCGGGGCGTGGTCACCTATGTCCGGGTGGTCGACGGCAAGATCACTCCGCGCGAACGCATCTCAATGATGTCCACCGGCGCCACCCACGAACTGCTCGAGGTCGGCATTGTCTCGCCGGAGCCGAAGCCCAGCGTCGGCCTGGGCGTTGGTGAGGTGGGTTACCTGATCACCGGGGTGAAGGACGTCCGGCAGTCCAAGGTCGGGGACACCGTCACGACGGCCCGCAACGGGGCCAAGGACGCGCTGACGGGCTACCGGGAGCCCAGGCCGATGGTCTACTCGGGTCTGTATCCGGTCGACGGCAGCGACTACCCGAATCTGCGCGACGCCCTGGACAAGCTGCAGCTCAACGACGCCGCCCTGACCTACGAACCGGAGACCTCGGTGGCGCTGGGCTTCGGATTCCGGTGTGGCTTCCTGGGACTGTTGCACATGGAAATCACCCGGGAGCGGCTCGAGCGCGAGTTCGACCTGGACCTGATCTCCACCTCGCCCAACGTGGTGTATCGGGTGGAAAAGGAAGACAACACCGAGATCGTGGTCACCAACCCGTCGGACTGGCCTGAAGGCAAGGTCCGCACCGTCTACGAACCCGTCGTCAAGACCACCATCATCACGCCCAGCGAATTCATCGGCACCATCATGGAGTTGTGCCAGTCGCGGCGCGGCGAACTGGGTGGCATGGATTATCTGTCGCCCGAGCGGGTCGAACTGCGGTACACAATGCCGTTGGGCGAGATCATCTTTGACTTCTTCGACTCGTTGAAGTCACGCACCCGCGGTTACGCCAGCCTCGACTACGAAGAGGCGGGCGAACAGGAAGCCCAGTTGGTCAAGGTCGACATTCTGTTGCAGGGCGAAGCCGTCGACGCGTTCTCGGCGATCGTCCACAAGGACGGCGCAGCGGCCTACGGCACCAAGATGACCACCAAACTCAAGGAACTGATCCCGCGTCAGCAGTTCGAAGTTCCGGTTCAGGCCGCGATCGGCTCCAAAATCATTGCGCGCGAGAACATCCGGGCCATCCGGAAGGACGTGTTGTCCAAATGCTACGGCGGTGACATCACCCGCAAGCGCAAGCTGCTGGAGAAGCAGAAGGAGGGCAAGAAGCGGATGAAGACCATCGGACGCGTCGACGTGCCCCAGGAAGCCTTTGTCGCAGCGCTTTCCACCGACAGCGCGGGAGACAAGGGCAAGAAGTAGCGACGGCAGAGAGGCCCGGACACATGAAATACCGCTGGCTAGTGGGTCTTTCGTCGCTTGTCGTGGGACTGGCGGGATGTACGAATGTGGTGCCCGGCACCATGCACGCCGCACCGGGACTCAAACCGCGCCCACTGCTGAACGAAACCGTCAAAGAGGTGCTGCTCGACGATGCCGCGCTGGCTGCCATGCTGGGTCAGCCGTTCAAGGTCGACTCGGATTTCCCGCCCCGCTACGGCGGCCGCGACAAGTTGCCGCGCTCGTATGGACCCGCCTCGCCGCCCTCCTGCGTCGGCGTCGTGACCCAGATGGAGAAAGGCTCCTACGAATCCGCCCCGGTTCAGGACATGGCACGCCAGGTGTGGTGGCACGCAACTGATTCCGTCAAGGTCATCAGCGTGACCGAAGGCGTGGTGACGTTTCCCGCCGTCACCGACGCGAGCGCGCTCTTCGAGCAGTTCACCACCCAGTGGAAGAAGTGCGCGGGGACCTCGGTGCAGCTGTCCGGTTCCACACTCAGCTTCGTCGACACGATCAGCAACGTCCGGGTGGCCGATTCTGTGCTGGCAGCTGACATCTCCGAGCAGGCCAGTTTGTCGGACGCCACCCCGATGCCGATGGCGCGCGCCATCGGGGTGCGGGCCAACTGCCTGGTCGAGGTGGAGATCGCTTTCTTCAGCACCGACAACTCATCGGATCAGGGCACGGCGACCCTGAGCAGCAGCGCGATTCAGATCGCCCGCGCCGTGATGGACAAGATCAGCGCCCTGGTCTGATCCCGCGCCGTCAAACGGGGGCGTTGGCGGGCTGGAAGGCGCCCGAGCCGTCGGCTTCCTCCTCGGCCCTGATCACATGCACCACCGCGTTGATCAGCGCCAGGTGGGTGAACGCCTGCGGGAAGTTGCCCAGGTGCCGGCCGGTGCGCGGCTCGATCTCCTCGGCGTAGAGGTGCAGCGGGCTGGCATAGGCCAGCAACCGCTCGCACAACCGTTTGGCGCGGGCCACCTCACCGATCTCCACCAGCGCCGACACCAGCCAGAACGAGCAGATGGTGAACGTGCCCTCCTCACCGGACAGCCCGTCGTCGGTCTCGTGCACCCGGTAGCGCAGCACCAGGCCTTCCTCGGTGAGTTCATCGGCGATGGCCAGCACGGTGGCGCGCACCCGCGGGTCGTCGGGCGGCAGGAACCGGGTCAACACCACCAGCAGCAACGACGCGTCCAGCGCGTCGTCTCCGTAGCGCTGGGTGAACACGCCCCGGGAATCGACTCCGTGGTGCAGGATGTCGGCCCTGATCTCCTCGGCGATCTCCCGCCACTGGTGGGCATAGGTCTTCTCGCCCTGGCGTTCGGCCAGCTTCGCACCCCGGTCCAGCGCCACCCAGCACATCACCTTCGAGGAGGTGAAGTGCTGCGGTTCGCCGCGCACCTCCCAGATGCCGCGGTCGGGCTCCCGCCAGTGCTTGATCGCCTCCTCGACCTGCCGCTTGAGTACCGGCCACAACGTCTCCGGCACCTGCTCGCGCGACTTCGCGTGCAGGTAGAAGGAGTCCAGCACCGAGCCCCAGATATCGTGCTGGACCTGGTCGTAGGCACCGTTGCCGATGCGCACCGGACGGGCGTGGTCATAGCCGGAGAGATGGTTCAGTTCTTCTTCGACCAGGCTGCGCTCGCCGCCGACGCCGTACATGACCTGCAGCGGATGACGTTCGTCGCTGTTGGCGCCGGACACGTCGGCGATGAACGCGAAGAAATCGTCGGCCTCGCGGTCCAATCCGATGGTGTAGAGCCCCCACAGCGCAAACGTCGAGTCCCGGATCCAGGAGTAGCGGTAGTCCCAGTTGCGTTCGCCCTGCGGCGTTTCCGGCAGTGACGTGGTGCTGGCCGCCAGCAACGCACCCGTCGGCGAATACGTCAACCCTTTCAGGGTGAGCGCACTGCGCTGCAGGTAGGCCCGCCACGGATGGTCGGGGAAGTTGCCGATGTTGATCCATTGCCGCCAGCATTCGGTGGTTTGCCACATCTTGTGGGCAGCTTCTTCATAGGTCTGCGGCGCGGGATGCTTGGTCCAGCTCAGCGCGACGAACACGTCGTCGCCTTCTTTCATCCGGGTGCGGGCGCGGGCTTCGCGGCCTTCCAGGCCGATGTTCAGGTTCGTGGTCAGGCGCAGCGTCGGATGCGCATCGGGTTGCTTGGTCGCACGGGCGATCGCTTCGTTGTACGCCTTCGCCGAATACTCCCAGGTGGCGCCGAGGCGGTGGTAGTCGAAGGCCGGTTCGCAGCTCATCATCAGCTCGACGGTGCCGCTGACGCAGCGCACGGTGCGCAGCAGGATGTGCTCGGCGTCCCAGTCCATCGGGGTCCGGCGGTGCGTCCGGGAACGGCGTTCGATGTCGTGCCAGGGGCCCATCACCAGGGCGTCGCGCACGATCAGCCATCCGGTGTGGGTCTGCCAGGTGGTCTCCATGATCAGACTGCCGGGTAGGTAGCGTCGCGCCGAAGGCACCGAGACACCGTAGGGACCGAGCCGGAAATGGCCGGCGCTGCGGTCCAGGATCGCCCCGAACACGCTTGGCGAGTCCGGCCGCGGCACACACAGCCATTCCACCGAACCGGCGGGGGAGATCAGGCACGTCGTCTCCCAGTCGGACAGGAAGGCGTAATCCGCGATCGGCGGGAACGGGTTGCGGGACGGCGAACTGGACACATACGGGGCGGTGGGTTCGAGTTCGGTGGCCACTGCGTCGAGCGTGGCGAGTTCGGTGGACGGTTCGTCGAGTGGTCCCGGGTGGTCGTCAGCTGAATCTGCGGGATCGGCGTGCAGGACCATCCCGACATCATCGACTGTTCACCGGTCAGTCGTCCACCTTCGCGACCGAGGTGTTACCCGGCCGGTGGGTGCGTTGGTTTCGCGGGCCACGACGCCTAGGGTGGGCCCGGTGACCGGGTTCCTGAATTGGTGGGACGGCGTGGAGCTGTGGCTTTCCGGGCTGCCCTTCGTACTTCAGGCGCTGGGGGTGATGCCGATCGTGCTCTCGCTGGCCTACTTCACCGCTGCGTTGCTGGATGCGGTGCTGGGCAGGGGAATCCAACTGCAGCACCGGCTGCGCCACACCGACGAGACGCGCGGATAGTTTCGATGCCGCGTTCGCACGTCACGCTGGTTCTGGTCGCTCTGGTGCTGCTGGTGATCGTCGCATGGCTGGTCACCCGGTAATTCGGCTGCCGAATTGCCGCCGGCGCGAACTCTGTTAGGCTCGCCACATGCACGCAGCAGCCGGCTTTCTGCGACGCGACCTGGTCGCGTCCGGTTGCGTTATCTCTGCCGTGGCCCACGCCGCGGCGGGCGTGCGCTGTTGTCGCTGACTCCCAACCCCGTGCGCGGCCTGGTATGGAGTTCGTGAATCTATCCGATTCTGACTGATCGCCTATCCGCAGTCCCGGGACCGCAAACCGAAGTCCCCACCGGAAGGTCACCAACGGTAGATGTTCAACAGCATGATGAGCGCCCCGCGCCGCCAACGTCTGGTTGCGGTGGTGCTACTGGTCGGACTTGTCGCGGCCTGCCGCGGCGGTCCCAGCGATGTCGTCGGCGGCGGCGGACTCGGCAACGCGAAATCCAGCATCACCCTGGTCGCCTATTCCGTCGCCGAACCTGGTTGGAGCAAGGTGATTCCGGCCTTCAACGCTTCTGAAGAGGGCCGCGGCGTGCAGGTGATCAGTTCCTTCGGGGCCTCCGGTGACCAGTCGCGCGGGGTGGGTGAAGGAAAGCCGGCCGATGTCGTCAATTTCTCGGTGGAGCCCGACATCACCCGGCTGATCAAAAGCGGCAAGGTTTCCAAGGACTGGAATACCGATGCCACCAAAGGCATTCCGTTCGGCTCGTTGGTAACTTTCGTGGTGCGCAAAGGAAACCCGAAGAACATTAGAGATTGGGACGATCTGTTGCGTCCGGGTGTCGAAGTCATCACCCCGAGTCCGCTCAGTTCCGGATCGGCCAAGTGGAATCTGTTGGCGCCGTACGCCGTCAAGAGTGAAGGCGGCCGCAACAACCAGGGGGGCATCGATTACATCAACCGACTGGTGCGGGAGCACGTGAAGTTGCGTCCGGGATCGGGGCGAGAAGCCACCGACGTTTTCGTCCAGGGCAGCGGTGACGTTCTGATCAGCTACGAGAACGAGGCCATCGCCGCCGCCCGGGCGGGCAAGCCGGTTGAATACGTCACGCCGCCGCAGACCTTCAAGATCGAGAATCCGATCGCGGTGATCACCGCCAGCACGCATCTGCCGGCGGCCACCGCGTTCAAGAACTTCCAGTACACCGCGACGGCGCAACAACTATGGGCGCAGGCCGGGTTCCGACCGGTCGATCCGTCCGTCGCCGCGGCGTTCCGCAACGAGTTCCCCCTGCCGGCCAAGCTGTGGACCATCGCCGATCTGGGCGGCTGGGGCACGGTAGATCCCAAGCTGTTCGACAAGAGCGCCGGACTCATCACCAAGATCTACACACAGGTCACCGGATGACCGTGACTGTTACTCCTGACCCCGAGGCGCTCCGACCCGAGCTCGATCAGCCCGGCGCCGAAGCCCCCGACCCCGTGCGGTCCGGCGGCCGTCTCCCGACGACGTCACTTCGCGTCGGTGTTGCGACACTGTGGCTTTCGGTGATCGTGCTGCTGCCGTTGGCAGCGATTGTCTGGCAGGCGGTCGGCGGGGGGTGGCGGGCTTTCCAATTCGCCGTCACCTCCAACGCCGCGTTGGAGTCGTTGCGGGTGACCCTCACGATTTCTATCGGAGTGACCCTGCTCAACACGGTGTTCGGCCTGCTCATCGCGTGGGTGCTGGTGCGCGACAACTTCTTCGGAAAGCGGTTGGTGGACGCGATCATCGATCTGCCGTTCGCGTTGCCGACGATCGTCGCCAGCCTGGTGATGCTGGCGCTCTACGGCAACCACAGCCCTGTCGGTCTGCATCTGCAGCACACCGAATGGGGCGTCGGGGTGGCGTTGGCTTTCGTGACCTTGCCTTTCGTAGTGCGCGCGGTCCAACCGGTGCTGCTGGAGGTCGATCGGGAGGTCGAGGAGGCCGCGGCATCCCTGGGTGCCAACGGCCCGAAGATCTTCACCTCGGTCGTGCTGCCCTCGCTGCTGCCTGCATTGCTGTCCGGAGCGGGTCTGGCGTTCTCCCGGGCCATCGGAGAGTTCGGTTCGGTGGTGTTGATCGGCGGTGCCGTGCCAGGCAAGACCGAAGTGTCCTCGCAGTGGATTCGGACGCTGATCGAGAACGACGACCGCACCGGTGCGGCAGCAATATCGATTGTGCTGCTCTCGATTTCGTTCGTGGTGCTGCTCGTGCTGCGCATCGTCGGCGGTCGGGCGGCAAAGCGTGAGGATACGGTCCGGTGAATCAATCACGGAGTGTGCGTTACCTGTTGCGCTACACCGCGCTGGCCTATATCGCGGTGCTGCTGATCATTCCGGTGACGCTGATCCTGTGGCGCACCTTCCGGCCGGGCCTGGGCCAGTTCTTCGACTGGATCAGCACCCCGGCGGCGGTGTCGGCACTGAATCTGTCGTTGTTGGTGGTCGCCATCGTGGTGCCACTGAACGTGGTGTTCGGCATCCCGACGGCATTGGTGCTGGCGCGCAACCGTTTTCGCGGCAAAGGTGTCCTGCAGGCAATCATCGACCTACCCTTCGCGGTCTCACCGGTGATCGTGGGCGTCTCCCTGATCGTGCTCTGGGGCGCCAGCGGCGCACTGGGTTTCATCGAGCGTGACCTCGGGGTGAAGATCATTTTCGGGCTGCCCGGCATCGTGCTGGCCAGCATCTTCGTCACCCTGCCGTTCGTGGTGCGGGAGGTCGAACCGGTGTTGCACGAACTGGGCACCGACCAGGAACAGGCCGCCGCGACATTGGGTTCCAGCTGGTGGCAGACGTTCTGGCGGATCACCCTGCCATCGATCCGGTGGGGCCTGACGTACGGCATCGTGCTGACCGTTGCCCGCACCCTCGGTGAGTACGGTGCGGTCATCATGGTGTCGTCCAACCTGCCGGGGCAGTCGCAGACCCTGACGCTGTTGGTTTCCGACCGCTACAACCGGGGCGCAGAGTACGGCGCCTACGCGTTGTCGACTCTGTTGATGGCAGTTGCCGTGCTCGTCCTCATCGTCCAAGTGGCGCTGGATGCGCGGCGGGCACGGGCAATCAAGTAGGCCGGACAAGGAGATTCGAAAATGACCAACACCGGTGACAACCAGGCCGGCCACGCGATCGTGGTGCGGGACGCCTATAAGAACTATGGCAACTTCGTCGCGCTCGACCATGTGGACTTCGTGGTGCCCAAAGGTTCATTGACGGCGCTGCTGGGCCCCAGTGGCTCCGGCAAGTCGACGTTGCTGCGCACCATCGCCGGCCTGGACCAACCGGACTCCGGCACCGTGACGATCGACGGCCGCGACGTCACCCGGGTGCCGCCACAGCGTCGCGGCATCGGGTTCGTCTTTCAGCACTACGCGGCGTTCAAGCATCTGACGGTGCGCAACAACGTCGCCTACGGGCTGAAGATCCGCAAGCGGCCCAAGGCCGAGATCGCTGAGAAGGTCGACCACCTGTTGGAGGTGGTGGGCCTGAGCGGCTTCCAGAACCGTTATCCCAACCAGCTTTCCGGCGGGCAGCGTCAGCGCATGGCGCTGGCCCGGGCGCTCGCCGTCGATCCGCAGGTGCTGCTGCTCGACGAGCCGTTCGGTGCGCTGGACGCCAAGGTGCGGGAGGACCTGCGGTCCTGGCTGCGTCGGCTGCACGACGAAGTCCATGTCACGACGGTGCTGGTCACCCACGACCAGGCCGAGGCGCTGGACGTGGCCGACCGGATTGCCGTGCTCAACAAGGGACGCATCGAGCAGGTCGGTTCCCCGACCGATGTCTACGACACCCCGGCGAACGCATTCGTGATGTCCTTTTTGGGCGCGGTGTCGGCGCTGAACGGGGCACTTGTCCGGCCGCACGACATCCGGGTGGGCCGCAACCCCGACATGGCGATCGCCGGCGGCGACGGATCAGCGGAATCGATTGGCGTGGTGAAAGCGACCGTTGACCGGGTGGTCACGCTGGGCTTCGAGGTCCGGGTCGAGCTGACCAGCGCGGCGAGCGGCGGGCCGTTCACCGCGCAGATCACCCGTGGTGACGCCGAGGCGCTGGCGCTGAGAGAGGGCGACACGGTCTACGTGCGGGCTACCCGGGTGCCGCCGATCGTCGACGCGGCGGTTGACGACGAGGACGACAAGGAGCTCGCCTCCGCGTAGGGCATCGGCCCGGCCACGGTCGACTACCTCGCCGAGCCTGTAGTGAGGGCGGGATTCTGGGCTTCAGGACGGCCTGAGTGCAGGCTCGGCGCCACCAGTGCAGGCTCGAGCTCCGCCAGGGACTACCCGATCAGGCTGCGACGCGCTGCGCCGCGGCTTGATCGAAGCGATCCAGCACGGTGGCAGCGACCAGCCGGTGCGCCCCCAACGGCGCCGCCATCTGGACACCGGCATCGTGTGCGAAGCGCTCGACCCGATCCGGGATGCGCCCCGGCGCCAGGAACCACGGCGCGATGACGACCCGCTGTGCACCGCGGCGCCGCAATCCTGCCAGCGATTCGGCCATCGGCAGTTCCGGGCGAGTGGCAAACGCGGTTTGCGCTGCGGCCCAACGGGTTCCTGCCATCAGCTTGGGTGCCACCTGGGCGGTGCGAGCATTCGCCGCCGCGTTCGACGAGCCGATGGCCACCACGAGCACGCCGACGGCAGGGTCGAGTCGAGATACCCCCAGCTCCGCGATCCGCTGGCGCAGCACCGACACCAGCCTGTCGTCTTCGCCGAGCACACCGGCTTGGCGTACCCGGTCACCGACAGCGCTGGACGCGATCTGGGCTGGAATGTCCACCCGCGCGTGGTAGGCATCGGCCAGCAGCAGGGGAGTGACGATCGAGTCCTGCGGGCAGGAGTTGAGCACGTCGATCAAGCCGGGAGTGTTGTGCTCGCAGAACGCGACTCGGACGTCGAGCAAGGGCCGCAGCCGGGTCAGCCGTCCCGCGACGGCGCGCGCGTTGGCCGCCGATCGCGGGTCAGCGCTGCCGTGCGCGGTCAGTACAAGGGTGGTCACGACGCGTGCAGCCCGCATTCGGTCTTGGCCAGCCCCTGCCAGCGTCCGCTGCGCGGGTCGGCGCCCGCCACCGGTTTGGCCGTGCAGGGAGCGCAACCGATCGACGGATAGCCTTCGTAGACAAGGGGATTGACCAACACGTCGTGCTCGTCGATGTAGTCCTGCATGTCCTGGTCCGACCAGGCCGCCAGCGGATTGATCTTCACCAGCTTGAATGCTTCGTCAAAGCTGATCAGCGGGGCGTTGGCGCGGGTCGGCGCCTCGACTCGACGGATGCCGGTCACCCAGGCGGAGTAGCCGCGCAGCGACTTACCCAGCGGGACCACCTTGCGCATCCGGCAGCATTCACCAGGGTCGCGGGCGAACAGATCTTTGCCATACAGCTTGTCCTGCTCGGGCACCGAGTGCTCGGCGGAGACATTCAGGACGCGGATGTCGTAGACGGATTCGATCGCGTCGCGGGTGCCGATGGTCTCCACGAAGTGATATCCGGTGTCCAGGAAAAGCACCGGCACGCCGGGCCGGACCTTGGCGGCCAGATCGACCAGCACGGCGTCCTGCATGTTGGAGGCCACCACGTACTGGCAGGTGGCCCCTCCGCGTGGTCCGTTGACTCCGCCGAAGTTTTCCTCGGTCCACTGCAGCAGTTCGGTGGCGTTGGCGCCCTCGAGCTCGGCCGCTCCGCGCGCCGCCACCCTGCGCAGTTCATCCTCGGTCCGCTTGGTGGCCTCCGTCATCGCAGGTCGTCCTCCTCGGCTCGAATGGCCCACTGGGCGAACCGTTCACCGTCGTTGCGATGCTTGAGGAAGTTGCGCGTCACCCGGTCGATGTAGTCACCCAGCTCCGCGCTGGTCACCTTGTGCTGCCGCAACTTTCGCCCGAACCCGCTGTCCAGTCCCAGACTGCCGCCCAGATGCACTTGGAAACCCTCGACCGGGTTGCCGTCGCCGTCGTCGACCATCTGACCCTTGAAACCGATGTCAGCGACCTGAATTCGGGCACACGAGTTGGGGCAGCCGTTGATGTTGATGGTGATCGGCACGTCGAGCTGGGAGTTGACGTCGTCCAGTCGTGCTTCCAGTTCCGGGGCCAGCGTCTGCGCCCGCACCCGGGTCTCGGCGAACGACAACTTGCAGTACTCAATACCGGTGCACGCCATGAGGTTACGGCGCCAGTGGGACGGCCGGGTCTGCAGATCGAGCTTCTCGAGACCGGCGATCGTCTCGTCGACCTTGTCGTCGGGGATGTCGAGGATGACCAGCTTCTGGTAGGGGGTGAACCGGACGCGGTTGGACCCGGCACGCTCGGCCAGATCGGCGACCGCCGTCAGGATGGTGCCCGAGACCCGCCCGGCGATCGGAGAGGCGCCAATGGCGTTGAGCCCGTTCTTGGTTCGTTGCACGCCGACGTGGTCGATCGGGTGCGGCACCGGTTCGGGGGCCGGGCCGTCGATCAGTGGGCGCTTGAGGTACTCGGTCTCGAGAACCTCCCGGAACTTGTCGATGCCCCAGTCCTTGATCAGGAACTTCAACCGCGCCTTGGCCCGCATCCGCCGGTAGCCGTAGTCGCGGAAGATCGATGTCACCGCTTCCCATACTTCGGGCACCTCCTGCAGCGGCACCCAGGCGCCCACCCGCTGACCCAGCATCGGATTGGTGGACAGGCCGCCGCCCACCCACAGGTCCAGGCCTGGCCCGTGCTCGGGGTGGTTGACACCGATGAACGAGATGTCATTGACCTCGTGCACCACATCCTGCAGCCCGGAGATGGCGGTCTTGTACTTGCGCGGCAGGTCGGCGTACTCGGGCTGGCCGATGTAGCGGCGCGCGATCTCTTCGATCGCCCATGTCGGGTCGAGCACCTCGTCCAGTGACTCGCCGGCCAGCGGTGAGCCCAGAATCACCCGGGGGCAGTCGCCGCACGCCTCAGTGGTC
This sequence comes from Mycobacterium sp. NGS29, assembly GCF_059812965.1. Taxonomy (NCBI): domain Bacteria; kingdom Bacillati; phylum Actinomycetota; class Actinomycetes; order Mycobacteriales; family Mycobacteriaceae; genus Mycobacterium; species Mycobacterium sp. NGS29. The sequence continues at coordinate 16,684 of NZ_JCALDR010000022.1, forward strand.
TTCAGTCCGACCTCGTCCAGGCGCCGCCAGATCTCCGGGACGTTCTCCACCTCGATCCAGTGGTACTGGATGTTCTCGCGGTCGGAAATGTCGGCGGTGTCGCGGGCGAACTCGGTCGAAATCTGGCCCAGCGTGCGCAGCGCGGCCGTCGACAGGGCGCCCCCGTCGCAGCGCACCCGCATCATGAAGTACCGGGCCTCGAGCATGTCCGTGTTGTCGTCGCCGGTGTAGGAGCCGTCGTAGCCCTGTTCGCGCTGGGTGTAGAGCCCCCACCAGCGAAAACGGCCCCGCAGATCGCTGATGTCGATGCTGTCGAAGCCCTCTTTGGCGTAGATGGTCTCGATGCGCTCCCGCACGTCCAGCGGCGCGCCGGCCTGCTTCATCTCTTCGTTGGGATTGAGCGGCTCGCGATTACCCAGCGCCCACTGACCCTCGTTGCGGGGGGCCTTGGCGGGACGTGCTGTGGTCATGCGGGGATCTCCTTCGCGGACATGCCGACTGGAACACGCGCAGCTCACCGAAGATTCCGGCGGCGCAGATCCGGCAGCCAGGCAGGTGGTACGGGTGGGCTGGGTCTACGACGTCAAGGCTGACAGCAACAGCTGCAAACGCGCTTGAGGTCGATATGCCGCCGCGCTACCAGCGCTACACGCAGGCTCGAGTTGGCGGCGGACACGGGTGCCATTCTGCCATGAATTGGCACCCGCCGTGCCACCAGGACAAATTTGATTTCACGGTGATTAAAACCACGTCGCAACCTGGGTGTTCAGATCAGGAAAACCTGGATTGAGCTGGGAATAACGCCCGAGCTGCGCCGCCGTGTCAAGATTTGGCATGGCTTCTCGCGCCGCGCCGGCAGAACTGCCGGCCACCCAGCCCGTTGCGGGGCGTCCGTTCGGGCTCTACCTGCACGTTCCGTTCTGCATCACCCGGTGCGGCTACTGCGACTTCAACACCTACACGCCGGCCGAACTGGGCGGGGTCAACCCGGATGCGTGGCTCGCGGCGCTACGTACCGAGCTCGAGCTGGCGGCGGCCCGGCTGCCGGAGGTGACGGTCGACACGGTGTTCGTCGGCGGCGGGACGCCCTCGCTGCTGGGCGGTGCACGTCTGACCAGCCTGTTGAGCATGGTGCGCGAGCATTTCACGCTGGCGCCGGACGCCGAGATCACCACCGAGGCCAACCCGGAGTCGACCTGGCCGGAATTCTTCGAAGAGATCCGGGCGGCCGGCTACAACCGGGTGTCGCTGGGCATGCAGTCGGTGGTTCCGCAGGTATTGGGGGTGCTCGACCGGGTGCACACACCCAACCGCTCGGCCGCTGCGGCGCGCGAGGCACTGGCGCTGGGCTTCGAACACGTCAGCCTGGACCTCATCTACGGCACCCCGGGTGAGACCGACGACGATCTGCTCCGCTCGGTGGACACGGCGATCGACACCGGCGTGGATCACGTGTCCGCGTACGCGCTGGTGGTCGAGGAGGGTACCGCGATGGCCCGCCGGGTCCGCAGTGGGGAGCTGGCCGCGCCCGACAACGACGTGCTGGCGCACCGCTATGAGCTGGTCGACGCACGGCTGAACGCTGCCGGGTTGGCCTGGTACGAGGTGTCGAACTGGTCCCGGCCCGGTGGTGAGTGCCGGCACAATCTCGGTTATTGGAGCGGTGGCCAGTGGTGGGGCGCGGGACCGGGCGCACATGGTTACCTGGGTGCAACGCGGTGGTGGAATGTCAAGCATCCCAACGCTTATGGTGAAATGCTCGCCGGCGGGGCATTGCCGGTGGCCGACTTCGAGGAGCTGGACGCGGCCGCCCTGCACACCGAAGAGGTGATGTTGCAGATCCGGTTGCGTCAGGGGCTTCCGCTGGACCGGCTCGGACCGGCCGAACGCCTGCGCGCCGACGTCGCGGTGTCGGACGGGTTGTTGGTGCGGGACGGCGCGAATCTGGTCCTGACCGACCGGGGGCGGTTGCTTGCCGACGCGGTGGTGCGGACCCTGCTGGACTGACCGCCCCTAGACGCCGAACAGGTGCTGGAAGGCGCGGGCGATCTCGATGTACAGCGGAATCCCGATCGTCACGTTGTAGGAGAACGTCAACCCCAGTGACGCGGCCAACGGCAGCGTCGGACTGGCTTCGGGGATCGCCAGGCGCTGCACGGCCGGCACTGCGATGTAGGACGCCGCGCCGCACAGCACCGCGAACAACACGTAGGTTCCGGCCTTGAAGTCGGTGTGGGTCAGGGACGCGTAGCTGCAAGCGACGATAATCCCCAGTGTCGCAAAGACATTGGGGGCCAACAGGCCGAACAGGATGAAGCCCGGGCCGGCCTGCCGGAGGTCCTTGAGTTTGCGTGCTGCCGTCATACCCATTTCCAGCAGGAACAGGCAGAGCACGCCCTGGAAGGCCAGCACGAAGAACCTGTCATCGTCGGCGACGACCTTCTGTCCCTGCAGCCCGCTGATCAGACCGATGACGATGCCGCCGATCAGCAGCACGAGTCCCGGGTTGAGGAATACCTCTTGGAGAAGCTCGCGGGTCAGGATGCGCTTGCCCGACGGACCCGGTGCGGACTGCTTTTCCTCCCGGCCCGGGTGGTCGATTTGTTCGAGTGCTGTTGCCCGTTCGGCTGCGAGTTCGCTTTCCAGGTTCAGGCTGTCGCCCGGCGCCGGGCGGGCGGCGGTGCCGGGGCCGATCCCCGCTTTGAGCGTGTACCCGGGCTCGCCGGGCATGTTCCCCGCCGCGTCGAGTCCGTTATGCCGCAGCCGCGCAACGAAAAACAGCGCGGCCAGGCATCCGGGGATCTCCATGACCGCCAGCATCACGGGCATGTAGGCGTTGAAGGCGATGTTCGTGGCGGTCAGAACCGCTACACAGGTCGCGAATGTTCCTGCCGAGTCCGATCCGTAGTAGCCGGCGACGGTGGCCATATCAATTCGTCGCAAGGACTTCAGACGGCTCAGCATCAGGTAGGCCAACCCGCCGATGGCGAAGTTCAGCACGAAACCCAAGGCCATGAAACCCACCACGGCCCCGATGCTGGCGGTGTTGATCTGCGCGAGTTCTTCACCGCCGTGCCAGCCGATGGCCAGCAGCAGGTACAGCGTGAGGCCCTGGTAGAGGACGTAGGGGAACTCGAACCGGACTTTGAGGATCGGGATCAGGAAGCCGAAGTAGAAGAACAACAACAGTGGCTTGAACAAGTTGTGCGTGAAGTTGTCCCAGAACTCGTGCAGCATGAGCACCTCCGAGGGGCGGGCGAGACAAGGAAGTACTGACCGCGGAGCTTTCGCGGCGACCAACTACATCCGAGTTGACGCTGAGAATCTAGCCGGGCTCCGGTGTGGCTGCCACTCACCAACGGATTGAAAGACGCTGGCTGGGGCAATATTTGACGATTACGCCGCCCGCGAAACGCGCTGGTAACGATCGCATCGGGCAACTGCGCTGGCTGACGCGTTGTGTTTCACGGCGGTGTGGGTGACGTACGAATGTGCTGTCAACTCACTGGGAGTGCGAGTGTCGCGACCTTCGTGCCGTCACAGATGATCGGTGCTCTGATGATGGGTGTGCCTGCCAACCACAACGGGAGGTAGCACCGTCGGGGCGGCGCGCGCCCAGGGCATAGGTTAGGCTACATTTACTTGCGTGATGGAGGCCAGCGTCGAGACGAATTCTGCCAGCACTGCATCACTGGCCATACCGTTACCCCCGGACATTGATCCCGCCGACTTGGCGGCCGGGCTCGTCGCCGAGCTCATCGAGCCGACCGGGGAGCAGTACCTGCTCTACGAGCAGGACGGGCAGTGGGTGCTGGCCTGCGGTGTGCAGGCGATGGTGGAGCTGGACAGCGACGAACTGCGGGTCATCCGCGACGGCGTGACGCAGCGACAGCAGTGGACCGGACGTCCCGGCGCGGTGCTGGGCGAAGCCGTCGACCGGCTGTTGCTGGAGACCGACCAACTCTTCGGCTGGGTGGCCTTCGAATTCGGCGTCTACCGTTTCGGGCTGCAGCAGCGACTGGCCCCGCACACCCCGCTTGCCCGGGTCTTCTGGCCGAGGACCCGCATCGTGCTGGCTCGAGACGAGATCCGACTCCATGGTGCGGGGCCGGACGAACGGGCGGCGGTGCACCGGTTGCTCAGCGCGGGTCCGCGCCGCGAGCCGCCGACCCGGGCGGTCCAACTGTCCGATGACCCTTCTGCCTACCGCGAGCGGGTGAGTCGCGCGGTCGGCGAGATCGCGTCGGGGCGCTACGACAAGGTGATCCTGTCCCGCTGCCTGGAAGTGCCGTTCGCGCTCGACTTCCCCGAGACCTACCGGCTGGGCCGACGCCACAACACGCCGGTGCGCTCGTTTCTGTTGCGGCTTGCCGGTACTCGCGCGTTGGGCTACAGCCCCGAACTCGTCGCTGCCGTTGCGCCCGACGGTGTGGTGGTCACCGAGCCGCTGGCCGGCACCCGCGCCCTCGGTCGCGGACCCGCACACGACCTGCAGGCACGGTACGATTTGGAGTCGAACTCCAAAGAGATTGTCGAGCATGCCATTTCGGTCCGCACCTCGCTTCAGGAGGTCGCCGAGATCGCTGAGCCGGGGACCGCGGCCGTCATCGACTTCATGGCGGTGCGCGAACGCGGCAGTGTGCAGCACCTCGGCTCGACAGTGACCGGGCGCCTGGACCCGGCCAGCGACCGGATGGATGCGCTGGAAGCGCTCTTCCCGGCGGTCACCGCCTCGGGTATCCCGAAAGCGGGTGGCGTGGAAGCAATCCTGCGCCTGGACGAGGCTCGTGGATTGTATTCCGGTGCGGTGGTGATGTTCTCGGCCGACGGCGGGCTCGATGCGGCGCTGGCGCTGCGGGCGGCTTACGAACGTGACGGCCGCACCTGGCTGCGGGCCGGCGCAGGCATCATCGAGGCGTCCGACCCCGAGCGGGAGTTCGAGGAGACCTGCGAGAAGTTGTCGACGTTGGCGCCCTATCTGGTCGAACGCCGTTGACCTGACATCAGTGTGGCTGCTCGAATTCGGCGGGTTGCTTGAGGTAATCCGCGAGCAGCTGGCTGACCAGAGATTCGATGGTCGACTCGATGGACGACGCCAGCGTTGCGGTGACAGTCGCGACCGCCTGCGTGCGGAATCGGACCAGCATGGTGATCAACTCGGCGACTTCGGCGTCGGCGGGCAGCGCTTCGCCGGGCTTGATGCGGTTGGCGACGTGCTCGAAACCGGCCTGCACCAGCAGGTCACTGATTTCGTCGATCTTCGGCAGAATCTGCTCGTGCAGGTCGATGAGTTTGTCCGCGCTCACGCCGTAGCCGCGCACTTCGTTGAAGGCGTCGATCAGCTTGGGCCGGGTGATGGTGGCCTGATCGCCGTCCACTCGGATCACCTGCAACCCGACCATTCGATCGAAAGCGCCTGCGTCACCGACGAGTTCGCGCGCCGCGGCCAGTGACATGGTCTGTGGCCGCTCGGTGGTCCAGGTGCCCACGATGGCCGATTCCAGTCCGAGCACGTCGCCGAGGTTTTTGCCCTCCTCCCAGGCGCTGAGCATCTCGCGCACATGGGCGATGTTGTAGCCGCGGTCGAGCATCGAGGTGATGAGTCGGAGCCGGGTGAGGTGGGTGTCGTTGAACAGTGCTATCCGCCCGACGCGCAACGGCGGCGGCAACAGGTCGCGGTCGCGGTACACCCGAATGTTGCGGGTGGTGGTACCGGCCAGCCGCGCCAACTCGTCGATCCGGTACTCCCCGGACGTTCCGATTCCGGAGGGATGCCCGACCGCGGCGTCGAAGAGCTGGGCGACGGCCGCCTCGACGAAGTCACGCGATTGCCGGCGCACGCGGTGCGGAGCGCGCCGCAGGTTGTAGAGCACCCCGGCGATCGTGCCCGGTTCAGGTCGTGCCGGCCGTTGCGTTGCCAACAGATCCCCGGTTACGTTGTCCGGCAACGATGTGAGCGGCGCACCGTCAGCGTCACGTGTGCATAGCTAGCTTGTTCGGGTCCACCGGATTTCCCTTCCGCCGCGTGTATCAGCGGCTGGCCACCCGCGATATCAGACCGGCCGTGCGCGTATATGCGCCCGGCGCCAGCCGTTTGATATTCCAACCGATCTTGGCCTCCAGTTGTGGCATGCAGTAGAGGTCGCCGCGATCGTGGGCGTCCAGACAGACGCGCGCGACTTTCTCCGCGGTGTAGCCGGTCCAGCTCATCAGCTTGGTGGCCAGCTGGCTGGACTCTTCACTGATGCGACCGGAGCCGACGATGTTGGTCTTGACGAAGGTGGGACACAACACAGTGACTTTGACTGCGCTGCCTGACAATTCGGCCGCCAGCGTTTCCGACAGGGAGAGCACCCCGGCTTTACTGACGTTGTAGGCGCCCATGCCCGGAGCCGCACCGAACGCCGCCGCCGACGCGACGTTGATGATGCCGCGGTCCGCGTGGGCGGGTCCGGCCTCGCGCAGGATCGGGGTGAACACCTGGCAACCGTGAATCGGACCCCAGAGGTTGATGCCCAGCACCCAGGTCCAGTCATCGAGCGCAATCTCGCCGATGGGTGCCCCGCCGGCGCCCACGCCGGCGTTGTTGATCACCAGAGTCGGCGGTGCCCCGAACCACGCTTGTGCCTCCTTGGCCAGGGCGACGACCTCGTCGAATACCGAGACATCACAGCGCACCGCGACGGCTTTGGCGCCCAGGTCGGTGAGCGCGTCGACGGTTTGTTGGGCGGCTTCCAGGTCGATGTCGCTGCACACCACTGCGCCGCCCCGGCGAGCGAGTTCGACGGCGAAGGCGGCGCCGATGCCGCTGCCGGCACCGGTGACGACCGCCAGCGCATCGCGGCTGGTGCATTTCCTGTTCAGGAGCTTGTCCAGGGGACCAAACATCAAACCGCCTCTGCCACTGTGCTTGGCCGGGGTGAGTCCCCGGGGAATCGAACGTAGCTGACCGCGATCGCACCGCACGAGCGCAGTGTCCCGCACCTCGGAGCGCCGTCGTTCATGTCACGGAGTCAATATCAAATGGTGACATTAGTCAATGGCAGGTTCTGGCCGATCCATTCGGAAACACGCTGCACCCAGGTGTCCGACTACTTCGGAATACGTTGCGTGGGTGGCGACCTGACGTCTAGGCAGGACGCCCGGACGAGCCGTCGAATCCATCGGCGCCGTCGGCACCGACCGCGCCCTGGTGCAGGCCGTGCGCACCAGCTTGCCCCGGAATACTGAAGCCGCCCTTGGTTCCTACACCGACACCTGGGTCCCCGCCCGCGCCGTAGCCACCGCCGGCACCCCCGCCGCCACCGTCCGCACCGCCACCTCCGCCGCCCGGACTACCGGCCGAACCGAACAAACCGCCCGCGCCGGCGTTGCCGCCGTTCCCCCCACTACCGCCCTGGCCGCCGTCACCACCGGTGCCACCGTCACCGCCGGTGCCTCCGTTGCCGCCGCTGCCACTGCCGCTGCCGCTGTCCTTACTGATAGAGCCCACGCCGGTGCCGCCCTGACCACCTTTGCCGCCGTCTCCTCCTACAGCGCCCTGACCGCCGGACCCGCCGGCCCCGCCCAGGCCGCCGTCACCACCGGTCCCGAACAGCAGTCCGCCTCGACCGCCGGCGCCACCGCTGCCGCCCTGGCCGCCCGCGCCACCGGATGCGCCGATCCCCCCGGTGCCACCGTCGCCACCGTTGCCGCCGAACCCACCGATCACGTTGCCGCTGTTGGCACCGCCGTAGCCTGTCCCGCCCATCCCGCCGGTTCCCCCGGTCCCGCCACTGATCCCGCCCGTTCCGCCCAGGCCGCCCTTGCCGCCTTGGCCGAGGCCAGCGGGGCCGCCCGGTCCCGCACCCAAACCGCCGTATCCGATTCCACCTGTTCCGCCGTCACCACCAGCTGCGCCCGTGCCGCCGGTGCCGCCGGTGCCGCCGATACCACCGGTGCCGGTACCGCCGGAGTTACCGGGTCCGGACGAGGCGCCACCGACGGCGTCGCCACCGCTGCCACCCAGACCGCCCACCGTGCCGGCCACCGCATCGGTGCCGCCGTTACCGCCGTGACCGCCGTGGCCCCCGGTGCCGGCGGCGCCCGTGTTCGCGCTGCCCTCACCGCCGGCACCACCCTGGCCGCCGGCCTGCGTGGGGGTGGCGCCGTCGGCGCCGGTGGTGCCGGGACTGCCGACAGGGTTCCCGCCCTTGCCGGGGATGCCGCTGTCGGCATAGTCGGACGGATTCAGCGCAGTGGCGTTGACGCCCGGCGCGCCCTGCGCACCCGCCCCGCCCTTTCCGCCCGCACCACCGTTGCCGGACAGGTACCCCGCGGTCCCGCCGCTACCACCGTCGCCTCCGTCGAGTCCGGCTGCCGTGGCGTTGCCACCGTCGCCACCCCTGCCTCCGTTGCCGAACAACCAGCCGCCGGCGCCGCCGTTGCCTCCGGCCGCCCCTGCCCCGCCGGCGCCTCCGAGGCCGCCGTTGCCGTACAGCCAGCCGCCGGCACCGCCGGCGCCACCGGCCTGGCCTGGAATCCCCGCCCCGCCGGCGCCACCGTTACCGATCAAGCCGGCCGCCCCGCCGTTGCCCCCCGCATGCCCGGCGACGGCAGTCCCGCCCTGACCACCGTTGCCGTACAGCAACCCGCCGGCCCCGCCGTCCTGGCCGGGCAGCCCGGCCGTCCCGTCACCGATCAGCGGACGGCCCAGCAGTGCCTGGGTCGGTGCGTTGATGAGGTTCAGCAGTTCTTGCAACGGCGCCGCACCGGCGGCTTCTGCCTGCGCGTAGCTGACCGTCGTCGCGGCCAGCAGGCGGGCAAACTGCTCCTGCGATGCCGCCAATTGAGTGTTCAGTGCCTGGAACTGTCGCGCGTGGGAGCCGAACAGCGCGGCAACGGCCTCCGATATCTCGTCCCGGGCCGCGGCCAGGACATTGGTGGTGGGCGCCGCCGCGGCGGCGCCGGCTGCGTCGATGGAGGCGCCGATGCCGGCTAATTCCGTTGCCGCCGTTGCCACTATCTCGGGTGCCACCATCACAAACGTCATCGACTGTCCCCTTTTTCGGTAGGCGTTACCGGGGATCCTAATTGGATCGGTGTCAGATGAGGCGGAAATTCATGGCGAAAGTCACGGCTGTTCCGCTTGACCGCAGACTTGCGCGACGATCGCTTTCTTATCGACCTTGCCGATCGGGGTGGTAGGCAGCGTCGGCAACGCGACCAGTTGGTCGAGGCGGACGTGGGTAGCCGCACCGCGCTGGTCCAGGTAGGAGTTCAACTCCGTGATCGTCACCGGTTTGCCGGCGAAAACCACAGCAGCACAGATCTTTTCACCAAGACCGGCGTCAGGTACCGGCACAGCGGCGACCGACCGGACCGACGGGTGGCCCAACAGATGCTCTTCGAGGTCCCGGGCGGAGATCGTCTCACCGGCGCGGCAGATGACATCCTTGACCCGGCCGGTGACCACCAGGTTGCCGTCGTCGCGCAACCGGACCAGGTCGCCGCTGCGGTAGAACCCGTGCGGATCGAAGCTGCGCTCGTTGTCGCGCTCGGCACGGAAATAGCCGTTGAGGGTGTAGGGCCCCCGCACCAGCAGTTCACCGTCGGCGCCGGGTGCGACCGGTGCGCCGTCGGCATCGACGATGCGTATCTCGTCGGCCGGGCTCAGCGGTCGGCCCTGGGTGTGCTCCAGCACCTCCGGTGCGTCGTCGAGGCGGGTGAAGTTCAGCAGTCCCTCGGCCATGCCGAATACCTGCTGCAGGCCCGGTGTGAGTGCCGCGCGAATGGCAGCAGCGTCCACGGATTCGAGCTTGGCGCCACCAACTTGCAGCAGCCGCAGCGTCTTTGGTGTCACTGGTTCCCAATCGCAAGCCTGCGCCCACAGATTGGCCAGGGCCGGTACCAAGGCGGTGACGGTGACGCTATGGCGGTCGATGGTGGCGAATGCGGCCTCGGGGCTGGGGTCGGTGCCGAAAACGACGGTGGCGCCGACGCTGATAGCGCCGAGGATGCCGGGGCAGGCGAGCGGAAAGTTGTGCGCGGCCGGCAGTATCGCCAGATACCTGTCGTCCTCGGTCAGGCGGCACAGCGCGGCGCTCGCGGTGGCGTTGTAGACGTAGTCGTCGTGTGTGCGGGGGATCAGTTTGGGCGTCCCGGTGGTGCCGCCGGACACCAGCAACAACGCCGGGCCCGCGGTGTCCACCGCGATGTCCGGGACAGCGCCGTCCGGCAGTGCCGACCACGACAGGAACGGTCCGGGGTCACCGTCGACGACGACGTGCCGCAACCGGGGGTGCCTGGCGACCAGTTGTTCGGCCATCGGACGGTAGTCGAAATCCCCGGCCTGTGCGGCGACGATCAGTCCGACGGCGCCGCTGACTTCGGCGAAATGAGTCAGCTCCGCTGCCCGGTGCCCCGGCAGACACATCACCGGGATGGCACCGGCGCGCAGTACGCCGAACAGGGCGACCGCGAATCGACACGAATTGGGCAGTGCGAGAAGCACCCGATCGCCGGGGGCGATTCCCAGCGACGCCAACCCGGCCGCCGCACGGTCGGCAAGTTCGTCCAGTTCTGAGTAGGTATGGCCAGCGAGCGAGTCGACGACTGCGAGGTGGTCGGGCCGCGTCGCCGCGACCTGGCGCAGCAGGCCGGGCACCGTCTGGCCGGTCCAGTAGCCGGCCGCTCGATACGCGGCGGCCCGGTCCGGGGGAAACGGGATGAAACCGTCCGGGGCGCTGGTCTGGGACGAACGGAAAGGACGTGTAGGCACTCGGCAGCTCCCTTGGGGTGAGCGTGTCAGCCCATCGAATATAAGGTAGCGTACTCAAAAGTTAGGGCAGCCTGAGCTAATTCGGAGGTGGGTCGTGGGCGGCGCGTCATTCGCTGATACGTCAGCGAACCGGCACGGCCAGCCGACAACTCACCAGGCGCTGCGGGCCGCCCCCGAGGCCGGTGCGCGGTGACCTCGACGCTGGCAATCGTCGGCGCGGGCGCCAAAGCGGTGGCCGTGGCGGCCAAGGCGGCGGTGCTGCGCGAAATGGGCATCGACACGCCGGACATCGTGGCGATCGAACGCACCGGGGTGGCGGCGAACTGGCTGCCCGGCGGCGGCTGGACAGACGGTCGGCAACGGTTGGGCACCAGTCCGGAAAAAGATGTCGGCTTCCCGTACCGGTCGGCCCTGGTGCCGGGGCGGGACTCCGAGATCGACGAGCAGATGATGCGATTCAGCTGGCAGTCCTACCTGGTTGCGACGGACCAGTTCGTCGGGTGGATCGATCGCGGCAGGCCGGCGCCGGCGCACGACACGTGGGCACGCTACCTGCGTTGGGTCGCCGAAGTGGCCGGCCTGAAAGTCGTTGCCGGCGAAGTACGCAAGATCTCCATTGACGGATCGCGCTGGGCGATCGGCACGGCCGATTCCACCGTGACGGCCGACTCGCTGATGATGACCGGCCCGGGCCAGCCGGAGCGGTCGATGCTCTCCGGTGATCCGCGAGTGTTGTCCATCGCGCAGTTCTGGGAGCGCGCCGGGCAGCACGACCGCATCGTGGCGGACAGCGTCGCTGTCGTCGGAGGTGGCGAGACCGCGGCCTCGATCCTCAACGAGCTTTTCCACCACCGGGTTTCGGCGATCACGGCGATCTCACCGCAGGCGACGCTGTTCACCCGCGGCGAGGGTTTCTTCGAGAATTCACTGTTTTCCGATCCCGCCGGGTGGCGCAACCTCAGCCATGCCGAACGACGCAATTGCATCGCCCGAACCGATCGCGGGGTGTTCTCCGCGCGGGTCCAGGAGTCACTGCTGGCCGACGAACGCATCAAGCACATGCGTGGGCGGGTGGCTCGAGTTGTGGACAGCGACAACAAGATCTGGATCACCTTGCGCACCGACAACTGTGGTGAACCGCAGGAGACACTGCACCGTTTCGAGCTCGTCATCGACGGGTCCGGTGCCGACCCGCTCTGGTTCCTGCCGGTACTGCACCCCGACACCGTGCGCCTGCTGGAAGCGGAGGTGGGTGCGCCGCTCAACGGGGAACGCCTCGAAGAGGCCATCGGACCCGACCTGGCCCTCTCCGGTATCACTCCGAAGTTCTTCCTGCCCAATCTGTCTGGTGTGAACGAAGGCCCTGGTTTCCCGAATCTGAGCTGTCTGGGATTGCTCTCCGACCGGGTGCTGGGTGCCGAGATCGGGGTCGCCCGGTCGACCGACCGTGGGAGAAGCGATGAGTATCAATCCGTTTGACGACGAGCTGGGCACGTTCTACGTGCTGACCAACGACGAAGATCAGCACAGCTTGTGGCCGACGGCGATCGAGAAGCCCGCCGGATGGCAGGTGGTGTTCGGCGCGGACACCCGGGCGAACTGCCTGGCCTATGTCGAGGACAACTGGACCGACATGCGTCCCAGGACACTTCGCGAAGCGATGGCCCAGGACTGAGACCCAGGTGTGATTTCTAGGCGTCCAGCTTCGCCAGCACGTCGGCGATGGATGCCCCGCCGAGCAGCTCCCCGACCTCGAGGTCGTGATCGAACTCCATCTTGACGCGGCGCCGGAACTCCAAGGCCTGCAACGAATCCAGGCCGATCGCCACCATCGGAGTGCTGGTGTCGATGCTGGCGACGTTGTCGACACCGATAGCCCCGGCCAACAGGCTGAGCAAGCGGTGCGAGACGCCGGTCGGTGCAGTCGATGCGGCGACGGCGCTGACGGTGGGATCTGCCGGGGCCGCATTGGTCAACTGCGACAACAGCGAAGCGCGCCCGCAGGTCTCCAGCACCGACCGCGCCCGGTCCAGGTCGAATGCCGCGACGGCGGCATTCCTGGTCAGCCTCCGCATCCCGACGGCCAGTGCGTCAGCCGGCTGCATCGGTACGACGCCGATACCGGCCAGCATCGCCAGGCCGGACTCGTCGAGATGAACTTGCCAATGCCCCCACTGCACCGAAACACAGTCCAGCCCGCCGGCCCGCAGCTGCTGTGCCAACGCATCGAGCATGCGGTTGCCGGCGGCATACAGTGCCAGTCCACGCCCGCCCACCGTCGCCGACACCGAGGAGCACAGCAGCACCCGGCAGTCTTCGGCCCGCGGGAAAACGCTGAGGACACGCGAGATACCGACGACCTTGGCGCCCAGTGCCGTGGTCACCTGTTCGGCGGTGATGTCCTCGAGTTCCACACCCGAATATTCCACTGCGGCATGAATTATCAGATCGGCCGGGGCGTCCTGATGCTGGTCGGCCAACCGGGAGACCGCGGCTTCGTCGCTGAGGTCGCACGCCGCGACATCGATTCGGGTGGCGCTGGCCGACCGGATCAGACGTAGCCGGTCCGTGACCGCCGGGGTCTCACCGGACCTGTTGACCAGGGTGATGCGCTGGACACCCTGCTGGGCGAAGTACGCGCCGAATTCGAGTCCGAGCTTGCCGGTGCCTCCGACGATCAGCACGTGTCCGGGGACGGCGGCAGTCGGCTCCGCAATGCCTTCTCCGGCCGCCACGATTCGCTTCGCGTACAGGCCGCCGTTGCGCAACGCCAGCTCCGACTCCCCGTCGGTGTGCAGGGCTTTGAGCAACGAGCGCGCCGCATCAGTCGGCGCCGCGTCGACCGGCAGGTCGAGGTGGCGGAAATGCACACCGGGGTACTTGGCGCCGACGCTGCGAAATCCGGCACTGGCCGCGGCGTGAACCAGATCCGGCGGCCCATCTGCGTCGATGACGGCCTCGCCGCCCACGGTCACCAACCAGCAGTGGGCGACCGGCGCGGGGACCCCGTGCCACCAGGTGCGCTCGGCGAAGAAGGCTGCGACCTGATCGGTCGCGGCGGCGGGACCCAGCTCCGGCGATTGCGGTAACAGGATGACCTGGGTGTCGACATCACCGACGGTGGAATCAGGCCCGATCGGGACGGCGGTCGCGCCGAGTTCGGCTGCTGCCGTGCGCAACTCGTTGGCCAACTGTGCGCAGTCACCGGTGTGGTCGATGATGCCGATGGTCCGCGGGCGGGTGAGGGAAAGCCGGCTCAGTCGAACCCACTCTTCGGTGAGCAGTCTCGCGGCCGGGCCCCGGGCCGGCTCGGGCTCGGGCGCCGTCTTCGTGCGGGTGCGGCGCGGCAACACCTCGTCGTAGGGCAGCCACAGCGGGACGTCATTCATCAGGGAGTTGGGGAAGTCGGGCAGCGGCAGCGCTACCGGCCCGTCGTCGTCGACACGCAGTCGATCCCACGGGAAGTCCAGGTCGTGTACCGCCAGTTGTGCCAGGTTACGGGTGAACTCGGCGAGGTCGGCGGCAGAACGAGTGGACGTGCCCACCACCCGGAGGTCGGTGTCCTGACCGGCGAGATTTTCCTGGATGGCCAACTGCAGGGTCGGGTGCTCGGCCAGCTCGACGAACGTATCGGCGCCCAGTCCGGCGGCGGCGGTCATCGCTTTGTCGAACCGGACGGTATTGCGCAGGTTCCAGAACCAGTACTGATCGACCGGAAGGTCCGGGGTGATCGGGACGCCGAGAGTGGAACCGACGCAGTCGATCTCGCTGTCCAGGAACTTCGGATTCTCCAGCTGGTCTTGCGATGCGGTGCGGACCTTGTCGCCGAGCGCGTTGATCAGGCTGGTGTGCGCGGGATACTGGACGCCGATGACCCGGGCGAAAACCCCCCGCTCGGTCAGCGCATCCACGATGTCCTGCACCGTGTCGCGATCACCCGAGATACCGGACATGTTGGGCGAGTTGACAACCGACAGTTCGGCGAAGTCCGAGCAGCGGGCCAGCAGATCAGCACAGCTCTCCCGGTCGGTGGCGACGACCGCCATCGCGTAGTCACCGGACTCGATCTGCTCGGCAGCCTGCGCGCGAATTCCGATGATGCGCACGGCATCTGCCAACGTGATCAGACCCGATACGTAGGCCGCAGCGATCTCGCCCTGGCTGTGCCCGACGGCCACGTGCGGCGTGATCCCGACGGACTGCCAGGCCGCGGCCAGACCGGCCATCTGGGTGAACAACGCCGGCTGAACGGTGCTGGCGTTGCCGTCGACCGTGAATTCTTCGTCGAGCAGGTAATTCAGCGGTGACCGACCGGAAAGCTCGGCGAAGGCCGCCGCGCACCGATCCACTTCGCCGCGGTAGGCCGGGATCCTCTCGTAATAGAGCCGTCCCATTCCGGGGCGCTGACTGCCCTGGCCGGGGAATACGAACGCGAGCCGACGGGCAACCGCCGGCGACACGGTGCGGTGCACCGCAAGATGCTCGCGGCCGTCGCCGATGGCCCGCAATGCCGCCAGCAACTCGTCACGGGTGGCGACCACGGCCAACGCGCGGTGCTTGCGCGCGGCCCGGGTGCGAAACAACATCTGCGTGATCGCCTGAGGTGTCACCTCCGGATGCATCGAGGCGTACGCATGCAGCGCAGTGGCCTCGCCGCGCAGCAGGTCTGCGGTGTCGGAGGCCAGCAGTACCGGCACCGAGCCGTCCGGAAGTCGGTAGGAAACCCCGCAATTGGCCACGGTCACTTATTCACTTCCTGCCGGCGCGGGCATTTCGAGGATGGCGTGCGCGTTGGCGCCTCCCGCGCCGAAGGATGATGTCGCGCCGTAGCGGACGCCGTTGGTGGGTGCCCACTCGTGCACTTTGGTGGCCAGCCGGATCCCGACCAGATCCCAGTCCAGCATCTTGGTCGGATTGTCCGCGTAGAGAGTTGGCGGAATCTGGCCGTGGTGGCCCGCCAGCAGCAGCTTGATCAGGCCGAGAATTCCCGATGCCGACTGGGGATGCCCGATGTTGGACTTGATCGAACCCAGCAGGGCCTCGGATCCGGCGGCACCGTAGGTCTTGAACAACGCGAGAAGTTCCACCGGGTCACCGGCCGGGGTCGCGGTCCCGTGCCCTTCGATCATGCCCACGACGGCCGGGTCGATTCCGGCCGCGTCCAGCGTCTTTCGGACCACTTGTTCCTGCGCTCGTACCCGCGGGACCAGGATCGGCTTGCCTTTGCCGTTGTGGTTGGTACGGATCGCCAGGATGCGTCCGTACACCGGGTGCCCTAATTGCCGTGCGCGCGACTCGCGTTCAACGATCACCATGCCCGCGGCTTCGCCCCACACGGTGCCGCTGGCGTCATTGCTGTAGGCGCGACAATGCCCGTCGTCGGAAAGCGCGTTCAGCCTGGAGAATTCGTAGAACGCACCGGGGGAGCCCATCACGCAGACCCCACCGGCCAGTGCCCAGTCGCACTCATCGGAGGCCACCGCCGACGCGGCCAGGTGTAGCGCGGTGAGCGACGACGCGCAGGCGGTGTCGACGCTGACCGAGGGGCCGGTGAGTCCGAGGCTGTGCGAAATCCTTGCGGCGCCTCCTAATTGGCCCAAGCTGGCGATCCGATGTCCGGTCAACGCGTCGGCCACCGATGCGCGCGGTCCGTACTCCATCGGCGACATGCCGACGAAGCAGCCCACGAATTCGCCTTCCAGCGCCGCGGGATTGATGCCGGTGTTCTCCAACGCTTTCCATGCAAGTCGCATCGCAACACGTTGCTGGGGGTGCATGACCAGCGCCTCGCGGTGGGTGATGCCGAACAGCGTCGGGTCGAATGCCGTTGCCTTGTCCAGGAATCCGCCCGCATCGTGGACCGGACCCCAGCCGTCCATCTCGCTGACCGAGAACAGATCCTCGAGCGGCCATCCGCGATCGCGCGGAAAGGGACCGATCAGCTCCTTGGCCTCGGTCAGGGCCTGCCACAGCGCTGCGGGGGTGTCGATGCCGCCGGGCGCCTCGACGGCCAGTCCGGAGATGACGATGTGGTCGGGACCGCCGTAGGTCATGAGGTCTGCCCGGACTGCCGCAGGTCGCCGGCCAACAGTTCCACGATGGCGTCGATGTGTGTGTCGAGGAAGAAGTGCCCGCCGTCGAACATCGTCACCTCGACGGTGTCGGAGTGCTTGCCCCACCCGTAGAGGTCGCCCAGCGTCACAATCGGATCCTGGTCACCGCCGATCGCGTGGATCGGGGCCCGAACCTTGGTGCCTTCGTCGCAGGCATAGGCGTCGCAGGCTCGGTAATCGGCTTTGATCACCGGCAACGCCAGTCGCATCAGGTCCCGGTTCCCGAAGACGTCGGAATTGGTGCCCTCCAGCGCAGCGAGATGGTCGAGGATCTCCTCGTCGGTCTCGGGGTGGGCCGGCTTGTTCGCCGCGTTGCACGGGGCGACCGCCGCCGAGACGTTGAGTTGTCCGACGTCGACGCCGTTGGCTTCGGCGATCCGGACGAACTCGAACGCCACCCAGCCCCCCATGCTGTGCCCGAACGCGATGACCGGCACGCCGCGGTTGTGATCCGAACGTGCGAACTCCTTGAATGCTCCGGCAGCGATCTCGGGCAGTGAACCCAGCGCTGGTTCGGCGGCGCGGTCCTGCCGTCCGGGGTACTGGAAGACGATCACGCTGAACTTGTCGCTGAGGGCTTTAGCGAAGGTGCGGTAGGCGGATGCGCCGGCGCCGGCATGCGGGAACACCAACAGGGTGGGGTTCTCGGGCGATCCCGGCTTGTAAAACTGCCTGATCCACCCCAGTGTGCGCGGCATGCAACCTGACCTTTCGCCTACTCATTCGCCCACTGCGGGTGCGCAGCGCTTTGCCGGGCCTGCATTCGGCTTGAGCCTAGTCGGACAGCGAGCCATAACTTAGCGAAGGCTAACATAATTTCAACTGGCCCCAGCGTGGGGTGACCCGCCGCCGACATCCATTCGGTGCAGGTCGACGACCTGCTGGGGGTGATCGTCGGGCCGATCGCGGACCATCAGGACGGCCCGCTTACCGGGCAGGTCGAGCTCCCCGGCGCGATGAAACCCGGCACGCTCGAACGTCCGGATGGACCTGAGATTGCCCACGTCGGGCTCGGCGACCACTCGCGGGGACCGCGGGTCGGCATCGAGTTGCCAGTTGGAGACGGTGTGTAACAGTTCCGCGGCCAGGCCCCGCCCGCGGTGCTCGGTCGGTCCGAGCAGTAGATGGACGCCGAGGTCGTGCTCGCGGGCGGCGTAGTGCCCGGCGAGTGGATCAAGGTCGGCGCGGTAGAGCTCCCAGTAGCTCATCGGCGTACCGTTCAACAACCCGAGGTACGGCGTGGAGTGCGCGCTGTGATCCTGGTCGAGCAGGTAGGACCGGACCCGATCGCGCTCCCACCCCTTCTGCCAGTACCGGGCCACTGGAGGGTCGTTCATCCAGCCGTGCATCAGGGTGAGGTCGCGGTCGACCTCGAGGCGTCGCAGCGCGAACTCACCCACCTGCGCGCCGAGATCCACCTTGGCGCAACGCTGGTGCAGATCGCGCGCGTTCACGCCGGTACCTCCGCCGTTTCAGGGACGTTCCACCCGTTTTTCCCGGGCGGGCAATAGCCGACGGGGTGCGCGGATGGTCGCATTGATTATCGCGCCAGCGCGACGGCCGCGGGAACTGGGTAACTTAGCGAAGGCTAACATAATCTGCTGTAGCTACACCGGGTCGACCACACCTACCAGGACAGAACGGGGGTCCGTCTGATGCGAACGGTGCCGATGGCAGTGCTCGAGCCGCGGTACGGTGGTGCGCCGGGTCAGGTGATCGTGCCAAAGTGGGGTGGCGCGGCGATGTCCGGTCCGGGGGGCTACCGCGGCACCAGAGGCGTCCTGCCGACGCGTGGTCGGGCCGCGTTCCGCGGGCACGAGCTCCTCTCGCGCGGCGGTTGTCTGGCCGATCCGGCATAACGGCGAGCTGAAACCCAGGAGTTGAGACCACCCATGGCGGACGATGCCAAGACTCTGCAGGAACGTCGCCGCGACCTGCTACGCCGACGAATCGCCGAAAGCGGTGTAGCGGCCGGGAAAACGGCCCCGGCGGCACACCTGCGCACGGGCGAGCGCTACCGGCTGTCGACCGGGCAGCGCCGCATGTGGTTCCTGCAGGCCATGGACGCCGACGACACCACCCTGAACATCTGTGTGGCCTATCAACTGAACGGTGCGCTGGACGAGGCGCGATTGCGGACCGCCGTGGGCGAGGTCATCGCGCGGCACGCGATTCTGCGCACCACCTACGGCGTGGACAGCGAAGGCGAGCCCTACCAGGTCTTCCAGGAGCACGTCGAAACTCCTTGGCGGGTACTGGATTCAGCGGGTCAGTCGGTGGCGGACCTGGCCCGCGGTGAATTCGGTCGCCCGTTCGACCTCGCTGCCGATGCGCCGCTGCGGATCACCCTGATCCGTACTGCCCCGGGCGAATTCGTGCTGCTGCTCGTCGTCCACCACATCTGCTGGGACGACGAGGCGTGGGAGGTGTTCTTCACCGAGCTCAGCGCTGCCTATAACGGTGAATCCCCCGCCCACCCGGCGGCGCAGTTCGTCGCGGTCGAAGTGCTGGGGGGAACCGATGAACCCAGCATGAGCGACGTCGGTTACTGGGCCGACAGATTGCGCCCCGCGCCCGAACCGCTCGAGCTGCCCGGAGTTCCTGCGGCGCACCCGACGCGCCGGGCCGAGCGGGTGACCAGGGGCTTCCCGGAAGGCTTGTTCGACCGGCTCGAGCAATTCGCCCGACAGCACGCCGCCTCGCCATTCATGGTGCTGCTCGCGGCCTACGGGGTGCTGGTGCGCCGCTACACCGGGGCGTCGGACTTCCTGGTCTCGGTGCCGGTGACCGACCGGAAAGCGGCCGCCGAGAAGGTGATCGGTTATTTCGGGAACACTCTGTTGCTGCGCCTCACCGCGCGGCCGAACGACACCTTCAACACGTACGTCGACGCCGTGCGCGACACCTGCCTGGACGGCTTCGCTCACCAGTCGGTCGGCATCGACCGCGTGGTGCGCGAGGCGAATCCGGAGCGCATGGGCCACGACGGCATGGACCAACTGGTGCGGCTGGGATTCAGCATGCGCAAGAGCGTCAGCGGATTCGCGTTGGACGGCGTGCAGGTGCGGCAACTCGACCTCGGCGCGGTCACCGCCCACCTGCCGCTCGCCCTGGCGATCGTGCTGGATCCCGAAGGCGTCCTGACCGAGTTCGAATACCAGACCGACATGCTGAACCCCGCCCTCGTCGAACAGATGGCGGCGCATTACCTTCAGTTGTTACACAATGCGATTGGCCAGCCCGGCCGCCGGCTGACCAGCCTGGACATGCTCGACGCCGCCGAACGCGCAACGGTGCTGGAGCAGTCGCACGGCGAACTGGTGCCGATGCCGCCCACCACGATGGTGGCGGTGCTGGAAGCGGCCGCCGATGCCCGTCCCGACGCGGTCGCGCTGATCTCCGACCACACCCGGCTGACCTATGCCGAACTGCATGGCCGGGCAAATCGCTTGGCGCGCTGGCTCATCGGGCAGGGCCTGGGGGCAGAAGACATCGTTGGTCTACGTCTGACGACATCGATCGAATTCATCATCGCGATGCTCGGGGTGCTCAAAGCGGGTGCGGCCTACCTGCCGATTGACCCGGCCTACCCGGACGAACGCATCGAATACCTGGTCAGAGACGCGGGCCCGCAGCTGGTGCTGGGGCGCCCAGAACTGGAGAGCGCAGAACTGCAGGCCCACCAGCTGTCCGACGGCCCGCTCACCGACGCCGATCGGCGTGGCGTGCTGCGCCCGGAGCAGTTGGCCTACGTCATCTACACGTCCGGTTCCACCGGCCAGCCCAAGGGCGTGGCCGTGTCTCACCACGCGATCGCCGAACACGTGCAGGGTTTCGCGGCGGAGTGGAGTATGACCGCCGAAGATCGCCTGCTGCAATCGTCTTCGGTCAGTTTCGACGCGTCGCTGCTCGACATCTTCGTGACCCTGTCGCTGGGCGCGCAACTGGTGGTCCCCAAACCGTCCCCACTCGGCGGGGTCTTCAGCGACATATCCTATGTCGCGGACCTGATCAGCCGGCACAGGATCACCGTGCTGCACATGGTGCCGTCCATGCTGAGCACACTGTTGCTGCTGCCGCAGGTCAAGGAGTGGCGACAGCTGCGCCATGTGCCCGTCGGCGGCGAAGCGCTCGCCGGTGAGGTGGCCGACAAGTTCGCCGGCTACTTCGACGCGCAGTTGCGCAACCACTACGGACCCACCGAGGCCGTCGTCTGCTCGACGCACCTGGTGGTCGACGGATCCCACGGGGTACGCGTCGTCCCCATCGGCGTGCCCAATCGCAACGTTTACACCTACGTGCTGGATGAGGAACTGCAACCGGTGCCCGCGGAGGTGATCGGGGAGCTGTACCTCGGCGGGGTGCAACTCGCCCGCTGCTACCTGGGCCGGCCCGGACTGACCTCGCTCCGTTTCGTCGCCGACCCGTTCAACCCCGGCAACCGGCTGTACCGCACCGGAGACCTGGTGCGCCGCAACATCTCTGGACAGCTGGAATTCATCGGACGTGCCGACGAGCAGGTCAAGGTGCGTGGCTACCGCATCGAACTCGGCGAAGTCGAATCCGTGATCGCCACCCACCCGGCGGTGCGGCACTGTCTGGTGGTAGCCGAGGACACCGGGGCCGGGCCCATGCTCGCTGCCTACCTGGTACCTGCGACCGGTAGCACCGAGTTGGATCTCGACCTCGATCTGGACGACGTCCGCACGCACGCGGCCGCGACGCTGCCGGAATACATGGTGCCCAGCGCTTTTGCGGTGATCCCCGAAATCCCGCTCACGGTCAGCGGGAAACTGGACAAGCGGGCGCTGCCGGCACCGACACCGGTCGCGGTGCGCAGCTACCGCGAACCGGCCACGGAAACCGAACGCCGGCTGTGTGCGATCTTCGCGCGGCTGTTCGGCTGGGAAAAGGTCGGTGCGGAAGATTCGTTCTTCGGGTTGGGCGGACACTCACTGCTCGCGGCGCGACTGGTCGCCCAGATCCGCGCCGAGTTCGGCGTGGAGCTCACCGTGCGGGCGGTGTTCGACACCCCGACCCCCGCCGGTCTGGCGACCAGACTGGTCGAGCAGTTCCGCGACCAGTTCGGGGTTGACCTCGACGGGGACGCCGAAATACCGGCGCCGCACTCGAGTCGGCCGCAGCTGGCCGTAGAGCTCGACCGCCCGGAACGGCCACCGCTGTCCTACTCGCAGTTCGCGATGTGGTTTCAGTACCGGATGCGCGGCGGCAACGACGTCTTCAACATGGCACTCACGCTGCGCTGCAACGGACCGTTGGACCGGGATGCACTCGCCGCCGCGTTGAACGACGTCGTGGCCCGGCACGAGGCACTTCGCACGAATTTCGTTGAGCACGAGAATATTCCGTATCAATTCGTGCATCCGGCCCGCGAGGTCGAACTTGCCGTCCGCAATGTCGAACCCGGACACTTCGACGAGACAGTAGCGCAGCTGCGCGGGCATGTGTTCGCTCTGGAATCCGATCTGTTGATCAGGGCTACCCTGTTGGTCCTCGACCCGGACACGAGCGTGCTTCTGCTTCTCGTGCATCACATTGTCACCGACCACAGCTCGCTGGGCATCCTCTTCGAGGATCTGTTGACGGCGTACCGGGCCCGCCTGCAGCAGAGCGCGCCGCGCTGGCCGACGCCTGCGGTTCCGTTCGTCAATTTCGCACTCTGGCAACAAGATGCGTTCAACCCCTCGAACGAATGGGGGACGGCCGAACTGGCGCACTGGTCGCAGGTGCTGCACGGCATGCCCTTCGAGATCTCCCTGGGTGCCGACCACACCCGTCCACCGGTGCTGGGCCGGCGCGGCGAGGTCGTCAACTTCACTGTGCCGCCCCATCTGCGCGCGGCGCTGACACAACTGGCGGAGCGCCACGAGGCCAGCGAATTCATGGTCTACCAGGCCGCTACGGCGGTGGTGCTGCACAAGCTGGGCGGCGGTACGGACATCCCGATCGGCAGCCCGATCACCGCACGAGTTGACGTGGCTACCAACGAGATCAACGGACCGTGCGCCAATGTCGTGGTGCTGCGCAACGACCTGTCCGGCGATCCGACGCTGCTCGGCATGGTCGCTCGCAGCCGGGACGTGGTGCTCGATGCCCTGGCGCACCAGGAACTTCCGGTGGAACGTGTCGTCGAGGCGCTCAACCCACCGCGGTCGCCGTCCCGCAACCACCCGCTGTTCCAGACCTCGATCCACTTCCACGGCGAGGACTGGGCGTTGCTGGCACGCGACCTCACCGGAGACGGACAGACCCGGGTCACACCGATTCCGATGGACTTCGAGATCTCGATCCTGGACCTCAACGTCGTCTTCGCCCTCACGCCGGACTCGGAAGTCAAAGTCCGCGTCGTGGGTAACGCCGATCTCTACGAACCGGCCACCGTCCAACTCATCGCCGACGCGCTCGAGGCGGCAGTGCAAGCGTTTGCGAGCACACCCGAGTCGGCGGTGTCCAGTGTGCAGTTGCTGCCTGAAGCCGACCAGCAGCGCCTGCTGGCACCCGCTTCCCCGACGGCAGCGCAGCGCTCGCACCCGGTGGTCGGTGGTTCGGAGGAAACCGAGCGGGCCTTGATCGCCCTGCTGGAGGAGTTGCTCGAGATCACCGAGATCGACCGGGAGGACAATTTCTTCGCGCTCGGTGGCGACAGCATCATCTCGGTGCAGTGGTCAGCCCGGGCCAGCGCGCAGGGGCTGCCGATGACACCGGCGATGGTGTTCGAGAACATGACCATCGCCGAACTTGCGGCGGCCGTCGACGCGGGCGCCGGTCAGGCAGCGCCCGACCAGCCCGCAGCGCCGTCCGCGCCGATGAGTGCGTCGGGCCTGGATGCCGACGCGCTGGCGGCTCTCACGGCGTCGTGGAATGAGCAGCCGTGAGGCGATCGTGACGACCGCCCCGCAGCAGATCGAGGACGTGCTCGCGCTGACTCCGCTGCAGGAGGGCCTGTTCGCGCTGTACCGCCTCGCCGAGGACAGCCTCGACATCTACACCATGCAATTCGTCGCCGATATCGACGGTCCGCTCGACGTCGCGTTGCTGCGGCGCAGCGCCCAGGCCCTGCTGGATCGGCACCCGAATCTGCGCGCCGCCTTCTGGGACCGCAATGTGCCCCGACCCGTCCAGATCGTGCCCGTCCACGCGGAGCTGCCCTGGACCCAACGCAGCACCACGGCAAGCGAATTCGATTCGATCGCCCGCTCGGAGCGGCGCCGCCCATTCGACCTGAGCCGCGGTCCGGCACTGCGCGTCGTGCTGCTCTCGGTGCCCGGCGAGACCAGGCGACGAATGATCTTCACCGCCCACCACATCCTGATGGACGGGTGGGGTCTGGGGGTGTTCTTCACCGAGATGCTCGCGGTGTATCAGGCGGGTGGTTCGACTGACGGGCTGCCGAATCCGCGCCCGTATCGCGACTACATTGCCTGGCTGGCACAACAGGACCGATCGCGCGCGCTGGCCCGGTGGACCGAGTATCTGAGCTGCGTCTCCGGACCGCTCATGATTGCCGACGGCGCCGTGCCGTCCAGCCACGGGGTGCCGGGGCAGTCCAAGCTGCTGCTGCCTGCAGCAGATACGATGCGCCTGCGAAAGTGGGCGGGGCGCAACGGGTTCACGCTCAATACGGCGGTGCTGTTCGCCTGGGTCGTGGTGCTGGGCCGGCTCACGGACCGGCCCGACGTCGTCTTCGGGACCGTCGTGTCCGGCCGGCCCGAACAGCTGCCCGGTGTGGAGACCATGGTCGGAATGTTCATCAACACGGTGCCGGTGGTGCACGACCTGAGCCGCGCCGACTCGGTTGTCGAGCAGTGTTCGCGGCTACAGCGCGAATCGTCGGCGCTGCGTGACATCAGCTATCTCAGCCTCTCGGAACTACAGCGCGCGCACGGCCACGGCGGTCTGTTCGACACGCTGTTCGTGTTTGAGAACGCGCCGTTCGAAGCCGCCATCGCGCCGGTGACAACCGCCGACGGCGCCCGATTCGAACCGGTGACGGGCGAGAGTCTCACGCATTACCCGCTGACCGTTGTCGCGCACCTGATGGGTGACGAGCTGGTCATCGTCATCGAGGCGATACGCGAAGCGCTGCCACATCTTTCGCCCACAGCGCTCGGCGAACGAATAGTAGCGGTGCTGCGACAGCTGCCCGACATCGACGACGGGACACCCGACGCGCTGGACATCCTCACCCCGCCGGAGCGCGCCGCACTCGGTGCGGTGGCTACGCGGTTCGCGCCGCCGCCAGAGGCAACCGTGTGGGCGATGTTCGAACGGCAGGTTCGCGCCACACCCGAGGCGATCGCTCTCACCACCGGTGCTGGTGAACGCTATAGCTACGATCAGTTGCACGCTCGGGCAACTCAACTGGCTGCCGAGCTCGCTGACCGGGGGGTGGGCCCCGAGCAGGCGGTGGCGCTGATGCTGCCCCGGTCATCCCGATTCCTGATAGCCATCCTCGCGGTACTGGCCGCCGGCGGCGCCTATGTGCCGGTCGATGTCACGCTTCCCGATAAACGGGTGAAATCTATCCTGCGGCAGGCTAATCCGGTACTCATCCTGTCGGAATGCCAGTATGCAGACCTGCTGGAAGGGCCGGTGCTGCTGCTCGACGACGAGGTCGCGCTGGAACGCATCGCCGCCCGGCCCGCGGTGGCGCCGAGCGTGCCCCGCCATCCCGAACAGAGCGCCTACATCATCTTCACCTCCGGTTCGACTGGCGAACCCAAGGGTGTGGTCGGGACCAATGCGGCCTTGCTCGGCTACTTCGCCGACCACCGCGAGCGGGTCTACCAGCCGGCTGTGGCGCGCCTGGGCCGAGCACTGCGTATCGCACACGCCTGGTCGTTCAGCTTCGATGCCTCTTGGCAGCCGATGGTCGGCCTGCTCGACGGTCACGGTCTGCACCTGTTCGATGGCGAGGAGATGCGCGACGCGGACCGCTTGGTGAAGGGCCTCATCAGCTTTCAGGTCGACATGATCGACACCACCCCGTCGATGTTCGTCCAATTACGTGCCGCCGGCCTGTCCGAGCACCCGCTGTGCGTGCTGGCGCTGGGGGGTGAGGCGATCAACAGCGCGTTGTGGCACCAGTTGCAGGCGCTTTCGTCGACCGAGGTCTACAACTGCTACGGACCCACCGAGGCGACGGTCGAGGCGGTGGTCGCCGCGGTCAACGACTATCCGGCTCCGACAATCGGCACCGCGAACATCGGAACCTGCGGCTACGTGCTGGATTCGGCGTTGCGCGCAGTCCCTGACGGCGCGGTGGGGGAGTTGTACCTCTCAGGGGCGCAGTTGGCCCGCTGTTACGTCGGCAAGTCTGCGATGACCGCCGCGCGCTTCGTCGCCGACCCGTTCCGCCCCGGGCAACGCATGTATCGCACCGGGGACCTGGTGCGCCGCCTGCCGCACGGGGGTTACGCCTATCTGGGTCGCGGCGACACCCAGGTGAAGATCCGGGGCTACCGCGTCGAAATCGCGGAAATCGAGGCCGCGCTGCGTAATCGGCCCGGGGTACACGACGCGGCCGTGGTGGTGTTGCAGCGCGACAGCGGTCCCACACTGGTGGGCTTCGTCGTCTGGCAGGAGAACGTCGGACCGGACCCGGTGCGGCTGCGTGCAGCGCTGGCCGAGCAGCTTCCGTCCTACATGGTTCCGGCCCGGATCCTGCCGATGACCCAATTACCCGTGAACGCCAACGGCAAACTGGACAGCGGCGCGCTGGAACAGGTGGCCCGCGACGCCCTGTCGCAGGTGTCCGCACGCGGCTCGGCTGCGGCGTCCACCGACACCGAGCGGGCGCTGTGTGAGATCTTCGCCGAGCAATTCAGCGGCATCACACCGCATGTCGACGACGACTTCTTTGCGCTCGGGCTCGACAGCATCTCGGCCATTTCGTTGGTCCATAAGGCCCAGCGGCGGGATATTGCGTTGACTCCGCGGATGGTGTTGACCCATCTGACTATTCGTGAATTGGCCGCCGCGGTCGACGCGAGAGTCGAATCGGGCGGGGCGGTGGCTCTCGCGGACTACGGCGAGGTACTCCCGCTGCCGATCGTGTCGTGGGTCAACGAGTACGGCAACTACCGACGCTTCACGAATACGATCTTGATGCGGCTGCCCTCCGACATCGAGCGGGCGGAACTCGAACTCGTGCTGCAGCTGCTCCTGGACGGGCACGAGGTGCTGCGCTCGATCATGACCGAGACGCCTGAGGGATCTCGGCTTTTGACCCGGGAACCTGGCGTGGTCAACGCCGCCGACGTGCTGTCGCGGGTGGACATGCCCACCCCGACCGATGCCGAATTGGCTTCGGCCGTCGCGGATACGGCCCGCACCGCCATGGATGGCATCGATCCGCGCACCGGTGCCCTGGTGCGGGCAGTCTGGTTCGCCGGCACCAAGGACCGGCAGACATTGCTGCTCACCATTCACCACCTGGTGGTCGACGTGGTGTCCTGGCACATCCTGGTCAGCGACATCAAGGAGGCGTGGCGTTCGCTGCAGGCTGGTACCACCCCAAAAGCACTGCCCGAGTTCACTTCCTACCGTCGCTGGTGTGAGTTGATGTGGGACCGGGCGGGCCAGCCGCAGGTGCTGGCCCAGCGCGATTACTGGGCTGCACAGGTATCCGGGCCAGATCCCGCGTTGGGTGCGCGACACCCGGATCCCGCGCGCGACACCTGGTCGACCCTTAGGGTGCATACGATCCGCACCCCCGTGCATGTCACCGAGCGGCTGCTGGCCGCACTCAACCGCGACGATCGCATGCGGGAAATCCTGTTGTGCGCCACCGCCATCGTGGTCGCGAGTTGGCGGCGCATGCGCAACCAGGATCCGGCGCCCGGTGCGCTCATCGCGTTGGACAGTCACGGCCGCGCCGACGGCATCGTGGGCGCCGACACAGCGAACACCGTGGGGTGGTTCACCAGCGCATATCCGGTACGGCTGGGCGTGGGAGCCGCCGTGGATATCGAGCGACTCGAGTCGGATCCCGAATCGGTGCGTGTCCTACTCGACGCGGTGACGGCCTATCTCGATGACGTCCCATTCGAAGGACTGGATTACGGACTGCTGCGGTATATCGACCGTATTCCTGAATTGCAGGACAGAGAGCCGCAACTGCTGTTCAACTACCTGGGTCGGCTCGACCTCCGCAATGCAGAACACGAACCGTGGTCATTGCTCAGCGGTGCTGAAATTGAAACGGTGCCGATCGATCCCGAACCCGATCTACCGTTGCGGTTTGCGTTGAACATGAACGTGCTGGTGCGCGCCGCCCCCGACGGCTGGGAACTGATCAACAACCTGCTGTGGAGCGATGTCCTGTTCACCAGCTCCGATATCGACTGTCTGACCGGCTTCTGGCAGCGCGCAGTGGCGACGCTGGCCGAGGCCCTGGACAGATACCCCGCGTAAGAGAGGATGGCAGATGCCGCCGCCCGGCGATGAATGGATCAGCAGGGACGAGATCAAGGCTGTGATCGCGGCCCAACTCGGCTGCCCGACAGCCGATGTGGCAGATCA
The DNA here is from genome assembly GCF_059812965.1 of Mycobacterium sp. NGS29. NCBI lineage: Bacteria > Bacillati > Actinomycetota > Actinomycetes > Mycobacteriales > Mycobacteriaceae > Mycobacterium > Mycobacterium sp. NGS29. Next base: position 45,100 of record NZ_JCALDR010000022.1, read on the forward strand.
CGACGACCTCATCCAGTTGGGACTGAATTCGATTCGCATGATGGCGCTGGCCGGGGGCTGGCGTAAACGCGGTGCTGCCATCACCTTCGCCGAGCTGGCGGCAGCCCCTACCGTCGATTCCTGGCACGGTCTGCTCAGCGCAGGTCACGCTGCAACGACGCCGGCCCCAACCGCCGAACCTGTTGACGAGACCGTCGCAGTGGACGAGCCGTTCCCGTTGGCGCCCATGCAGCATGCGTACTGGATCGGCCGGTCCGACGAACAGGAGCTCGGCGGGGTCGCGGCCCACCTCTACGTCGAATTCGACGGTCCCGCAGTAGATCCGCAACGACTCGAGCGGGCGGTGGCCGATCTGGTTGCGGCGCACCCGATGCTGCGTACCCGGTTCCTGCCGGACGGGACGCAGCAGACCATGCCGCAGCCGGGCAAACCGGTCTTTACCGTGGTCGACCTTCGCGGACACGATCCCGGCAGCAGCCGAGCCGCGCTGGAGCAACTACGCGAGCGCAACACGCACCAGCGGCTGTCCATCGAGGAAGGCCAGGTCCTCGACGTCACGCTGAGCCTGCGTGACGGCGACCGCAGCCGATTGCACCTCGACATCGACATGCTGGCCGGCGACGCGATGAGCTACCGGATCCTGGTCTCGGATCTGGCCGAGTTGTACCAGGGCGCAACGCCGTCCGCCCCGGGTTACACCTATCGGCGATACCGCACCGAGCGGCAGACGGACACCGCGGCGCGGGACCGGGATCGGCAATGGTGGCAACAGCGACTGCCCGAGCTGCCGGGCGCACCGGAACTGCCCACGGTCGCGGTGGCGGATCGCGTTGCGTCGCAACGCACTGTCCGTTACGACCACTGGCTCGCGCCGGAAGCCAAGGCCCGTTTGGTGGCCGGTGCCCACGCGCGCGGGGTCACCCCGGCCAATGTGTTGGCGGCGGTCTTCGCGGACACCATCGGCGGCTGGTCCGCCCAGGATAGATTCCTGCTCAATGTGCCACTGTTCCAACGTGAGTCGGTGCATCCCGACATCGACCGCGTGGTGGGCGACTTCACCTCGTCGATCATGCTGGAGGTCGACGTCAGCGATAACGTGTCGGTGGCCGAGCGGGCCCGCGACCTTCAGCGCCGCATGTACGAAAGTGGCGCGCACTCGGCGTATTCGGGCCTCGAGGTGCTCAGAGACCTGGGCCGGCACCGTGGTGAGCCGGTGCTGGCACCCGTGGTCTTCACCAGCGCGCTGGATCTCGGCGAACTGTTCGCCGACACGGTGATCGAGACTTTCGGTGAGCCGGAATGGATCATCTCGCAAGGTCCCCAGGTGCTGCTCGACGCCCAGATCACCGAGTTGCGAGGCGGACTGCTGATCAACTGGGATGTCCGGCAATCGGCATTTCCACCGGGCCTGATCGACGCCATGTTCACCAGGTTCACCAAAACGGTGCAACGCCTCGCCCAGTGCGAAGCGGCCTGGGACGCCGAAGCGGCGGTGCGGTTGCCCAGCACACAGGCGACGGTGCGCGCCGCGATCAACGCGACTGACGGACCGGTCAGCGGACGGTGCCTGCACCAGGGTTTCTTCGACCACGCCGCGGCCGAACCGGACACCCAAGCGGTGGTGTGGGGGGTGCACGGGTCAACCGGCGGCTGGACCTACGGTGACCTCGCGCGGCAGGCGCTTTCGGTGGCCGGGGCGCTCCGGGCGCAGGGCGTCCGACCGGGTGACACCGTTGCGGTCCAGTTGCCCAAGGGCCGCGATCAAATTCCTGCCGTGCTCGGGGTGTTGGCCGCCGGAGCCACCTATGTGCCGATCGGATCCGATCAACCGGACGTGCGCCGTGCGAAGATCCTGCAGACCGCCGATATCGTGGCGGCGCTCACCGCCGACGGGACCGATATCGGACCGGGCATCACCTGTCTGTCCATGGCTGCCGCACGCCGGTTTCCAAAACCGTTGCCGGAACCCGTATTTCCGGATACCGCCGCAATCGCGTACGTGATCTTCACCTCCGGCTCGACGGGAATGCCGAAGGGGGTCGACGTCCCGCACAGCGCGGCGATGAACACCATCGACGCGGTCAACGAATGGTTCGATGTCGGCAGCGCCGACCGGGTGCTGGCGCTGTCCGCACTCGAGTTCGACGCCTCCGTGTACGACATCTTCGGCATGTTCTCGGTGGGCGGTTCGCTGGTAGCCGTCGACGCGCAGGAGAAGGCCGCGGCCACCATCTGGGTGGAATTGCTGCGCCGGCACCGGGTTTCGATCCTCAATTGTGTGCCGAGCATGCTCGACATGATTCTGGAGCTCGGCGGCGACCGGCTGGGTGACTCGTTGCGCGCGGTCACCCTCGGCGGAGACTGGGTGGGAGCCGACCTGGCGCGCAGGTTGGCCAAGCAGGTGCCGGGCTGCCGTTTCTCCGGCCTGGGCGGAGCCACGGAGACCGCCATCCACAACACCATCTGCGAAGTGGTGGGCGAACCGCCGGCGCACTGGACCACGGTGCCGTTCGGTGTGCCGTTGCGCAACGTGCGCTGCCGGGTGGTGTCGCCGTCGGGTCGCGACTGCCTGGACTGGGTGCCCGGTGAATTCTGGGTGGGTGGCGCCAACGTCGCCGCCGGCTATCGCAACGACGCCGAGCGCACCGCGCAGCGCTTCGTCGAGCACGACGGTCTGCGTTGGTACAAGACGGGGGACATGGCCCGGTACTGGCCGGACGGCACCATCGAGTTCCTCGGCCGGGCCGACCATCAGGTGCAGATCCGCGGGTACCGAGTCGAACTCGGCGAGGTCGAGAGCGCGCTTCGCACGGTGCCGGGCGTGCGCCACGCCGTCGCAACCGTCGTCGGGGCCAACGCGCCCAAGCTCGTCGCCGCGGTCTCCGGCGACCCGGTTGACACCGACGTCGTCAGTGCGGCGGTCGCCGACCTGCTGCCCGGTTACATGGTGCCGACCCGGGTCGTCTACCTGGATCGAATTCCGTTGACCTCCAACGGCAAATTGGACCGGCGCGCGGTGCTGGCACTACTCGAACCGGTCGCGGCCTCGGGCATTCCCGCCAGCGAGCCGCGCACCGATCTGGATGCCGCCCTCGTCGAGATCTTCGCCGAGGTACTCGGCGTCGAGTCGGTCGGGGTGCACGACGATTTCTTCGCGCAGGGGGGTGACTCGGTGCTGGCCACCACAGTCGTCGCCCGCATCCGCGAATGGCTCGACGTGGATCACGCAGTGGTCTCCGACCTGTTCGCCACCCGCAGCGTCGCCGGGCTGGCCGACCGGCTGCAGCAGCGGGAGGCGCAGCGCGGCACACCGGGTCGGTTGAGCGTCATCGCGCGGCACTACCTCGACGTCGCGGCGTTGTCCGACGAAGAGGTGCTTGCCGAAGGCTGAGTGGGCGTTGCCACAGTTTCCGGCGCAGCGCAGTGGCTACTCAGCTACTCATGCCGGTTACACAGCTCAGCCACAGCCTCGCCGGACCGTTGCGCGCTAGCGTGATGTAACGCAACTTGACTCACAAGCGAAACAACAGTCACATTGACCACACCCGACCGGGTGCGAACAGGGGGACCTCCATGCAGTTCATCACATCCATCGTCGTCGGAGCGGCGGCGGTGGCGACCATCGGCGCCGCAGCCGGTGTCACCTCGGTCACGGCGCAGCCCGGCTACCAGGTTCAGCCCGCCGCCTTCGGTGCGCCGCTGCCGCAGGACCCGGCGCCCACCGCCGCGGTCCCGACCGCAGCGCAGCTCAACGGCATCCTCACCAGCCTTGCCGACCCGAGCGTGTCCTTCACCAACAAGAGCAACCTGGTCGAAGGCGGAATCGGCGGGACTGAGGCGCACCTCGCCGACCACCAGCTGAAGAAGGCCGAAAAGAACGGACAGCTGCCCCTGTCGTTCAGCATTGCCAACATCGCGCCCGCCCCCGGCGGATCAGCGACTGCTGACGTCTCGGTCTCCGGTCCCAAGCTCTCCCCGCCGGTCACCCAGAGCGTCACATTCGTCAACCAGGGCGGTTGGGTGCTGGCGCGCAGCTCGGCGATGGAACTGCTCAAGGCCGCCTCACGCTGATCGGGCGCGAGCAGACGCAAAAGCACCCTTTTCCCACGTGAAAAGGGTGCTTTTGCGTCTGCTCGGCCCGGCTACGGCGAAGCCATGTCCATGTCATAGACCCGGGCATGCAGGACGGTGCGGTTCCGCAGCGCCGCCCGCACCGCTCGGTGCAGGCCGTCCTCCAGGTAGACGACGCCCCGCCACTTGACCGCGTGCGGAAACAGATCGCCGTAGAAGGTGGAGTCCTCCGAGAGCAGGCGGTCCAGCTCCAGGACCCTGGTCGTGGTGACCAACTCGTCGAGGCGGATCTGCTGCGGTGGGATCTGGGACCAGTCCCGGTAGGTCAACCCGTGTTCGGGGTAGGGCTTGCCCTCGCGCACGCCTTTGAAGATCACCCGCCAAAGGCTAGTCGCCGCACCGCGCCGATGAGGCGTTGGCCACGGATCGCCCGGTTGTCGGGTGCGCTGCAGCTGAGACCGTAAAATGAAGCCTGTTTCAGGTACCCAGGAGGTGAAGAGTCAATGGCCAGCGCGGACGAACGTCGCTTTCAGGTGTTGCACGCCATCGTTGCCGACTTCGTCGCCACCCACGAACCGATCGGCTCGAAGTCTCTGGTGGAACGGCACAATCTCGGCGTCTCCAGTGCCACCGTCCGCAACGACATGGCGGTGCTCGAGGCCGAGGGGTACATCACCCAGCCGCACACCAGTTCCGGGCGGGTGCCTACGGAAAAGGGTTACCGCGAATTCGTCGATCGCCTCGACGACGTCAAGCCGCTGTCCTCGGCCGAACGCCGCGCCATCCAGGCTTTCCTGGAATCCGGTGTCGACCTCGACGACGTGCTGCGGCGGGCGGTGCGCCTGCTGGCTCAGCTGACCCGGCAGGTGGCCGTGGTGCAGTATCCGACGCTGTCCACGTCGACCGTGCGCCACCTGGAAGTGATTGCGCTGACCCCGGCCCGGCTGCTGATGGTGGTCATCACCGACTCCGGCCGGGTGGACCAGCGCATCGTCGAACTCGGTGACGTCATCGACGACCACCAGCTCACCCAGTTGCGCGAGATGCTGGGCCAGGCATTGATCGGCAAGCGGCTGTCCGCGGCCTCGGTGGCGGTGGCCGACCTCGCCGGCCGGCTGCACGGCGGCGACGGACTGGGCGATGCGGTCGGCCGCTCGGCGACGGTGTTGCTGGAATCGCTCGTCGAGCACACCGAGGAGCGCCTGTTGTTGGGCGGCACCGCCAATTTGACCCGTAACGCGGCGGATTTCGGCGGTTCGCTGCGGCCCATCCTGGAAGCCCTCGAGGAACAGGTGGTGGTGCTGCGGCTGCTGGCCGCGCAGCAGGAAGCGGGCAAGGTCACGGTGCGCATCGGCCACGAGACCGAAGCCGAGCAGATAGCCGGCACCTCGATGGTGTCCACCGTCTACGGCAGCCACGACACCGTCTACGGCGGCATGGGCGTGTTGGGTCCCACCCGGATGGACTATCCGGGAACCATGGCGAGTGTCGCAGCGGTTGCCATGTATATCGGCGAAGTGCTGGGTGCTCGTTGACCCGGCTCCGGAGTTTGTGAACCGCCCCCGCGAGGGGGCCTAGAAAGGGCTGATCGTGGCACGCGATTACTACGGGTTGCTCGGCGTGAACAAAGGCGCCAACGACGCCGAGATCAAACGCGCCTATCGAAAGCTGGCGCGCGAGCTGCACCCCGACGTCAACCCAGACCAGGCGGCGCAAGCGAAATTCCAGGAGATCAGTGCCGCCTACGAGGTGCTGAGCGACCCGGAGAAGCGCCGGATCGTCGACCTGGGCGGTGACCCGCTGGAAAGCGCCGGTGCCGGTAACGGCTTCGGCGGCTTCGGTGGGCTGGGCGATGTCTTCGAGGCGTTCTTCGGCGGAGGTTTCAGCGGTGGCGGCTCCCGCGGACCGGTCGGCCGGGTACGGCCCGGTTCGGACTCGCTGTTGCGGATGCGCCTTGATCTCGAGGAGTGCGCGAACGGCGTCACCAAGCAGGTCGCCGTCGACACCGCGGTGTTGTGTGACCGCTGCCAGGGCAAGGGCACCAACGGCGATTCGGCGCCGGTTCCCTGCGACACCTGCGCTGGTCGCGGGGAGGTGCAGAGCGTGCAGCGCTCGCTGCTGGGCCAGATGTTGACCTCGCGGCCGTGCCCCACCTGCCGCGGCGTGGGCGTCGTCATCCCCGATCCCTGCTACCAGTGCATGGGCGACGGCCGGGTGCGCGCCCGGCGCGACATCACCGTCAAGATCCCGGCCGGCGTCGCCGAGGGGATGCGGGTGCGGCTCGCCGCGCAGGGCGAGGTGGGCCCGGGCGGTGGGCCGGCCGGCGACCTGTACGTCGAGGTCCACGAGCAGGCTCACGACATCTTCGCCCGGGAGGGCGACGACCTGCACTGCTCGGTCTCGGTGCCGATGGTCGACGCCGCCCTCGGCGCCACGGTGACGCTGGATGCCATTCTGGACGGCCCCAGCGAGATCGTGATCCCGCCGGGCACCCAGCCGGGGTCCACCATCACGCTGCGCGGCAAAGGGATGCCGCAGTTGCGATCCGGCGCCCGCGGGGATCTGCACGTGCACGTCGAGGTGGTGGTACCCACCCGCCTGGACCACCATGACACCGAATTGCTGCGTGAGTTGAAGAGCCGCCGCAACCGGGACGTCGCAGAGGTTCGCTCGGCGCACGCCGGTGGTGGCGGCCTGTTCAGCAGGCTGCGCGAGACGTTCACCGGCCGCTAGCTTTCCGGGGCTCATATGGTGGCCACGCTGTTCTACGTCGACGCGCTGCCCGACGCCGGTTCGCTGGTGGTCGTGGACGGTGACGAGGGCTTCCACGCCGCCACCGTGCGACGGATCCGCCCCGGCGAGGAGTTGGTGCTTGGCGACGGTTGCGGCGGGCTGGCCCACAGCGTGGTGGAACACGCCGGACGCGACGGGTTGCGGGCCCGGGTGCTGCAGCGCTGGACCGCCGCCGCCGCGGCGCCGGCGGTGACGGTGGTGCAGGCGCTGCCCAAATCCGAGCGCTCCGAGTTGGCCGTCGAACTGGCCACCGAAGCCGGTGCCGATGCTTTTCTGGCCTGGCAGTCGGCGCGGTGTGTCGCCTCCTGGGAGGGGGCGCGGGTGGAGAAGGGGTTGCGGCGGTGGCGCGCGGTGACGCGTGCGGCGGCCCGTCAGTCCCGTCGGGCATACATCCCGCAGGTCGAGGGGGTGTTGTCCACTAAGGCGCTGGTCGCGAGAGTGCGCGATCGAGCCGCCGGCACCCTGGTGCTCGTGTTGCACGAGTCGGCGTCCGATCGTCTTGCTGATGTTGTTGTGGCGCAAGCTGATTCGGTGCTGCTCGTGATCGGCCCGGAGGGCGGCATCACGCCCGACGAGATCCAGGCGCTGACCGGCGCCGGGGCGATCAGTGTGCGGCTCGGCCCGACCGTGCTGCGCACCTCCACCGCGGCGGCCGTGGCGTTGGGCGCGCTGGGCGTGCTCACCCCGCGCTGGGATTCGCCGGCCGACTGTGAAGTTGACGACGGGACACGCCGATGACCCGTCGCAGGATCCACAGTGAACGCTCAGATGCGGGCGCGTAGCTCGCCGACGCCGTCGCCGCTGAGCTGATCGAGCGCCCACGGGCGTCCGGCCAGCACCGAGGCGAGTTGCGCGGCCCCACCGCTGACCCGCAGTTCGCCGCTCCCGTGCGTCCAATCTGTGTCGGTGGCATGCAGATTCAGGCCGCGTGCCCGCGCGGCGGCCGGCACGAACGGATTGGGCACTCGCACCTGGGTGTCGAGCACTGCGACCAAGCATTCCGGTGCCACCTCTGGTTGCCGGCCGAGTGCGAAAGCGATGTCGAGCTCGTGAATCACGTGATCGCCCAACAGGAGTCGGCGCGGAAAGAGGCGGCCGAGGCCACGGGGCCGCTCGGTCAGGGCTGCGAAATCGTCGACGAGTTCGACGGGGCTGCGCCGCTGCGCACAGTCAACGGCCAGCGCGGTGTTGGCGCGGTCGAACGAGCCGCGGTGGGCAGCCATGGCCACGGCCACGGTGACCGGCGACGATCCGTAGCCGATGACGAGGTGAGCCAGCACCTCGTGGTTGGTCCATTCGGCGCACAGGCTGGGCTGGGCCCAGTCCGCGTCCGTCCGGCTCTTGGCGAACTGGACGAAACGAATATCGTTGGTATGCAACAGGTTACGCAACACGGAGGTGCTCCCGCAGGAATTCGGTCTGGTCGGCGAGCAGGTCGGCCAGCAGCGGCGGGTGGTAGATCTGGAAATGGTCGCCGTCGTAGTGGCGTGCGACTCCGCGCGGTGCCTGCCGGGCCACGTCTTCGGCGTGGCGCGGATCCATCAGCGTCTCCCGGTCCGACACGCACACCAGCAATGGTGCGGCGATCCGGCGGGCCGCTCGCTTGGCGCTGGTGACGGCGATCTCGACCACGTTGCAGGCGGCGATGCGGTTGTCGAAGGTGCCGCCCGGATCCACTGTCGAGTCCCACCCGTCTGCGGCGCCCGCTACGGTGACCGCTGCCAGGGTGCCCGGCTGCCCGACGATCGGGACGTAGTGGCGGCGCCGTCGCAGGGCCGCGCGGCCGGCATCGGCGACAATGGCCGGCCCGATCCGCAGCACCGCCGACGGACCCAACCTGGCGAGGACGGCGGGCCCGTCGACGATGGGGCACTGCACCACCACGGCGGCCAGCCCGGTGTCTGCCGCGGCGACCCGCAGCACATGCATGGCGCCCAAGCTGGTGCCCCACAGGGCGACGCGGGTGGCGTCGACCTCGGGCAGTGCGCGCACGTGCCGCACCGCGGCCACGATGTCCTGGCGATGGCGGCGCAGGCTGAGTCGCTGCCGCGGGGTGCCCTCGGAGTCGCCGAGGTTGCGGTAGTCGAAAGCCAGGGTGGCCAGGCCGGCGGCGGCGAAGTGCCGTTCGTAGCGGGCCAGCGCCATGGTGTGGTTGGCGCCCAGGCCGTGCGCAAGGACCACGCAGGGGTGCGGTCCGGCGCCGTCCGGTCGGGTGAGCCAGGCGGCGCAATGAGTGCCGTGCGAAACGAATGCGGTGCGGGTGGTCATGAGCTCCTCCTGATAAGTACGGTGTACGTGTTGTACTATGCGTACGTTGTACGTGTCAACCGGAAGGAGAAGTTCGTGCGGGCGCGCTTCACCGTCTCCGAGATCGCCAGGGCCGCGCTGGACATCGTCGACCGCGACGGACTGGGCGGGCTGAGCATGCGGTCGTTGGCCGGGTCCCTGGGCACCGGCCCGATGACGCTCTATAACTACGTCAAGGACCGGGGTGAACTCGAGGAGCTGGTCGCCGAGGCGGTCATCGCGGAAATCGTCATCCCGGCGCCCACCGAGGATTGGAGTGCGGATGTGCGCGCGATCGCGATCGCGATGTGGGAGACGGTGCGTCGACACCCCAACGCCGTCCCGCTGGTGCTGACCCGGCGCACCGTGTCGGCCTCGAGCTATCTGGCGGCGGATCGGCTGATCGGCGCCCTCGCGCGCGCCGGGCTCACCGACGTCGACCTGTTGGCCGGCTTCCGGGCCGTGCTCGGACTGGTAATGGGCACCGCGCAGGCGGAGCTGGCCGGACCGCTGGCCGGCGCCGGGCGGGACCGCGAACAGGGTGACGTGGCGGCGCGGATGGGCGCGCTCGCCGGCATCCAGCATCCGCACATCGCCGCTCTGGCGCAGGTCAGCCGCAAATCGACGGCGGCACAGGACTTCGAACGTGGTCTGCAGATCTTGCTGGCGGGCGTTGAATCATTGGGAAGCGGCAGTGCGGCTTCGCTAGACTGAGGTGCCCCGTCCGACAGGCCAGAAATCAGGTAGCAGAGACCACGTGACGCCCCGCGAGACCCGCGCTGCTGAGGCTGCTCGTCAGCCCAACTCTCAAGTGCGCAGCAGCATCGACGTTCCGCCCGACCTCGTCGTGGGCCTGCTCGGCTCGGCCGACGAGAATCTGCGTGCTCTCGAGCGCGACCTCAGTGCGGGGCTGCATGTGCGCGGCAATACCGTCAGCATCTCCGGCGAGCCCGCCGACGTGGCGCTCGCCGAACGCGCGGTTGCCGAGTTGGTGGCCATTGCCGGTCGCGGCCAGTCGCTGACACCGGAAGTGGTGCGTCGCAGCGTCGCCATGCTCGTCGGCACCGGCAACGAATCGCCGGCCGAGGTCCTCACGTTGGACATCCTGTCGCGGCGCGGCAAGACGATCCGGCCCAAGACGCTCAACCAGAAGCACTACGTGGACGCGATCGACAACCACACCATCGTGTTCGGGATCGGCCCGGCCGGCACCGGCAAGACGTATCTGGCCATGGCTAAGGCCGTGCACGCGTTGCAGACCAAGCAGGTGACCCGGATCATCCTGACCCGCCCGGCGGTGGAAGCCGGTGAGCGCCTTGGCTTTCTGCCCGGCACGCTCAGCGAGAAGATCGACCCCTATCTGCGGCCGCTGTACGACGCGCTCTACGACATGATGGATTCCGAGCTGATCCCGAAGCTGATGTCGGCCGGGGTGATCGAAGTGGCGCCGCTGGCGTACATGCGTGGTAGGGCGCAGCCGTTGTCCACGAAAGTCCTTACGCCGGAAGGGTTCCGGCCGATCGGCGACCTCGAAGTCGGAGACTTCGTCATCGGCTCGGACGGCCACCCGACGAAGGTATTAGGGGTCTATCCGCAAGGTTTCAAGGAAATCTATCGCGTCTCGACCCAGGACGGCTCGTCGACATTGGCGTCCGGGGATCACCTCTGGTCGGTCTACACGCGATCTGATCGGCGTCGGGGCAAGCCCGCTCGTGTGCTGCAGACCAAAGAGATGATCGGCAACCTGCGGGCGGCGCACTACCACCGCTACGAACTGCCGCTACTGAGTGCGCCGGTCAGCTTTGCGCCGCGGCCAGTCCCGCTCGATCCGTACGCGCTGGGCTTGCTGCTGGGCGACGGGTGCATCACATGTGCGACGACACCAACCTTTTCGACCGCCGATCCCGAACTGGCCGCAGCGTTGGCCCGGCTGATTCCCGGCATCGAGATGCGGCAAACGTCAGAATTGGAGTACGAGCTCAACCGCGCCGGTCGTCCCCGCGGGTCGATGCCGAACCCGGTCACGGTTGCACTGCGCCAGCTCAACCTGGCGGGCACGACATCGGATACCAAGTTCATTCCGAAGGATTACCTGCTCAACTCGCCTGATGTACGGCTGGCGGTCCTGCAGGGTTTGCTCGACAGTGACGGAGGTCTCGTCAGTCAGCAGGGCCGCAGGTGTCGTATTCAGATGACGACGGTCTCCGACCGGTTGCGCGATGACGTGACCTTCCTTGTTCAGTCACTCGGCGGTGTCGTTTACCAGCGCACCCGGCCTGCCGGGGGACGGAAACCAGGACTCGCTGGAGGCCGAGCGGTCTATTACCGATCGGACGCCAACACTGTGAGCATTCGTCTGCCTGCCGGCCTCGTTCCGTTCCGGTCGACTCGGAAAGCGGTCAAGTACGAAGCCGACAGCGGCGGTCATCCGATGCGATTCGTGGACAGCATCGAGCCAGCCGGAACTGAAGAAGCAGTGTGCATCCAGGTCGCGGCGGCGGACTCGTTGTACGTGACCGAGGATTTCCTGCTCACCCATAACACGTTGAACGACGCGTTCATCGTCCTCGACGAGGCGCAGAACACCACCGCCGAGCAGATGAAGATGTTCCTCACCCGGCTCGGCTTCGGGTCCAAGGTCGTGGTCACCGGTGACGTCACCCAGGTCGACCTGCCCGGCGGCGCGCGATCAGGCCTGCGGGCGGCGGTCGACATCCTCGACGACATCGACGACATCCACATCGCCGAGTTGACCAGCCAGGATGTGGTCCGCCATCGGCTCGTCGGGGAAATCGTCGACGCCTACGCGCGGTACGAGGAGCCTGGAAACGGCATGAACCGGGCGGCTCGGCGGGCATCCGGCGGTCGCAATCGTCGATGATGAGTGCGTGAACGTCATATGAGCATCGAAGTCTCCAACGAGTCCGGCATCGACGTCTCGGAAGTCGAGCTGGTCAGCGTCGCGCGGTTCGTCATCGCGCAGATGGACGTCCACCCGGCCGCCGAACTGTCCATGGTGCTGCTGGACACCGCGGCCATGGCCGACCTGCACATGCGCTGGATGGATCTGCCCGGGCCAACCGACGTGATGAGCTTCCCGATGGACGAGCTCGAACCGGGTGGACGGCCCGACGCGCCCGACCCGGGACCGGCCATGCTCGGTGACATCGTGTTGTGCCCGGAATTCGCAGCCAAGCAGGCGGCCGCTGCGGGCCACAGTCTCGGACACGAACTGGCGCTGCTCACCATTCACGGCGTGCTGCACCTGCTCGGCTACGACCACGGCGAACCCGCCGAGGAACGCGAGATGTTCGCGCTGCAGGACCGGCTGCTCGAGGAATGGGTGGCCGAACAGGTCGAGGCGTATCAACTCAATCGGCAGGAAGAACGCGACCGCCGGTTATTGGACAAGTCAAGGTATTTCGAGAATTGACCGGCCTGTCGCAAGTGCTCGGTGCGATCGTGTTGATCGGTCTGGGCGGACTCTTTGCGATGCTCGACGCCGCCGTCAGCACGGTGTCCCTGGCCCGCGTCCAGGAGCTGGTGCGCGACGAGCGGCCCGGCGCCCAGGCGTTGCAGAAGGTCGTGGCCGATCGGCCCCGCTACATCAACTTGGTGGTGTTGCTGCGCATCGTGTGCGAGATCACCGCGACAGCGCTTTTGGTGGTCACTTTCCGGGATCACGTGAGCCACCACTGGGGGCTGTACTACGCGGCGGCCCTGATGGTCGTCACCAGTTTCGTCGCCATCGGTGTCGGTCCGCGCACCCTCGGCCGCCAGCACGCCTACTCGATTGCGCTGGCGACCGCGCTTCCGCTGCAAGTGATGTCGTGGTTGCTGATGCCGGTCAGCCGGTTGCTGGTGTTGCTGGGCAACGCACTCACCCCCGGCCGCGGTTTCCGCAACGGTCCGTTCGCATCCGAAATCGAATTGCGCGAAGTCGTCGACCTGGCTCAGCAGCGCGGCGTGGTGGCCGCCGACGAGCGCCGGATGATCGAGTCGGTTTTCGAACTCGGCGACACTCCGGCGCGCGAGGTGATGGTGCCACGGACCGAGATGGTGTGGATCGAGGGCGACAAGTCCGCCGGACAGGCGATCGCGCTGGCGGTGCGCAGCGGACATTCCCGCATCCCGGTGATCGGCGAGAACGTCGACGACATCCTCGGGGTGGTGTATCTGAAAGATCTGGTGCGGCAACGGTGGTTCGCCGGCGACGCCAGTCGCGAGTCGTCGGTGGCGCAGGTGATGCGCCCGGCGGTTTTCGTGCCGGACTCCAAACCGCTGGACGCGCTGTTGCGTGAAATGCAGCGCGACCGCAACCACATGGCGCTGCTGGTCGACGAATACGGCGCCATCGCAGGACTGGTGAGCATCGAGGACGTCCTGGAGGAGATCGTCGGGGAGATCGCCGACGAGTACGACGAAGCCGAGACCGCGCCGGTGGAAGAGCTGGGGGACAACCGCTTCCGGGTGTCCGCCCGGTTGCCGATCGAGGACGTGGGCGAGTTGTACGGTGTCGAGTTCGACGACGATCTCGACGTGGACACGGTGGGCGGCCTGCTGGCCCTGGAATTGGGCCGGGTGCCGCTGCCGGGTGCCGAAGTGGTTTCGCACGGCCTGCTGCTGCACGCCGAAGGCGGCCGTGACCACCGGGGCCGGGTCCGGATCGGCACCGTCCTGCTCAGTCCGGTCGAGACGGAAGAGGACGACGATGAGTGAGCTCCTCGACGAGTTGGGGACGCTGTGACCAACGACGAATTCCGTTCCGGCTTCGTGTGTTTGGTGGGACGCCCCAACACCGGCAAGTCGACTCTGACCAACGCGCTCGTCGGTGCGAAAGTGGCGATCACCTCGATGCGTCCGCAGACCACCCGACACACCATTCGCGGGATCGTGCACCGGGAGAACTTCCAGATCGTGCTTGTGGACACCCCGGGTCTGCACCGGCCGCGCACCCTGCTGGGTAAGCGCCTCAACGACCTGGTCCGCGACACCTACACCGAGGTCGACATCATCGGGCTGTGCATCCCGGCCGACGAACCGATCGGTCCGGGGGACCGCTGGATCGTCGAACAGATCGCGTCGGTCGCCCCGAAGACCACGCTGGTGGCCATCGTCACCAAGATCGACAAGGTGCCGAAAGACCGGGTGGCCGCCCAGCTGGTTGCGGTCAGCGAACTCGTTCCGACAGCGGCCGAAATCGTCCCGGTCTCAGCCGTTTCTGGTGCGCTGGTGGACGTGTTGATCGAGGTGCTGGCCGCGGCGTTGCCGCCCGGTCCGGCTTACTACCCTGACGGCGAGCTGACCGACGAACCCGAAGAGGTGCTGATGGCCGAGCTGATCCGCGAGGCCGCCCTGGAAGGGGTGCGCGACGAGCTGCCGCATTCGCTGGCCGTGGTGATCGACGAGGTCGAGCCGCGCGAGGGGCGCGACGACCTGATCGATGTGTACGCCGTGCTGTATGTCGAGCGGGACAGCCAGAAAGGCATCGTGATCGGCAAGGGCGGCGCGCGTCTTCGCGAGGTGGGCAGCGCCGCACGCACTCAGATCGAGAAGCTGCTCGGCACCAAGGTGTACCTCGACTTGCGGGTCAAGGTGGCCAAGAACTGGCAACGCGATCCCAAACAGCTTGGGCGCCTTGGCTTCTGAGTAGCCACCATGCGATGCCCTACCGCAACACCTGCCGCGACCGCCGCTAGCGCCTTCGCGACGGCGGCTGCCGGACGCTGTGCATGGGCGGCACGTTGTTGCCGGTGTTCCACCACACCTCCGGCTGCTTGGCCGCCCAGCCGCTGACGGCTTCCAGTTCGGCGGCCAGCGAGATCAGCATGCCTTCGCTGTTGGCCGGGCCCATCAGCTGCACGCCGATCGGCAGCCCGTCGGAGGTGAAACCGGCCGGCACGTTGATCGACGGCCAGCCCAGCACGTTCCACGGCCAGGTGTACGGGCACGCCGCGATGATGGCGCGGTCGGTGGCCACGGCGCTCATCCGGTCGAAGGCCCGCGCCTGCGGCGGCGGCTGAGCGGTGGTCGGCGCCAGCACCACGTCGACGATGTTGAAGATCGACCGCACCCGGCGCTGGTCGGCCGCCTCGTGCCGGCGCGCGCTGCGCAGCGTCGCTTGCGAAAGCATGTGGCCGGTGCGCATGTTGGCCAGCGTGCGGGGGTCCCAGTCGACGCCGTCGCCTATCCGCTCCTGCCAGGCCCAGAGCGCAGAGGTGGACCTGGCCAGAAAGTCCCAGGACAGCCGCAGTCCATAGTCGGGGTTGCCGTTGACCACCTTGTGGCCCAGCAATTCCAGTTGTTCGCCCACCTGCTGGGTGGCGGCCAGGATCTCAGGATGCAGCTTGGTCCGGAAGAAGGTGTACGGGAACCCGGTGGACAGGGCGATCTTCAACGGACCGGGCGCGATGCTCACATAGTCGGACGCTGTCAGCGGGGGAGGTTTGTGCAGGTCACCTTCGACGTTGCCGGAGGCCGCATCCAGCACCAGCGCCGCGTCGGCCACGGTGCGGGCCAGCACGCCGTGCACCGTGAGGCCGTTGAACGATTCGGGTTCCGGCCAGGTGGAGATACGGCCACGCTGGGGTTTGATGCCCACCAGATGGGTCCAGGCGGCCGGGATACGCACACTGCCGGCGCCGTCGGAACCGATGGCCGCGGTCACCAGGCCGGCCGCCACAGCAGCCGCGCTGCCCCCCGACGAGCCGCCCGGAGTGTGCCGGCGCGACCAGGGGTTGCGGGTGTGCCCGAACCCGGGACCGCTGGTGAACGGCCACTGGCCCAGTTCGCACGTGTTGGTCTTGCCGACGATCACAGCGCCGGCTGCCTTGAGCCGGCGAACGACCTCACTGTCCTGGGTGGCGGGCCGGACGTATCCGTCGGTGCCGAATGCGGTCGGCACGCCAGCAACGTCGACGTCGTCCTTGACCGCAATCGGGATGCCCAGCAGCGGCGCGGTGTCGCCGGCGGCGCGGCGGCGGTCGGCCGCGGCGGCGTCGGCCAGCGCCGACTCGGTGAGCACCACCCGGAAAGCGTTCAATGTGGACTGGCTCACATCGATGGCGTGCAGGGATCGCCGAGCCAGCTCGGCGGCGGTGACTTTACGGGTGGCCAGCTGATACAACAGGTCGGTCAACGTGGGCAAACGCTGGTAGCCGGAGCCGGAAGAGGCCCCGGAACCGGACTGAGAAGCGCCGACCACGGGGTACGAGACTATCGGCGCGGATCCCCGCAATGTCGCGGCGGGGTGCAAAACTAGTGCGATGCGGCTGTATCGAGACCGGGCTGTTGTGCTGCGTCAGCATAAGCTCGGCGAAGCCGACCGAATCGTCACCTTGCTGACCCGTGATCACGGGTTGGTCCGAGCGGTCGCCAAAGGGGTGCGTCGCACCCGCAGCAAATTCGGTGCTCGATTGGAGCCGTTCGCGCACATCGACGCGCAGCTGTATCCGGGCCGCAACCTCGACATCGTCACCCAGGTCGTTTCCGTGGATGCGTTCGCCACCGACATCGTCAGCGACTATGGCCGCTACACCTGCGGGTGCGCGATATTGGAGACCGCCGAACGCCTGGCCGGGGAGGAGCGCGCCCCCGCACCGGCTCTGCACCGGCTCACGGTCGGCGCGCTGCGGGCGGTAGCCGACGGTCGCCGGGCCCGTGAGCTGCTGCTGGACGCCTATCTGCTGCGTGCCATGGCCACCGCCGGGTGGGCGCCGGCGCTGACCGAATGTGCCCGCTGTGCCACACCCGGTCCGCATCGGGCGTTCCACATCGCCGCTGGGGGCAGCGTCTGCGCGCACTGCCGCCCGGCCGGGGCGACCACGCCGCCGCTGGGCGTGGTGGACCTGATGTCGGCGCTGCACGACGGTGACTGGGCCAGCGCTGAGCGGTCGTCGCAAGCGCACCGCAGCTACGTCAGCGGGCTGGTCGCCGCCCACCTGCAGTGGCATCTGGAGCGACAACTCAAAACGCTGCCGCTGGTGGAGCGGGACTACCGGGCCGACCACACCCTGGCCGACCGCCGCGCCGCGCTGATCGGGCAGGATAGCGAGTGTGGCTAAGGCCGAGCGGAAGCTGACGTCGGCGGACTTCCCCCAACTGCCCCCGGCGCCCGAGGACTATCCGACCTTTCCCGACACCTCGACGTGGCCCGTCGTCTTCCCGCAGCTGCCACCGTCACCCGACGGGGGGCCGCGACGCCCGCCGCAGCACACGTCCAAGGCGGTCGCGCCCCGAATCCCGACCGCCCAGTTGCCCAATCATGTCGCCATCGTGATGGACGGCAACGGCCGCTGGGCCACTCAGCGCGGCCTGAGCCGCACCGAGGGTCACAAGATGGGCGAGGCAGTGGTCATCGACATCGCTTGCGGCGCAGTCGAACTCGGGATCAAATGGCTGAGCCTCTACGCCTTCTCCACGGAGAACTGGAAGCGGTCGCCCGAAGAAGTGCGCTTTCTGATGGGCTTCAACCGCGACGTGGTACGGCGCCGTCGCGAAATCCTCAACGAGATGGGGGTCCGGATCCGCTGGGTGGGTTCCCGACCACGCCTGTGGCGCAGCGTCATCAACGAACTGGCGATCGCCGAGGAAGTCACGAAGAACAACGACGTCATCACCATCAACTACTGCGTCAACTACGGTGGCCGCGCCGAGATCGCCGAAGCCACCCGCCGCATCGCCGATCAGGTCGCGGCCGGCCGCCTCAACCCGGACCGCATCAGCGAGTCCACGATTGCCCGTCACCTGCAGCGTCCCGACATCCCGGACGTGGACCTGTTCCTGCGCACCTCGGGGGAGCAGCGATCCAGCAACTTCATGCTGTGGCAGGCGGCCTACGCTGAGTTCATCTTCCAGGACAAGCTGTGGCCCGACTATGACCGCCGCGATCTGTGGGCCGCGTGCGAGGAATACGCCTCCCGCAATCGACGGTTCGGGAGCGCCTGATGCCGTCGCTGCAGCAACGCCTCGCCTCGATTCTGGGCGATGTGCTGACCGTCGAGGAGGAAGCCGACGGTGCGCTGACCGTCCGGCATGGGGGCACTTTCGCTTCGTTGCGGTCGGTGAACATCGTCGAAGACCTCGACATGGTGGCGCTGACCCAGATATTGGCCTGGGATGTGCCGCTGTCCCGAAAGCTCAGCGACCAGGTGACCAAGCAGGCAAGGGATTTGAACTTCGGGTCGGTGACGCTGTTGCAGAAGGGCAAGACCGCCGATGTGATGCTGCGCTACAACTTCCCCGGCGCCGGCCTGACGGATGACGCGCTGCGCACGCTGATCTTGTTGGTGCTGGACAGCGGGGCGCGGATTCGCGGTGAGCTGACCGGCTGACCGCATCGGTCAGCGGCAGTCCGAGCAGGTGCCGAAGATCTCGATGGTGTGGCTGACATCGGAGTAGCCGTATTTGGCGGCTACTTCGGCCGCCCAGGTCTCGACTTCGTGGTCGCCCACCTCGATGGTGGAGCCGCAGCTGCGGCACACCAGATGGTGGTGATGATGATCCGAGCACCGGCGATAGACCGATTCACCGGTGTCGGTTCGCAGCGTGTCGACCATGCCTGCGGTGGCCATCGACTGCAGCGTGCGGTAGACGGTGGTCAGCCCGATGTTCTCCCCGCGGCGGCGCAATTCGTCGTGCAGTTCCTGGGCCGACCGGAACTCGTCCAGCGTCTCCAGCAGCGACGAGATGGCCGCCCGCTGCCGGGTGGAACGGACACTCACCTCAGTCACGGCGCCACTCCTTCGCTCCGTCCCCCGCGAGCGGGAGATGCCCCTGCACCGGTGTCGGCGCGGGTGCCGGTCATGCGAGGTCCTCGCCGGCGTGGTCGACTGCGTCGAGCACGATGTGCGCCAGGTGGTGGTCGGCGAGCCGGTAGAGCACTTCGCGACCCGACCGCTCCCCGGCGACCACCCCGGCCGCCTTGAGGATCTTCAGGTGCTGGCTCACCAACGGCTGAGGCACGCCCAGCGCGTCGACCAACTCGTGCACGCAGCGCTGGGATTCGCGCAACTGCAGCACGATCGCGATCCGCACCGGGGCGGCCAGCGCGCGCAGCAATTCCCCGGCGGCATCCAGAATTTCGCGGGACGGCGGCGTCGGATACACGGGGTGTGCCCCGAACCCGTCAGCACCGTGCTCGTGCGGCCCGACCAGGTCGTCATCGGCGGCAGTTGGAGTCGACGGCGACGTCACCGTAAGAGTCACCACCTCATCGATTGACCAGCCATGCCGAGCCACCAAGCATGCCCAAGTACCTTGCATTCGGACCGCTCTCCACTGTCACATGCATGATGATGCATGTCAAAGACCGGCACGACGGTCGCTACCATGACTGATGTTTCACGGGCGGCGGTCATGTCGCCTGCGCCGGCCAGCACTTCCGAAGGGAGCACACGCCCCGTGGCGTCTGTAATCGACAGCGTGGTCAACCTGGCCAAACGCCGTGGCTTCGTGTTCCCTGCCGGCGAAATCTACGGGGGCACCAGGTCGGCGTGGGACTACGGCCCGCTGGGCGTCGAACTCAAGGAGAACGTCAAACGCCAGTGGTGGCGGGCGGTGGTCACCGGCCGCGACGACGTCGTGGGACTCGACTCGTCGATCATCCTGCCGCGCGAGGTGTGGGTTGCCTCCGGTCACGTCGAGGTCTTCCACGATCCGCTGGTGGAGTGCCTGAACTGTCATAAGCGGCACCGGCAGGACCATATGCAGGAGGCCTTCGCCCTGAAGAAGGGTCTGCCCGATCCTGAGGCCGTGCCGATGGCTGAGATTGTCTGCCCGGACTGCGGCACCAAGGGTCAATGGACCGAACCGCGCGAATTCAACATGATGCTCAAGACGTATCTCGGTCCCATCGAGACCGAGGAGGGACTGCACTATCTGCGCCCAGAGACCGCCCAAGGCATCTTCGTCAACTTCGCCAACGTGGTAACGACCGCGCGCCGCAAGCCGCCGTTCGGCATCGGGCAGATCGGGAAGAGCTTCCGCAACGAGATCACCCCCGGCAACTTCATCTTCCGCACCCGCGAGTTCGAGCAGATGGAGATGGAGTTCTTCGTCGAGCCCTCGACGGCCAAGGAGTGGCATCAGTACTGGATCGACACCCGGCGTGAGTGGTACATCGATCTGGGTATCGATCCGGAGAACCTGCGGCTCTACGAACATCCCAAGGAAAAGCTGTCGCATTACTCCGACCGCACCGTCGACATCGAGTACAAATTCGGCTTCCAAGGCAACCCGTGGGGGGAGTTGGAAGGCGTCGCCAACCGGACCGACTTCGATTTGTCAACGCACACAAAGCATTCCGGCACCGACCTGTCGTTCTACGATCAGGCCGGCGACACCCGCTACACCCCCTACGTCATCGAGCCTGCGGCCGGTCTGACCCGTTCGTTCATGGCGTTCCTGATCGACGCGTACACCGAGGACGAGGCGCCCAATGCCAAGGGTGGCATGGACAAGCGGACGGTGCTGCGACTCGACCCTCGGCTGGCGCCGGTCAAGGCCGCGGTGCTGCCGTTGTCCCGGCATGCAGACCTCAGCCCGAAGGCGCGCGACCTGGCCGCCGAGTTGCGCAGATCCTGGAACATCGACTTCGACGACGCCGGTGCGATCGGCCGGCGTTATCGCCGCCAGGACGAGATCGGTACGCCCTACTGCGTGACGGTCGACTTCGACTCGCTCGAGGACGACTCGGTCACGGTGCGGGAGCGCGACGCCATGACGCAGGAGCGCGTTGCCATCGGCAACGTCGGCGACTACCTCGCGGTGCGTCTCAAGGGCTGCTGATGCCGTCGCTTTCGCGGCCCCCGTTATTGGTCGCCCACGCCATTCTTGCCGTGGCAGCTTTCCCGCCGGGGGCGCCAATGCCGATAGCCGGAAAACGAATTCCGGAAATTGCCGAAACGGCGACCCCATCCGGCCCGCCGGTGGTACCTACCGCAGCACCGGCAGCGATGGTCCTGCCAACCTCCGGTCCGTGCAACCGGACGGGAGTCCCGGTGGCGAACAGTTCCCGGATCTTGCCTCCGACGACGGTGTTTCGGGACGTTCCAGAGTTTCGTCCGTCAATATCGGGCCGCGATTTCTGAGCATTATTTGATATCTCCGCGACCGGATTCGGGTGGGAATGTCCAATTTCTGGACTCTCCACTGGACACTTGTCTGGTCACGCACAGGGTTGTCCCGGAAAAGCGGGAGAATCGTCAGAGATTGGCCTGAACCTCGGAGACTTTTCGTCGAAATGGGCTTACGATTCGGCCGTGGACTGTTTCGGGTGACGGACGCCACACTGGGAAGGCGCCGCTGACGCGGCTGGCTTGGTTGGGGTT
>NZ_JCALDR010000023.1:0-62453 GCF_059812965.1 Mycobacterium sp. NGS29
AGCTCTTCCTTTCCATCTCTTCGATTCAGCCGAATCGCAAAACCATCACTGCCCGTTACGCGGTAAGTCATCTCGCTGACTTTCCGGCCCCCCTTCCTCTCCGGCCTGCTCCCAGGTACCTGGCATCATCGGAACCTTTGGGCCACCGCCGAATTCGTCGCCGGCCAGCGCCGTCAGCCCGGCGGCCCGCTGCACCGTCTGCCTGGGTATGGTGCCGGCGTAGCCGAACGTGCCGGCGCCGCGCTCGGACGCCTGCGCGTCGTCGCCGTTCCAGATGGGATCGACGGCGGAGTCCATGTCCAGGAACTCGTCGCTGTGGTCGTGCAGCGGTGCGCGACGCCGCCGCTTGGCCCGGGCCGCTGCGCTGCTCACCGCGGCCGCTCCGGCGGCGGGAATGGTCGCGGCTGGCGCCTTGGCCGCGGTACGGCCACCCACGGTCGGACCCAGACTCGGCCCCCAGTCATCCGGTCCGGCAACGGCATACGGGAAAGCCGCCGTCGCCGGGGCGGTCGCGGGCACCGAACCGGCGGGCGCACCCGCGGCCGGCGCGGACGCCGGCGCCCCGGCCGGACCCGCCACCGTCGAACCGAGTCCCACGGCCGGGAAGCTCTGGTGCTGGGCGACCGGCATCGGCGCAGGCGGCGGTGCCGCCGCCGGGACCTCCGGAACCACGTCCACGTTCAGCAGACTCAGGAAACCCAGACTGGCCAGCCCGACGGCGAGCAGCGGGGGTGCCCACAGCGGCGCACTGAGCACCGTGCCCCAGGTACCCCAACCGACCGGCTGGAAGAACGCCTGGTAACCCAGCGCGAACAGCAGCGGCCCCCAAGTGACCAGGGCGGCCTGCGGGTTGGTGGCGAAGTCGATGATCATCTGCTCGATGGCCGGCAGCGGATTGGACAGGAAGTCCCACAGCAATTGGCCGTCGGGCAGCGTCAGCACGTAGGAACGCAGCAGGTCCACGATGATCTGCAGGATGTTGAACTGCGAACCGGCGTCGGCGGCGGGTGCGGCTGCGGCGGCCTGGGTGACGTCGGCCGCCGATGCTGCCTCCGCACCGGGGTTGACGATGGTCGGCGCCGCAGTGCTGCGGGGCGCCGAGGCCAGCGCCGTCCCCGCGGCCGCCTGGTACAGGCCCATCGTGGCCGCGGCCTGCAGCCACATCCGCGTGTAGTCGGCTTCGTTGAGCGCGATCGGGATGGTGTTGAGCCCGAAGAAGTTCGTCGCCACCAGCACGCCGTGCATGACGTGGTTGGCGGCCAGCTCCGCCAGTGTCGGCATGGCCCCCAAGGCGGCGGTGTATGCCGACGCCGCGATGTCGTGCTGGGCCGCCGTTCCGGCCGCATCGGCGCTGGCCTGTTGCAGCCACGCCACATACGGCAGATGTGCCGCGGCATATTGTTCGGCGGTCGGCCCCTCCCACGAACCCGCCTGTACTCCGCCCACCAGACCGCTGAGTTCTGCTGCCGTCGCCGCGTATTCGGCGCTGAGCGCGTTCCAGGCCCCGGCGGCCGCCAACAGCGACGCCGGTCCCGGTCCACTACTCAGCAACGCCGAATGCACCTCAGGCGGCGATGCAATCCAGATCGGCCCCAGGGGGGAGCTCATGGTCAGCCGCCCGCGATCCCGTAGGTCGCAGCGGCCGCCGCGTCACCGGCGAGGTAGCTGGCGCCCGCCGTGCCGACACCGACACCGGCCCGGCCCAGCTCTTCGACACCCTGCGCCGCGACGGCGGCGTGCTCCTGGCCCTGGGCGCTGAACCCGGCAGCGGTCTGCAGCGACACGGGGTCCGCGGCCGGTGGCACCACCGCGGTGATCAGCGGCGCCGCAGCGGCGTGCGCCGCCGCCAATCGGGCGGTCAAGGCTTCCACGGCGGCGCTCGCGCCGGCCAGTCCTTCAGGAACTACTCGCAACGCCATTACTGACTTCCTTTCTGTTGCGTATCACCGAATATCGCGGCTGCACCGACGAGCGGATTGACCAACTGGATGAAGGTCGGGTAGTCGCTGTCGGTGAGGAGCATGGCGCGGCCGGCGGGCAGCCGGCTGAACCGCTGGCCGCGAATCTTGCCGCTGTCCTGTGGATTTCCGGCCAGCATCAGGGTGGTCGCCTGCAAGTCGTTGAACCGGCGCAGCAACGGATTGGTCATCAAGCCGTGTGCCGACCCCGAGGCACGGCCGGTGACGATCACCCGCAGTCCCAGTTCGCTGGCCTGGCCGAGCAGACCGATCAGCGGGGTCCACGGTCGCTGCCCGAGGTAGGGGCCGCTGGTGGCCGGTGAGTCCGGGATCTGATCGACGTCGTCGATGATCAGGTAATGGGTGTGGCCGGACGGGTGGTCGGCTGACTGGTCCCGGAAGTTCCAGCGGGACAATTCAGCCGGCGACAGGCCCGCCGGCGGACGGCGCGATTCGATGAGGTTGGCCAGCCCGATCATCGCCGGGGTGATCCGGTCGATGTTGGCCGTGTACTCGTTGTCGGCGAACAGCGGCTCGTCCACCAGGTGCAACCGGCGGTCCAGCACGGTGAAGGCCACCTGGTCGGCGGTCGAGTTCTCGCGGATGGTCCGGATGATGTGGCGCAGCAGCGTGGTCTTGCCGGACTTGCTGTCGCCGAACACCATCAGCAGCGGGTTCTCGACGAAGTCGTGGACCACCGCCGCAAGGTCTTCCTCGCGCTGGCCGAGCACGACCCGTTCCGGTCCCCGATACAGCGCACCGACCGCTGCCGGCGTGAGGTCGGTGGGCAGCAACCGCACCGGCGGTGCGGCCTGGCCCGGGTAGCGCGCGTTGATCGCGGGGATCTCGTCCAGCTCCGGTTCGGCGAACAGGAAATGCTGGGCGGCCATGGTCAACCCCCGACCCGGCTGGTCGTGCGGCACCGCCTCGGCCGGGCGTTGCAGCGCTCCGGTCACCCGGACGTTGCTGTCGCGCGCGTCGTGCAGCTTGAGCTCCAGGCGCAGGCCCAGCCCGTCCCGCATCGCCAGCGGCACCTCCAGCCAGCTCGGCGTGGTGATGACCACGTGGATGCCGTAGGCCAGGCCGACGTTGACCAGTTCGGTCACCTTGGCCAGCAACGGGTTTCGAGTGTTGAACTGGTCGGTGTTGTCGCGGCCGAAACCGTACAGGTTGTCGATGACCAGGAACACCTCGCCGAACCCGTCGTCCGCGAGACCGGAGTCCGGCGCGGCGTGTTGGCCGTTGCCGGGACGGTCGCGGAACGTCTCGCGCTGCTGACGCGACAGCAGCAGCTGCTCGAGCTCGCCGAAGGTGCGCCGGATGCGTTCGGGCTCCAGCGCCGAGGCGACACTGCCGACGTGCGCCAGACCCTCCAGCGCGCGCAGCTGACCGCCGCCGTAGTCCAGGCAGTAGAACGTGACGTCGCGCGGCGAGTGCAGACCGGCCGCCGACATGATGAACGTCTGCAGCGCAGTCGATTTCCCGGACTTCGGACCACCGTGGATGACCATGTTGCCGGCCGACGAGGTCGCGTCGAACACCAGCGGGTCGCGCCGCATCTCGAAGGGCTTGTCGACCTCGCCGAGCGGCCAACGCCACTGCCGGGGCGGTATCCCGGCCCGGGCGAGCACCGAGGTCAGCGGGATCGGCTCGTCCAGCGGCGGCAGCCAGAGCTGCGGTGCCCGCGGCCCGTAGGCGGCCAGCTGCTCGCCGATGGTCGCGATCAGCTTGCGCGGCGGACCGGCCGGTTCGTCTTCCTCGATGCCGGAGATCACGGTGCCCGGGTCCGGCTCCACGGCGCCGGCCGTGAACAGCTTCGGTTCTGGAGCTGACTGCACGACAAGGGTTTTGGCGGTCTGCGGCGGCTCGTAGATGCCGTCGACGTAGGTGGACCGGAACTTGATCGGGGTCGCACCCGGCGCGGGCACCAGGAACCCGATGCCTTTGTGCTCCTTGCCCGATTCGATGTGGTAGGCGTCCTCGACGCCGATGATCTGCCGGGACACGCTGGGGCTGGCCACCTTCAGACCGATCCGGTACGAGGTGTTCTTGTCGATGTCCTTGATCTTGCCGACGTCCAGGGTCTGCGACGCGAACAGGATGTGGATGCGGAACGAACGGCCCTTGCGCGCGACGTAGTCGAACAACTCCGCGTACTCCGGGTGATCGGCCAGCATCAGAGTGAATTCGTCGGCGACCACGAAAAGTGTCGGCACGGGCGGTAAGTCGTGCCCGGCAGCCTGCGCCGCCTCGTACTCGGTCACCGAGTTGAACGCGCTGCCCTGCACCCGCCGGCCGGCCTCGCGCAGCAACATCTCGCGCCGGGCCACCTCGCCGCGCAGCGTGTCGGCGAACCGGTCGGCCAGCGACTTCTTCTCCGCCATGTTCGAGATGACCGCGACCACCTGCGGGAAATTGCGGAAGCTGTCGGCCCCGGCTTCACCCTTGAAGTCGGCGTAGATGACGATCAGGCGGTCCGCGGAGTGAGTGGTCAACAGCGACAACAGGATCGACATCAAGGTCTGCGACTTGCCCGAACCCGTCATACCGATCATCAGGCCATGCGGACCCATCCCGCCCTCGGCCTCGTCCTTGAGGTCGAACATCAGCGGCTCGCCGGTCGCGGTCACGCCGATCGGCACGCGCAACTCGTCGTCGCGGCGCCGCGGTGCGAACAATGCGGGCACATCCAGCCGGGACGCATCCGGAATCCCCAGCAGCGTGGTGAAATTCGCCCCGCGGGTGGCCGCCGACCGCAGCCCGGTGTGGGTCGGGTTGGAGTCCCAGCGGGACAGCCGACGCGCCAGGTGCGACGCGTCCTCGGCCCCCAGTCCGTCGGCGGAGTCGATGTAGGGTTGCCAACCGCCGGTCTGCCAGCGCTGGATGCCGCCACCCGCGATCCGCAGGATCGGCTTCTCCGGGTCGGAGTACTGCTCGCGGTTGGGCTGTGTGGCCGAGATGTGCAGGACGGTGACGCCCGCGCGTCCGACGGCCAGCGTGGACGCGGTCAGGTCGTAGTCCGGGTCATCGACGACGATCAGCAGATGCCGCAGGGCGTCGACCGGCTGCCCGGTGAACGCCGGGCGGTCCTCCAGCGCCGGCGCCAGCAGCTCGGCCAGATCGTCGGCATCGGTGGTGAGGTAACGGGCCGGGCCGACGCCGTCGACCTGGCCGGGAATGTCGACGTGCGGCAACCACTTCAACCACGACCAGTCGGCACTCTCCAGATTGCGGGAGGCCAGCGCGACACCGAGCACGGTCGGGTCATGCCAGGTGACCGCGTGGGCGATCCACGCGCGTACCGCCGCGTGCACGTCCGGCTCGCCGCCATCGGGGCCGGGCAGCACGCTGATCCGCGAGACCTTGCTCAGGTCGATACCCGTCGGCACGTCGGCGACGGTCCGCTGGGTGTCGAGCAGGCTACGTAATGCGCTGTGCGACACCGGTTCCAGGTCGATCTCATCGGCGATGTCATTCACCCGCAGCGTGGTGGTGAGCGGCGCGGAGTGGCGACCGGCGCGCAGTACCAGGAAGTCCGGGTCGTGGGGGTCACGCTCCCACTGGCGCCGGGAACCGGGCACCGCGGCCAGCGCCCCGGGCTCCGGATGCGACCACTGCGCGGCGGCGCGCTGCTCGGCGGCGGCGGCCCGGATGTTGTCCCGGACCACCGACAGGTACCGCAGGTAGTCGGCACGTTCTGCGTCGACTTCCTCGGTACGCATCTTGTTGCTGTCGCCGCGGTAGAGCGCGGTGGCGGCCAGCAGCAGCACGAACGGGAAGAACAGCGTCTGCGGCGAGATCAGCCGCATGCCGGTGGCGAACAGCGCGACGATCATGCCGACGATCAGGATGCCGATCAGGTACGGCATCGCACGCCGGAACAGCGACGGCGGGATGACCCGCGGCAACTCCGGCGGCGCCTCGATGGTGATGGTGCCCTTGCGGGCATTCGGCGGCGCCAGCCGTCGGCGTGCCTCGAAGATCAGTCTGCTCATCGGGGCTCCCCTTCGGCGGATACCGGACGGCCCGGTCGGCTGTCCGGCGGCAAACCGTCATGCGCCAACAGCGCATCGGCGCGCGACAGCGTCGGACCTGCTGCGAACAAGGACAGGATCGACCACGGGATGGCCAATGGCGGCGACTGCAGCCCCAGTGCCTCAACGGCTTTGCCGTTGGTCCCGGACCGGTCAGACTCGTTGTCGATGCCGTACCGCACCCCGGTGTCGGAGACCCAGAACAGCGAGCCGGTCGCCGGCGCCGCCGCACCACCACCCACCGTCTGGGTGAAGTATCCGGTGCCCGGGGTGAGCGCGATCTTGGCCCCACCCCCGACCAGATCGACGGTGCGCACGCCCTCGGCCACCGGCAGTGCCGAACCCGACAACAGGGTCAGGGAACTGGTGGCGGCGCCGGACGGCTTGCTCCAGAAGGCACAGGCGAGCGGGTTGCTGGCCGCGTTGACCAGGGTGACCGGCTGGGCGGGGTAACGCGAGGTGTCCAACATCCGCGAGACGGGCAGCTTGGCCACCTCGTCGGCGGCCAACCGCGGCGGTTGTTGCAGGCCATAGGAATTGGTGTTGCGCAGGATCGAGGCCAACACCGGCGAGATCGGCTGCAGACCGTCGGGCAGTACCGCGTAGAAGGTGTCCGAGCCGGCCCTGTCCAGCGAATAGGCCACCACCACGCCGCCGATCGGGGCGGGGACGGGGTAGCCCGCCGGGGCACCGGCGTTCGGGATGGGCGGCGCCGCCAACGGCGCCGACTCCGGAATCGCATTGAACAGTCCGGCCGCAACCGGCCGCGGCGCCGGCACCTCGGTGCCCAGGCCGAGCGCGTTGGTGACCGCATGGTCGGCCAGGTTGATCTGGCTGCGCTTGCCTTCCCACAGCAGCCAGGTGCCGTTGCCCCCGGAAGCGGCTGCGTCGACCAGGATCACCTGCGTCGGACTGATCGCCGCGGCCCGGGTGCCGTCGGTCTTCGGTTGTCCCGCAATAACAGTCACACCGGTGCTGCGGGCGCCGCGCCCACCCTGCCCGGTGACGCCGTCGCACACCGTCCAGGCCGCGTCGCGGGAGCTGCTCTGCACCATGCGCTCCGGGGCGCCCGGGATGCCGATCAGGTTGCCGCGCGCAAACCGGTCCAGCTCAGCACTTTTCACTGTGGTCGGGTTGACCGGCTGACCGGCGATCAGCCGGGCGGAGGTCAGGTTCAACACCGGGTGCAACTGATCGCCCACCCGCACATACAGTGCGGCCGTGGACCGGTCGGCCAGTACCACGTTGTTGCCGACCTGCCCATTGGGCCGGATCAGCGAGAACACGAAGCAGCCGATCAACCCGGTGATCAGCAGCAGCACGCCCATCATCACCGCGCGCGACTGGGTGCGCAGCGGGTCGACCAGCATCCTGGTGTCGTGCAGCGCGATCCCAGAAGCGATGCGGCGCATCACAAATCGCCAACCTGTCACCTGGTGCCGGGTGACGAAACCGCGCCGATATTCCACCTTGTCGGGGTGCTCGTTGACCGGGGTGCGAGAGGTGAACGAACGTCGGTCGTCCGCCCATTCGCCGTCGGCGTCGTTCTTGCTCATGCCGGCACCGACAGTCCCAGCCCGCGCAACAGCGGGGCCACGGTGTTGCCGACATCTTGTGCGGTGATTGTCATCAGGTCCTCATCGGTGAATTCACCCGTACCGGCCTGCTCGGAGTGGTCGAGCCGGAATTCGCGCTCCTCTTCCGACCGTTCGACGATGTTCCGGACGAACCGGCCGTTGCCCGCGATGTCGAGGCTGCGCCGGCTGATCCCGTTGCTGTCCGGCGAAGACGTCTGCGCCAGGTGGGTGAAGAGTCGCTGCATGTCCTCCAGCGCGGCCGGCTCGAATACGCTGTCCCGTTGCTGCGCCATGAGATTCGCGATCTCGGTCAGCTCCGCCGGCTGGTAGGACGGGAAGTCGATGCTGCGGGTGAACCGCGACCGCAGACCCTCGTTAGTGTCGAGGAACTTGTCCAAGTCGGCTCGATATCCGGCGATGATGACCACCAGCCGGTCGCGGTCGTTCTCCATGCGCGCCAGCAGCGTGTCGATGGCCACCAGGCCGAAGTCGTTCTTGGCGCCGGTGGCCACCAGAGCGTAGGCCTCGTCGAGGAACAGCACGCCGTCCAGGGCGCTGTCGATGATGGCGTTGGTCTTGGCTTCGGTTTCGCCGATGTGCTGACCGATCAGGTCGGCACGGTGCACCTCGCGGATGTTCTCGCGTTTCAACAGCCCCAGGCCGCAGTAGATCTTGGCGACCACCCGGGCAATGGTGGTCTTACCCGTTCCGGGCGGGCCGGCGAACACCAGGTGGTGGGTGCGCTGCGCGACGGTCAATCCGCGCTGCTGGCGCAGCACCGCCATGGCGACCGAGCTCTTGAGCCGGGAAACCTGGTTCTTCACCTCGTCGAGACCGATGAATTCGTTGAGTGCCACCTCAGCCTCGGCCAGCAGGGTCGCCTTGCGTTCGCGGGCACCCGGGTCCACGAAGTCGGCGTCGCTGGGCTCGGTGTCGCGGTTCCACGGGTCGGTGCGGGCTTCGATACGCGCCGCGGTGGTGGTGACCATCCCGAAACTCGGGTCGGACAGCGCCTGCTCGATCTCCTGGTTCTCCGGGTTGGCCGCGTAGAGCTCGTGCAACACGTCGCTGGCCGCTTCTTCGTCCACGTGTGCGCGCAGCGCCAGCGCCTTGGCCAGCGCGCCGTCGACCGCGGCCACGGCGATAGGGCCCTCGGGTTCCTCGAGGTAGGACAGCGCCGGAGCGAACATGCCCAACCGGGCCAGCGAGGTGCCCAGCGCGATCTTCACCGCGTGCGCGAAGGCCTCGTCCAGGTCGGTGTCGTTGACGATCGGGGTCAGCAACTTCACGACGTCCGACCAGCGCTCCGCCCGGTAATTGATGACGACCGCGATCCAGCGCGCCTCGCGCGACTTGGGCCGGCGTTCGACGATGCGGCTGACGATGTCGTAGGCCTCGGCGAACTGTTCTTCGGAGGCCAGTGCGGCCGCGTAGGCCAGGTGGAAGTCGTCCGCGGTGGTGGCCCGGAACTGCAGGTACAGGCCGGTGTCGTACCGGTAGCCGAGTGCACCCGGGGTCAGTTCCACCTGTCGTTGCAGCACACCGGCCGTGGCCACGGTGCGCGAAATCTGTTCCAGCACACGCTTGGAGGTGTCGCCGGAGGCCGCCAGGCCGATCCAGGCGTCGCACTGTTCGTGCGCGATCCGGGTCAGCGCGCTGAAGCCCGAGCGGGCCGCGCTCAGGTCGGCGGGACGTTGCCGCTCGTAAACCGCGATGCCCAGGGCCCGGCAGCAGGTGGCGAACCTGCTGATCACGTCTTCGTCGACCCTGCTGTCGGTCCGGGAGGGTCGGGGTTCGGCCGCAACCATGCCCGTCGACAGGCCCGACCGACCACCTATGTCACCGCGTTCCACGCCCCCGCCTTCACCTGAGGTTAAGATCTCCATTGGCAGACTCCGCCCGTTAGCCCCCCGAAGTTAGCATTCCCTAAGCTAACTGTCGAGGCGGTCAATTGCGTGCGCTTCACCACACCAACTCCCGTCTCAGCCCTCTGACCAGCGAGTCTTCTGCTCTTCGCGGCCGAACGACGCCCAGCCGCCCAGCTTACTGAATATGGTTTTCATTAACAACGGCGGGGCGGAGCGGTGCCAGAACCGTTGCAGCGGCGCCTTTCGACACCCGGTGTTACGACTTCGCAGCACTCACCAGCGTGATGCGGGAGAACATCGGCGTGGCCTCGGAGTCCGGGCCGGGGACGGGCCGGCCCACCTCACGCAGGTAATCGTTCAGCGGCGTACCGACCGCCGTCCAGCCGCGCCGACCGAACCATTCGGTGGCCGGGGCGCATTGCTCGTTGTAGACCAGTTGAAAGAAAGGACGCTGACCGGCATCCGGATCGGCGCGTTCTGCTGCCACCTTGGCCTCGTATTCGTCTCGGGGCAGCGGGGCGCCTTCCTCGATCGCCGCGTGACTGCCTGGACCGGCCAACGCGTCGATCCCGGTGAACAGCGCCTCCTGGGCGGTGGCCGGCAGATAGATCAGCAGACCTTCGGCGATCCAGGCTGAAGGTCGTTCGGGGTCAAATCCTTTGTCCCGCAACGCTTGTGACCAGTCGTCGCGGAGGTCGACGGCGATCTCACGACGTTCGGCCCGCGGCTGCGCACCGTGCTCGGCGAGCACCTGCCGCTTGAAGTCGAGGACTTGCGGCTGATCGAGCTCGAAGATCGTGGTGCCGTCCGGCCAAGGCAACCGGTACGCGCGGGAGTCCAATCCGGCCGCCAGGATGACCACCTGCCGCACACCGGCCGCGGCGGCGCGCTCGAAGTAGGCATCGAAGTACCTGGTGCGGCAACCCTGGAAGTTGACGAAGTGCTGACCGAAGTCCTCGCTCTTCAATTCGTGGTCGGGATCCCTGCCGTCGAGGACATCCGCCCACGATCCACCGACCGCACGACAGAACAGCTCCGCGTAGGGGTCGACGACGAGCGGATCGGCCTTCTGCGCCTCCAACGCCCGCGCGGTTGCCACGAACAGTGCCGTCGATCCGACACTTGTGGTGATGTCCCAGCTGTCTCCGTCACTGCGCACCGGGCCGACCTTACGCGCGGCCGGGGTTCCAGCTGTTCGGCAGCATCGGGACCCGGGGGCCGCCGCCGTACTCGTCGCCGGCCAGGGCGGTCAGCCCCGTCGCATCGTCGGCCGACTCGTTGCGAACCGTGCCGGCAAAACCCAGCTTCCCCGCCCCCCGGTTCGACGCGAAGGACTCCGGTTCGGCATCCCAGTCGGGGTCGACGTCGACATTCATGTCGGCGAATTCGTTGCCGTGTTCGTGCAGCGCCGTCCGTCGGCGCCGCTGCCGGCGCGCCTGCTCGCGTGCCGCCGCGGCCGCGGCCACGACAGCCGCATCGGGCTCTGACGCTTTTCTGCTGGCGTAGGCACCGGCACTCATACCGGAGCCGAACCCGACGCCGGGTCCCCCGCCCACCAGGAAGGGGAAGCCGCCGCCGGCGACCGGAGCCGGCGGGGGCGCCGACGGGGCACTGGTGACCGTGGCTGTTGCCGTCGCGGTGGTAGGTGCCGGGGCGGCCGACGCGGGCGCCGATGCGACGACGGACGGGGCCGCGGTGCCGACGGCCGGCAGTACCGGCGCGGCGGCGACCGGGGGGACGATCGCGGCGACGACGGGGGCTGGAATGGCACCGAGCCCCGCGAGCCCGGCGAAACCGGTGGTCGCACCCAGGTTGGCCACGGCGCTACCCATTGCGGCCGCCAGCAACTGCGGCGACTGTAGCAACGGCGCAAGTTGCGCAAGGTGCGTCGGCCAATCGAATTCGGCGAGCTCGACGACGTATTCCAGCGCCCCCGCGGGATTGGTGAACAGCTGCTGGACGAAGGTTTCGAACTGCTGACCGAACTCCAGGGAACGGGCGACCCACCAGATGGGCTGGGTCGCGTCGGTGATGTCATGCATGTGGACCCCGTTGAGGGTCTCCTCGAGCGGGTCCCAGTTGATCTGGCCGTTGGTCAGCGCGCGCAGCAAGTCCGCGACGAGGAAGTCCAATTGGGTCGGGTCGCCGTGCTCGTGACCCTCGTGGCCCTCCTCCCCCTCGTGTTCGTGGCCGTCTTCGTCCTCGTGCTCGTGCTCGTCGTGCACGATCTCCGGCGCCGGCGACGTCACTGGCGTCGCCGCCGCTGCCGCACCCGAGAGGGCGTCATAGGTCGCCATGGTGGTGGCCGCCTGCACCCACATCCGCGCGTAGTCGGCCTCGTTGAGCGCGATCGGGATGGTGTTGATCCCGAAGAAGTTGGTCGCGACCAGCACGCCGTGTATCGCGTGATTGGCCGCCAGCTCCACCAGCGTGGGCATGGCGGCCAACGCGGTGGTGTACGCGGCCGCCGCCGTCTCGTGCTGGGCGGCGGCGCTGGCGCTGTCGGCACCGGCCTGCGTCAGCCAGGCCACGTAGGGCGCGTGGGCGGCGACATACTGCGCGGCACTCGGCCCCTCCCAGGCCCCGCCCTGCACCGCTGCCAGGGTGGCCACGAGTTCGTCGGCCACCGCGGTGTACTCGGTGCTCAGCGCCGTCCACGCCGCGGCGGCCGACAACAACGGTCCCGGTCCGGGCCCGCTGCTGAGCAACGTCGAGTGCACCTCAGGGGGTGACGCCATCCAAGACATGCATCAGCCAACCATGTTGATGAATATGGTTTTCATTATCGGCCATTCGACACCATATGCGCGCCCTGCGCAAGTCCTGCGCAGCGTGCGTCAGGCGGTATTCGTCGCCGACCGGCAGGCGTCGACGTCCGCGTTCCTGCCGTGGGGCCGACGGCCGGCTACACCAGGGGACGACCGGCCTTGATTCGGCGGTCGAGATCCCACAGCAACACGTTGAACGGGAACTGCCGGACGACGCGCGGCAGCAATCCGTTGCCGATGCGCACCACCGTCATCAGCTGGTCGAACAGCAGTTGCCGGGTGCGGTCCCACGGGAAGCCCATCTCGTCCCGGAACTTCTGCGGCAGGAATCCGGTGGTGATCAGCAACGCGAGACTTTCCGGGAGCGCGGTCACCACGCCCGGCAGGGGCAACTTCTTCAGGCGCGCGACGGCGATCGGGTACAGGTACTCCCGTACCGCGTCGTCGATGTGCACCAGCTCCAGTGATTCCTGCCAATACCGGTCAAAAGCGGCCCGGTCGGCCGGCCACATCTCCGGCGGCACCTGCAACGTGGTGCCCAGGTTCATGCCCTCGCGGTAATGACGCTCGGCGTCGGCTTCGCTCAGTTCCCCGACGAACGTGCGGTGCACATCCACCGCGCCCTTGTACAGGCAGGCAGCCACCCACAGCTGCAGGTTCGGATCGAAGGCGTTGTACTGCACCGGGCTGTCCGGTGCCGAGCGAATCTGGGCGTGTACCCGGTTGACCGCGCGCCGGTAGGCCGCCTTCTGGCTGTCACTGCCGGCGGTGGCAACCGCCAGATAGGTGAATGTGGTGCGGGCCCGCTTGATCGGGTGCAGATCTACCCGCCCGCTGTCGACCGGGCTCTCCATCACGCCGTAGCCGACTCCGGGCCGCGCCAGCTGCATGATCACGTTGGCCGGTCCAGCCAGCAGCGCGACGCCCATCATGCCTTCGTCGATGCCCGGCCGGCGCTTAGGGACGGATCTTCGATCCCTGCGAGCCGGCTCCGCGATGGTCCGCTCGACGTGTTGCAGGGGCTTAGCTACCCCTTCGAGGATGGCCATTCCACGACCTTTCCGGTCCCGCGGGGTCCGCTAATTGTGCGTACCCGTGTTTCCAGATATTTGTCGGTACCTGGCCGCGGTGTCAATATGAACTGATGGCTTCGGATAGTGGGGGGGTGCCCGCCCGGCCGTACCGCGGCGTCGGGGCGGCAGCTCGGTTCGCCGAGCGACGCCAGAAATTGCTGACAGCCGGTCTCGATCTGCTCGGTGCAGATCAGCAAGACCTGTCCGCGGTGACGGTGCGCGGTATCTGCCAACGGGCGGGTGTCGCCACCCGCTACTTCTACGAGAACTTCACTGACAAAGACGAGTTCATTGGCGCGGTGTTCGACTGGATCATCGCCGACCTCGCGGCACAGACGCAGGCCGCGGTACTCACTGCACCCATACAGCAACAGACCCGGGTCGGGCTGAGCACCATCGTGCGCACAATCGCCGGCGACGCCCGGATCGGCCGGTTGATCTTCAGCAACAAACTCACCGACCCTGTCGTCATCCGCAAACGAGCGGAGTCCACCGCCCTGTTCGCACTGCTGTCCGGTCACCATGCGACGACCGCCCTGCACATCGGCGCCAACGAGCGCATCAAGATGGGTGCCCACTTCGCGGTGGGCGGGGTCGGGCAGGCGATCAGCGCCTGGCTGACCGGTGACGTCCGCCTCGACCCGGACGAACTGGTCGATCAACTGACGTTGCTGGTCGGCGAACTGACCCACCCCAGCCTGTACGGACTGTCGGGACGAGCCGACGCCGCCACCTGAGCGGCCTCGCTCATACCACCCCGGCCGTCACCGGCGGGCGGCGGTCGGCCGCCGTCCGGGGCACCGCCGGCGTGTCCGCCTCGTTGAATTCCCTGACCCAGCAAGCGAATTCCAGCATGATGCCGTCGGGATCCAGAAAGTAGAAGGAGCGTACGTACACGCCGGGATGCACGGTCGCCGAAACCTGCATAGGGCTCTCGTCGTGATTGAGCACCGGTCCGACCCGCACGCCTTTGTCCTTCAGCCGCTGCCGGTAGGCATCGAACTGCTCTGCCGGCACGTGGAACGCGAGGTGGTTCATGGTGCTCACCGCGCTGGTGATGTCACCCAAGCCCGGCAGCGCTCCGGGCGAGCTCAGTCCCGGGACCCGGTCGGCGGCCTCGGCGAACCAGAAGAACGCGACGCAGTCGCCGTTGCCGGCGTCGAAGAAGAAGTGCTGGCCGGCACCCCCGGGCAGGTCGAGCGACTTGATCAGCGGCATGCCCAGCACGTTGCTGTAGAAGTCCACCGTGCGCGCCATGTCCGAGCACACCAGCGCGACGTGGTTGATCCCGCCGAGTTCGAATTCGGTGTTGGGGTTGTTCGGCTTGATCATGATGCGTCTCCCTACCTAAGATCCAGACCTGAATCTAACATCAGATTCAGGTTCCGGGGAGGTGCTGGTGACGGCGGCGCAACAGGCAGGTCCCCAGTACCCCACCGACCGCGGCCGGCGGACCCAGGCCGCCATCGATGCCGCAGCCCGAAAAGTGATCGCGCGCAAAGGAATTCTGGCGACGACCATCGCCGACATCACCACCGAGGCCGGACGCTCGGCGGCGTCGTTCTACAACTACTACGACTCCAAGGAAGCGATGGTGCGCCAGTGGGCGCTGCGCTTCCGGGACGAGGCCAACGAGCGGGCCATGGCGGTGACCGAGCACGGCCTGTCGGACCGCGACCGTGCCCACCAGGCGGCCGCCGCGCACTGGCACACCTACCGGCACCGGTTGGCAGAAGTGATCAGCGTCTCCCAGTTGGCGATGGTCAGCGAGGATTTCGCGCGGCATTGGGCCGAAATGTGTTCCATCCCGCTTTCATTCATTGCCGAGTCGGTCAGACGTGCTCAGCAGCAAGGGTTTTGCCCCGACGACGATCCGCAACTCATCGCCGAGGCGATTGTGGCGATGTTCAACCAGTTCTGCTACATCCAGCTGACCCGTCACCAGGTTCCGGACGACGAGGCGTGCATCCGGACGCTGGCCAACATCTACTATCGCGCCATCTACAGCGAGAAGGACCGCTCTTGAGTGAGATCGTCCGCGAGTTCCTCGGACTGACGTCCCCCACCGGAGCGCGGGCCGGCGCCGGCGGTCATCCCTACCAGGGCCTCTACCACCACGCCGCCGGCCACCGTCCGAAAGTGGCGATGATCGCGACGCACTACCAGATCGACTTCGCCGAGCACTACATCGCCGAATACCTGGCCGCCCGCGGCATCGGGTTCCTGGGCTGGAACACCAGGTTTCGGGGTTTCGAA
This sequence comes from Mycobacterium sp. NGS29, assembly GCF_059812965.1. Taxonomy (NCBI): domain Bacteria; kingdom Bacillati; phylum Actinomycetota; class Actinomycetes; order Mycobacteriales; family Mycobacteriaceae; genus Mycobacterium; species Mycobacterium sp. NGS29. The sequence goes on from NZ_JCALDR010000023.1 coordinate 15,535, forward strand.
AGCAGCTTCGTGCTCGACCACGCACTCGTCGACATCGGGGTGGGGGTGCGTTGGCTGCGCGACGAAGCCGGAGTGGACACCGTGGTGCTACTGGGCAACTCAGGTGGCGGGTCACTGATGGCGGCCTATCAGTCCCAGGCGGTGGATCCGAATGTGACTCCGCTGCCGGGCATGCGGCCCGCCGCCGGTGTCACCGAACTCTCCGCCGCCGACGGCTACGTCGCCACCGCGGCCCACCCGGGCCGCCCGGATGTGCTGACCGCCTGGATGGACGGTGCCGTCGTCGACGAAAACGATCCCGTCGCAACCGATCCCGATCTGGACCTGTTCGACGAGAACAACGGGCCGCCGTATTCAGCGGAGTTCGTCGAGCGCTACCGGGCCGCTCAGGTGGCGCGCAACCACGCGATCACCGGCTGGGCCGAGTCCGAGCTCAAACGTGTTGGCGCCGCAGGCTTTTCGGATCGCCCGTTCACCGTGCAGCGCACCTGGGCCGATCCGCGCATGGTTGACCCGAGTATCGAACCGACCAAGCGGCAGGCGAATTCGTGCTATGCCGGTACCCCGGCGAAGGCCAATCGCTCCGCGCGGGGCATCGCCGCGGCCACCACGCTGCGTAATTGGCTGGGCATGTGGAGCCTGCGGGTGGCGCAGACCCGCGCCGAGCCGCACCTGGCCCGCATCACCTGTCCGGCGCTGGTGATCAACGCCGAGGCCGACACCGGCGTCTTCCCCTCGGATGCGGGTCGCATCTACGACGCGCTGGCCGCAACCGACAAGACACGCGTCGCTATCGACAGCGACCACTACTTCACCACGCCCGGTGCCCGCGATGAGCAGGCCGACACCATCGCGGACTGGATCGCCAAACGCTGGCCGTGAGATCCACCCAACCGACCGGTTGTTAGCTTGGTAGAAACCGCGCACGGGAAGGCGACCAATGCCGATCGCAATCAGCCCTGAACATCAAGACCTGGCCGACTCGGTGCGGTCCCTGGTGGCGCGGGTGGCGCCGTCGGAGGTGCTGCACGAGGCCATGGAAACTCCGGTTTCCAACCCGCCCCCGTACTGGCAGGCCGCCGCGGACCAGGGTCTGCAGGGAGTGCACCTTGCTGAAGCGGTCGGCGGCCAGGGCTTCGGTGTCCTGGAGCTGGCCATCGTGCTCGCCGAGTTCGGCTACGGCGCAGTACCCGGGCCGTTCGTGCCGTCGGCGATCGCCAGTGCGCTGATCGCCGCGCACGATCCCAAGGCGGCTGTGCTCACCGAGCTGGCCAGCGGGGCGGCCATCGCCGCCTACGCGCTGGATTCGAGCCTGACCGCAACGCGGCACGGCGACGGCCTGGTGATCCGTGGCGAAGTGCGCGCCGTACCCGCCGCCGCACAGGCCGCCATCCTGGTGCTGCCGGTAGCCATCGACAGCGGCGAAGAGTGGGTGGTGCTGCGGTCCGATCAGCTCGAGATCGAGCCGGTGGCGAGCATCGACCCGCTGCGTCCCATCGCCCACGTGCGGGCCAACGCCGTCGAGGTCGGCGACGACGTGGTGCTGGGCAACCTGAGCATGACCACCGCCCACGCGCTGATGACCACGCTGCTGTCCGCGGAGGCGGTGGGCGTGGCGCGCTGGGCGACCGACACCGCCTCCGGCTACGCCAAGATCCGCGAACAGTTCGGCCGGCCGATCGGTCAGTTCCAGGCCATCAAGCACAAGTGCGCGGAGATGATGGCCGACACCGAACGCGCCACGGCGGCGGTGTGGGACGCAGCACGCGCCCTGGACGGTGCCGACGAGCACGTCCCGTTCGCCGCGGCGGTGGCGGCGACCCTGGCACCGGCCGCTGCGCAGCGGTGCACCCAGGACTGCATCCAGGTGCACGGCGGCATCGGGTTCACCTGGGAGCACGACACCAACGTCTATTACCGCCGGGCACTGCTGCTGGCCGCCGGTTTCGGCCGCATCTCGGAGTACCCGCAGCGGGTGGTGGACACCGCCACCACCACTGGAATGCGGGCGGTGGACATCGATCTGGACCCGGAAACCGAGCAGTTGCGTGCCGAGATCCGGGCCGAGGTGGCCGCGTTCAAGGACATGGACCGCGCGGAACGCACCGTCGCGATCGCCGAGGCCGGCTGGGTGCTGCCGTATCTGCCCAAGCCGTGGGGCCGGGCGTCCAGCCCCGTAGAGCAAGTGATCATCGCCCAGGAGTTCACCGCCGGGCGGGTGAAACGGCCGCAGGTCGGCATCGCCGCGTGGATCATCCCGTCGATCGTCGCGTTCGGCACCGAAAAACAGCAGCAGCAGTTCCTGCCGCCCACTTTCCGCGGCGAAATGGTCTGGTGCCAGCTGTTTTCCGAGCCCGGCGCGGGCTCCGATCTGGCCGGGTTGTCGACGAAGGCGACCCGGGTCGACGGTGGTTGGCGCATCACCGGCCAGAAGATCTGGACCACGGCGGCGCAGTTCTCGCAGTGGGGTGCGCTGCTGGCGCGCACCGACCCCAGCGCGCCGAAGCACAACGGCATCACCTATTTCCTGCTGGACATGAAAAGCGAAGGCGTGACGGTCACACCGCTGCGTGAGCTCACCGGGCAGGAGTTCTTCAACACCGTCTACATCGACGACGTCTTCGTGCCGGACGAGTGCGTACTGGGCGAGGTGAACCGGGGCTGGGAGGTCAGCCGCAATACCCTTACCGCCGAACGGGTTTCGATCGGCGGCAGCGACCTGAACTTCTTGGCCAGCCTGCCGGCGTTCGTCGAGTTCGTGCGCGACGGCCACTTCGACCAGGCCGCCCGGCAGCGAGCCGGTCAGCTGATCGCCGAAGGGCACGCCGCCAAGGTGCTCAACCTGCGCTCCACGCTGCTGACGTTGGCGGGCGGCGATGCCATGCCCTCGGCCGCGATATCCAAACTGCTCTCGATGCGCACCGGCCAGGGCTACGCCGAATTCGCGGTGTCGTCCTTCGGCTCGGATGCGGCGATCGCCGATCCTGAACAGCCGCAAGGCAAGTGGGGCGACTATCTGTTGTCCAGCCGGGCCACCACCATCTACGGCGGCACCTCGGAGGTCCAGCTGAACATCATCGCCGAGCGGCTGCTCGGCCTGCCCCGCGACCCGTAACGACTTGGGGACACTCCCATTCGAGCGTGAAGCTACGGCGTCCGGGGTGAACAGGTGGCGGGATTTTGCGCCGAATTTCCCGCCGTGCCTTCACTCGCAACGCCGCAGCGTCACTCGGCTTTGGCCTTGTCGTCTTCGGCCCTGTCGTCCTCGGCCTGGTCTTCGTCGGCCTTGTCGTCGTCGGCCTTGTCGTCCGTTGCCTCGTCGCCCTCGGCTTTGTCGCCGTCCGCGGAGTCCTTGTCCGAACCCTTCTCCGAGCCCTTCTTATCGGACTTCTCGTCCAGGTCCTTGGCCTTGTCCTTGGCCTCGTCCTTGTCGTCGACGTCCAGCTCGCGCAGCTCGCGCTTGAGGATCTTGCCGGTGGGGTTGCGCGGCAGCTCGTCGAGGAAGATGACCTCCCGCGGCACCTTGTAGCGGGCCAACTCCTCTTTGACGTGCTTCTTGAGGGTGTCCTCGTCGACGTCGGAGCCGTCCTTCTTGACCACGAAGGCGCGCAGCCGGTGCCCGTACTCTTTGTCCTCGACACCGATCGCGGTAGCTTCCACCACCTCCGGATGTCCACTGAGGCAGTCCTCGACCTCGGCCGGGAACACGTTCTCGCCGCCGGAGACGATCATCTCGTCGTCGCGGCCGCTGACGAAGAGCAGGCCTTCTTCGTCGAAGTAGCCGACGTCGCCCGAGGACATCAGGCCGTCGATGATCTCCTTATGGCCGCCGCCGGTGTAGCCCTCGAACGGGAACGCGTTGCCGACGAAGATCCGCCCGACCTCGCCCTGCGGCTTCTCCTTGCCGTTGTCGTCGAGGATCTTGACCTTGACGCCCTTGACCACCGGACCGCACGTGGCCGGGTTCTTCTCCAGGTGCTTGGGCTCGGCGATGGTGGCGAACGCGATCTCGGTGGACCCGTACATGTTGTAGATCACCGGACCGAAATCCTTCAGCGCGCGGCTGGCCAGTTCCCCACCGAGCTGCGACCCGGACACGAAGATGATCTTGAGCTTCGACAGGTCCGGCTTCTCGTCCATCTCCTCGATCGCGTCGAGCAGCCGCGTCAACATCACCGGCACCACCACCATGGCGGTCGCGCCGTGCTTCTCCAGGTCCTTGAGCACCAGCGGCGGCTTGAACTTGCGGCGCAGCACCAGCGTGGAGCCCAGGAACATCGCGATGGTGGCATGCAGGAATCCCAGCGCGTGGAACATCGGCGCCGGCAGCGAGGTGATCTCGTTGGCCTTGAACGGGACGTGCGACAAGATGCCGCCCACCGGGGCCAACGTCGGCGGCGTGCTGCGATTGGCGCCCTTCGGGGTGCCGGTGGTGCCGCTGGTCAGGATGATGATCGAGGCGTGCTTGGCGGCCTTCGGCGCCGGATCCTTACTGCTGCGCTCGATCAGGTCGGCCAGCGTCTCGTCCTCGCTACCGGAGTCCTCGTCGCTGTCCGGGTTGGTGCCCAGCGCCCGCAGGAAGCCCAGCTCCGGCTTGGCCTTGCTGACCACCTTGGTGTACTCGTCGTCGTAGATGATGATCTTGGCGCCTTCGCGCTCGGAGACCTCTTTGACCTGTGGCCCGGAGAACTCGCTGTTCAACAGGATGATGCGGGCACCGACGCGGGCCGCACCGAAGTAGGCGACGAGGAACCAGCGGCTGTTGCGGGCCAGGATCGCGACGCCGTCGCCGGCTTTGACGCCTTTGTCGATCAAGCCGTTGGCGACGGCGTGCGCGGCATCGTCGAGTTCCTTGAAGCTGAATTCGCCGTCTTCGTCGATGCACGCCGCGCGGTCCGGGGTGCGGGCGGCATTCAGGGCGGGCAACATGCCGAACTCGCCCCATTTGACCAGGCCGGTGGCCAGCGCGGCATAGTTCTGCGGCGGTTCCAGCCGGAATGCGCCCGATTCAAAAATCTTGCGCACGTAATGCAGTTCGGCTGCGCCGCGTTCCACGTACTGCTGAAGTTTTCCGGACCCGGGTACATCGCTCAGGCTAGGCATGGTCCTCACCATATGTGACGGAGGTCGCAATGCGACCAGTGGTTTCCCCCGAATTACCATCAATTTCCATGACCAAACCCGTGTCGCTGGAAGTGAGCGGCCGCCCGGTCACCGTCACCCACCCGGACAAGGTCGTGTTTCCCGACCCGGGCATCACCAAAATCGAGCTGGTCCGGTATTACCTGAGCGTGGCCGACGGCGCCCTGCGTGGCGTGCGGGGTCGGCCGATGATCCTCAAGCGGTTCGTCAAGGGCATCACCGAGGAGGCGGTGTTCCAGAAACGCGCTCCCGCCAACCGACCGGACTGGGTGGACGTGGCCACCCTGCGTTACGCCTCGGGCACCTCCGCCGACGAGGCGGTCATCCACGACGCCGCCGGTCTGGCGTGGGTGGTCAACCTGGGCTGCGTGGATCTCAATCCGCATCCGGTGCAGGCCGACGATCTCGATCATCCCGACGAGCTGCGCGTCGACCTGGATCCGATGCCCGGGGTGTCCTGGTCGGGCATCGTCGATGTGGCGCTGGTGGCACGCGAGGTGCTCGAAGACCACGGTCTGACCGCGTGGCCCAAGACCTCCGGGTCGCGGGGTTTTCACATCTACGCCCGGATCCACCCACACTGGCCGTTCGCCAAAGTGCGGTTGGCCGCGCAGACCGTGGCCCGCGAAGTCGAACGCCGCGTGCCCGACCTGGCGACCAGCCGGTGGTGGAAAGAGGAACGCGAAGGCGTGTTCGTCGACTTCAATCAGAACGCGAAGGACCGCACGGTCGCCTCGGCGTATTCGGTGCGTGCCACCCCCGATGCCCGGGTGTCCATGCCGCTGCGCTGGGACGAGGTCGCCGATTGTCGGCCCGAGCGGTTCACCATGCGTACCGTCCCGGATCGGTTTGCCGCGCAGGGCGATCCCTGGGCCGGCATGGACGATGCGAAGGGCGGCCTGGACAAGCTGCTGGCCCTGGCCGACGAGCTCGGTCCACCGGAGAAAGCACCCAGGGGCGCCGGCAAGAGCGGCCGGCGGCAGTCGGTGATGCCGCTGATAGAGGTCGCCCGGACCAAGACCCGGGACGAGGCGATGGCCGCCCTGGACACCTGGCGCGCCCGCCATCCGGCCGCGGCTGAACTTCTGCAGCCCGCCGACGTCCTGGTCGACGGGATGCGCGGACCCAGCTCGATCTGGTACCGGATCCGGATCAACCTGCAGCACGTGCCCGCCGCGGCCCGCCCGCCGCAGGAGGAACTGATCGCCGACTACTCCCCCTGGGTGGGACACACGCCCAAGCAGCGGCCACGCGACTGACGGCCGGGTAAGACACGCGCTACTCTCACGCTGTGACCGGGCTGAGTCGACGCGGATTCCTGCAGGTTGCCGCGGCGTCCGGGCTGCTCGCGGCGTGTTCGGACCCGAAGCCGAAGCCGGGCACCCCCGGGGGCGGGTCGGTCACCGTCACCCACCTGTTCGGCGAGACCGTCGTCAAGGAGCCGCCGAAGCGGGTGGTCAGCGCGGGCTACACCGAGCAGGACGATCTGCTGGCGGTGGGTGTGGTGCCCATCGCGGTGACCAACTGGTTCGGTGATCAGCCCTTCGCGGTCTGGCCGTGGGCCCAACCCAAACTCGGCGCGGCGCAGCCCGCCGTGCTGACCCTGGACAACGGGATTCAGGTCGATCAGATCGCCGCACTCAAGCCCGACCTGATCGTGGCGACCAACGCGGGCCTGGACGCCGACACCTATCAGAAGCTGTCGGCCGTCGCCCCGACTATCGCGCAGTCCGATGGCGACGCGTTCTTCGAGCCGTGGCAGGACCAGGCCGCCGCGATCGGTCAGGCCGTCTTCCAGGCCGACCAGATGAAGTCGTTGGTGGACGCCGTCAAGGCCGGGTTCACCGATGTCGGCCAGAAGAATCCCTCCTGGAAGGGCAGGAAGGCGCTGCTGATGCAGGGCCGGATGTGGCAGGGCACGGTGGTGGCGACCGCGGAAGGCTGGCGCACCGACTTCCTCACCCAGATGGGCCTGGTCATCTCCGACGGCATCAAGGCGTACACCACCGACCACCGCGCGCTGATCCCCCGCGATCACATCAAGGACGTGCTCGATTCAGCCGATGTGGTGATCTGGTGCACGGAGAGTCCGGAGGAACAGCAGGCGATTCTGGCCGATCCCGAGGTGGCGGCAGCGCAGAACACCGCCCGCCAGCGCCATCTCTTCACCGGCAAGGACCTGGCCGGCGCCATCGCGTTTGCGTCGCCGCTGAGTTATCCCGTCGTCGCCGATCAACTTCCCCCGCAGCTCGGTAAAATCCTGGGCTGATTGAGTATTCGCTAAGGCACCTCTGGCAGTGCTCCACATTCAGTGCCGAGTGCCCGGCGGCGGCGTTACCGTCGAATTATGACTGTGATGGAGATCACTACCATCGAGGGGGACCGCGACCTGCCCGACGCCGTGGTGGACTACGGCGACCAGGCGTTGCTGGTGCAATGTGCTTGCACCGCTGACGTTTTGGCGTGGGCCGAGGCACTGCGTGCGGCGCGGCTGCCCGGTGTCGTCGACGTCGTCCCGGCCGCGACCACGGTGCTGGTCAAGCTCGACGGGCCGCGGCGGCAGGCGATCACCCGGCAGCGGTTACGCACGCTGCGCATCACACCTGGCGCGCAGCCGCACCCGCACCAGGCGACGCGCGAAGTCGTCATCGACGTCGGCTACGACGGACCCGATCTGGCCGAGGTCGCCGAACTCACCCGGCTCAGCGCGGCCCAGGTGATCGACGCCCACACCAGCACCCGGTGGCGGGTGGGCTTCAGCGGATTTGCACCCGGGTTCGCCTACCTGATCGGTGGCGACGAACGGCTGCGGGTACCGCGACGCCCGGAACCGCGGTCCGCGGTCCCGGCCGGATCGGTGGGACTGGCCGGCCAATTCAGCGCGGTTTACCCGCGGCGATCGCCCGGCGGGTGGCGACTCATCGGTCGCACCGATGCGGTGCTGTGGGACATCGACCGACCGGACCCGGCCCTGCTCACCCCGGGCACGTGGGTCCGGTTCCGGGCCGTGTGACGGAGGTCGGCATGGACACGGACACCACCCTGGAAATCCTGCGCACCGGGCCGCTGGCGGTCATCCAGGACCTCGGCCGGGCCGGGCTGGCCCACCTCGGCGTCGGCCGCTCCGGGGCCGCTGACCGTCGGTCCCATACCCTGGCGAACCGGCTGGTCGCCAACCCCGACGACCGGGCCACCGTCGAAGTCACCTTCGGCGGCTTCTCGGCCCGGGTGCGCGGCGGCGACCTGGACATCGCCGTGACCGGCGCCGACACCGAGCCGACGGTAAACGGAAAAGTATTCGGCACCAACAGCATTCAGCATGTACGCGATGGCGAGGTGATCTCGCTGGGCACTCCGCGGACAGGCCTTCGCACCTATCTGGCGGTGCGCGGGGGCATCTGCGTCACACCGGTGCTGGGCTCGCGCAGCTACGACGTGATGTCGGCGATCGGGCCGCTGCCGCTGCAGGCCGGCGACGTGGTGCCGGTCGGCGAACACACCGACGACTACCCCGAGCTCGACCAGGCGCCCGTCGCAGCGATCGACAACCACCTGGTCGACGTCATGGTGGTGCCCGGGCCGCGGGACGACTGGTTCGTCGATCCCGACGCCCTGGTGCACACCGTCTGGATGGTCTCGGATCGCAGCGACCGGGTGGGCATGCGCCTCGAGGGTCGCCCCATAGCGCACCGCTGGCCGGACCGGCAGCTGCCCAGCGAGGGCACCACCCGTGGCGCAATCCAGGTGCCGCCCAACGGATTACCGGTCATCTTGGGTCCCGATCACCCGATCACCGGCGGTTACCCGGTGGTCGGCGTCGTGGTCGACGAGGACATCGACAAGGTCGCCCAGGTGCGGCCCGGCCAGTACGTACGTCTGCACTGGGCGCGGCCCCGGTCGTGACGGCGGCTGGATCCTGGTAGACAAGGACGGTGCACACCGCACGCCTGGTCCACACCGCTGATCTCGACGACAGAACCCGGCACAGCGCCTGCCGGATGGTCACCGAGGCATTCGACGGTGACTTCGCCGAGACCGACTGGGAACACGCGCTGGGTGGCATGCACGCATTGATCTGGCACCACGGCGCGATCATCGCGCACGCCGCGGTGGTGCAGCGCCGGTTGCTCTACCGGGACCGCGCGTTGCGCTGCGGCTACCTCGAAGCTGTTGCGGTACGCGAGGATTGGCGTGGCAAGGGCCTGGTGACGGCCCTGCTGGACGGCGCCGAGCAGGTGCTGCGCGGCGCCTACCAGCTCGGTGCGCTGAGCTCGACCCTCGCGGCTCGCGGACTGTATGCCGCCCGCGGCTGGGCGCCGTGGCTCGGTCCGACGTCGGTGCTGGCCCCCGCGGGTCCGACCCGCACACCTGACGACGACGGCACGGTGTTTGTGCTGCCGGTGAGTGTGACCCTGGACACCTCCGCTGAGCTGATGTGCGACTGGCGCGACGGCGACGTCTGGTAGTCCTCACACGGTCACCGGCACGATGGTGAGCGGAAGTTCACCGCCCGGGGTCACTGCGGGAAGCGCCCGGGCAACAAAGGATTTCTAGCGTGGCGACCAGGTCTGCAACAGGTCAAGCCATAAGGAGTCCTTCGTGTTCGCCAAGCTCACGCGCCGTTCACACACCCTTTCCGACTGGGATCCCGAGGACGTGGCGGCGTGGGAAGCCGGCAACAAGCACGTCGCGCGCCGCAACCTGATCTGGTCGGTGGCCGCCGAACACGTCGGCTTCTCCGTCTGGTCCATCTGGTCGGTGATGGTGCTGTTCATGCCCGCCTCGGTGTACGGCTTCTCCGCGGGCGACAAATTCCTGCTGGGCGCCACCGCGACCTTGGTGGGCGGCTGCCTGCGGTTTCCCTACACCTTTGCCACCGCCAGATTCGGCGGCCGCAACTGGACCATCTTCTCCGCGCTGGTGTTGCTGGTCCCCACCGTCGGCAGCATCGTGTTGCTGGCCCACCCAGGTCTACCGCTGTGGCCGTATCTGGTGTGCGCCGCGTTGGCCGGCCTCGGTGGCGGCAACTTCGCCTCGTCGATGACCAACATCAACGCGTTCTATCCGCAGCGGCTCAAGGGCTGGGCGCTGGCCCTGAACGCCGGCGGTGGCAACCTCGGCGTCCCGATGATCCAGCTGGTCGGACTCCTGGTGATCGCCTCGGTCGGCGACCGCGAGCCCTATTGGGTATGTGCGATCTACCTGGTATTGCTGGGCGTCGCAGGCATCGGCGCGGCCCTGTACATGGACAATGTGACCCAGTTCAGCATCGAGATGCACACCATGCGTGCGGTGCTGGCCGAACCGCACACCTGGGCAATCGCGCTGCTGTACATCGGCACCTTCGGTTCCTTCATCGGCTTCTCCTTCGCTTTCGGCCAGGTGTTGCAGATCAACTTCGTCGCCGGCGGGCAGAGCACCGCCCAGGCTGCCCTGCACTCGGCCCAGATCGCCTTCCTGGGGCCACTATTGGGCTCGCTGTCCCGCGTGTACGGCGGCCGGCTGGCCGACCGCGTCGGCGGCGGGCGGGTAACCCTGGGTGTCTTCTGCGCGATGATCCTGGCCGCCGGAATCCTGGTCAGTGTCAGCACTTTCGGCGCACACCGCCATGGACCTGTGCCGTCGGCGGTGATGGCCGGCTACGTCATGGGCTTCGTCGCCCTGTTCATCCTGTCCGGAATCGGCAACGGCTCGGTCTACAAGATGATTCCGTCGATCTTCGAAGCGCGCAGCCATTCCCTTTCGCTCGCCGAGACGCAGCGCCGCCAGTGGTCGCGCTCCATGTCGGGTGCCCTGATCGGTTTCGCCGGGGCCATCGGCGCGCTGGGCGGGGTGGGCGTCAATCTGGCTCTGCGCCAGTCGTATCTGAGCAGCGGCACCGCCACGTCAGCCTGCTGGGTCTTCGTCGTGTTCTACGTCGGTGCCGCACTGCTGACCTGGGTGGCCTACGTCCGCAAGCCCCTTCGGGCCACTGGTCACCCGCGCGCGGGCCTGGCCTATGTATAGCGACGTCGCTCGGACTATCAGTGTCCTGCCAGAGAACTGAGACTCAACTTTCAGGCGATATCGGCCCTGTGGAGTTGACTGGTTTACGCCACCGATGTGAGCATCGAAACCGACAGCGGCGCAAGCCTCTTGAGCTGACGGCGCCGCCACGTGCGCCTGGAAAGGTGCACATCCTGATGGGTCGCGAGCATCACCTCACCGACTGGAATCCTGAAGACGTCACGGCGTGGGAAGCCGGCGACAAAGCGGTCGCTCGCCGCAATCTGCTGTGCACCATGGCCGGTGACCACGTCGCCTTCTCGATATGGTCGCTGTGGTCGGTGATGGTCCTGTTCATGCCCACAGCGGTCTACGGCTTCTCGGCCGGGGACAAGCTGCTCCTGGGCGCGACAGCGACCCTGGCCGGCGGCTGTGCGCGCATCCCCTACACGTTGGGGATCGCCCGATTCGGTGGCCGCAACTGGACCGCGTTCTCGGCCTTTGTGCTGCTGATACCGACCGCGGCCACCATCGTGTTGCTGGCCAATCCGGGCCTGCCGCTGTGGCCGTACGTGGTGTGCGCGGCACTGACCGGACTGGGCGGCGGCAACTACGCGGCATCGCTGGCGAACGTCAACGTGTTCTATCCGCAGCGCCTCAAGGGTGCGGCGCTGGCGGTCAACGCCGGAGTCGGCAACCTCGGCGTGGCGGTGATCCAGCTCGTCGGGCTGCTCGCCCTGGCCACGGCCGGTCACCAGGCACCGTACTGGGTATGTGCGATCTACCTGGTGCTGCTGGCGATCGTGGGTGTCGCCGCGACCTTGTCGATGGACAGCGTCGAACACGGCGTACAGGTAAAGACCATGGGGGCTGTGCTCTTCGTCCGGCACACCTGGGTGATCTCGCTGCTCTACATCTGCACCTTCGGTTCGTGGATCGGGTTCGCGTTCACGTTCGGTCAGGTGTTGCAGGTCAACTTCGAACACCACGGCGAAACCGCCCGGCACGCTTCGCTGCACGCCGCGCAAATCGCCTTCGTCGGACCGCTGTTGGGTTCGCTGGCACGCATCTACGGGGGCCGGTTGTCCGATCGCATCGGCGGCGGCCGGGTCACCCTGGCCGTGCTGGGCGGCATGATGCTGGCCGCCGGTGCACTGGTGACGCTCAGCAGTCGTTCCGAAAACCAGTCCAGTACAGACACTTTCATGGTGGCCGGCTATGTGTCGGGCTTCCTGGCGCTGTTCATTCTGGCGGGCATGGGAAACGGCTCGGTGTTCAAGATGATCCCCTCGATCTTCGAGGCACGCAGCCGCGCACTGGAGGTGAGCGAGGCCAACCGCCGCGAATGGTCCCGCGCCATGTCGGGATCGCTGATCGGGTTCTGCGCCGCGGTCGGCGCACTCGGCGGCGTGGGCATCAACCTGGCACTGCGCGAGTCCTACCTGCGCACCGGCAGCGAAACGCTGGCCTACTGGGCTTTTCTGGTCTGCTATGCGGTGGCCGCGTGGCTCACCTGGGCGATGTACGTGCGACGTCCGGCCACCGCGGTTCCGGCGGCTGTGACCGAGAACGCAGGTGAGGGCAATGCCGCAGCAATTGCCAGGTAACGTCCCGGAAACTTGCGGGGCATACACAACTGGTATGGCCCAGAAGCCTTCTGTGCCACTGAGTGGCTACCGGATTGCCGTGACCTCAGCTCGTCGTTCCGAGGAGCTGTGTGCGTTGCTGCGCAGACACGGGGCCGAGGTCTACAGTGCGCCCGCGATCAACATGATCGCCCTGCCGGACGACGATGAACTGCACAGCAACACCCAGTCCCTGATCGCCGACCCGCCCGACATCCTGATCGCACACACCGGTATCGGTTTCCGCGGCTGGGTCGCCGCCGCCGAAGGCTGGGGGCTGGCCGCTGAACTCCTCGACTCGTTGTCGCGCGGGCGGGTCATCTCCCGCGGGCCCAAGGCGACCGGGGCGCTGCGCGCAGCCGGACTGCGCGAGGAGTGGTCACCGGATTCCGAGTCCTCGCAAGAGGTCCTGGACTACCTGCTCGACACCGGGGTGGACGGCAAACGCATCGCGATCCAGCTGCACGGTGCCGCCGACGGGTGGGATCCGTTCCCCGAATTCCTCGCCGGCCTGGAGGCCGCCGGTGCCGAGGTGGTTCCGATCCGGGTATACCGTTGGAAGCCAACGCCTTTGGGCGGGGATCTGGACCAGTTGGTCACCGGCATCGCGCGGCGCCAGTTCGACGCGGTCAGCTTCACCTCGGCCCCGGCGGCGGCGGCGGTTTTGGAACGCAGTCGCGAACTGGACATCGAAGAACAGGTGCTCGATGCGCTGCGCAGCGGCGTGCACGCGATGTGTGTCGGCCCGGTGACATCCCGGCCCCTGATCAGGCGGGGTGTGCCGACCTCGTCGCCGGCACGGATGCGGCTGGGCGCCTTGGCCCGTCACATCGCCGAGGAGCTGCCGACATTGGGTTCGTGCAGCGTGCAGGCCGCCGGCCACCTGGTCGACATCCGGGGCACCTGCGTCCTGGTCGACGGCTCGGTCAAAACGGTGTCCGGATCGGGAATGGCCATCCTGCGCGCCCTGGCCCATCGCCCCGGCGACGTCGTCGCGCGCACCGAGCTGCTGCGCGTGCTACCGGGCAACGGCGACGACACCCATGCGGTGGACACCGCGGTACTGCGGCTGCGAACTGCACTGGGCGACAAAAACATCGTCGCGACAGTAGTCAAACGCGGTTACCGGTTGGCCCTCGACAACGAACACGACGCCGCATGAACCTGGTCCTGGCGGCGCACGGCACCCGCCGGTCCGCGGGCGTCGCGATGATCGGCGACCTCGCGGCCCGGGTGGGTGAACTCCTGGACCGCAGCGTGCATGTCGCGTTCGTCGACGTGTTGGGACCCACGCCCAGCGAAGTGCTGTCGCGGCTGGCCGACCGGTCGCCGGACTGCCCGCCGGTCATCGTGGTGCCGGCGTTCCTGTCCCGCGGCTACCACGTCCGCGCAGACCTACCGGCCCACATCGCGGCCAGTGGCCACCCGCACGTGACCGTCGCCACGGCTCTGGGTCCGGGTCCGGGTCCGGAGATCGTCGCCGTGCTGGGCCAGGTGTTGCAGGAATCCGGTTGGCGTCCCGGCGATTCGGTGATCCTCGCCGCGGCCGGTACCTCCGACGCCCGGGCCCGTGCCGACCTGCGTTGCGCGGCCGCGTCGTTGTCGGCACTCATCGGGTCGTCAGTCGAGTTGGGATTCGCCGCCGTCGGCGCACCGACGGTATCCGACGCAGTCGCCGATGCGCGCCACCGGGGCGCCCGCCGCGTGGTGCTCGCGTCCTACCTGCTGGCCGACGGGCTGTTCCAACAACGGTTGCACTGCAGCGGCGCTGACCTGGTGACGCCCCCGCTGAGCACCCATCCCGGATTGGCCCGCCTGGTGGCGAACCGGTTCCGCAGGGTGCTGCCGCTCGCAAAGCGCTGCCGACCGGGCGCCCCCACACCGGCGCGGCTTGATCTTTGGTGATATCCAGGTAATCCTGGCACCATGGCCCGTAACGAAGAGCCCTCCCGCGGGCTCCTCGACCCGGTGGCGAAGATGCTGCGTTTACCCTTCGCCACACCGGAGTTCATCGATCGGATCGTCACCGGCAGTGTCAATCAGGTAGGCAGGCGCACGCTCTACATGCTCATCACGACGTGGGATGCGGCCGGCGGGGGTCCGTTTGCTGCCAGCGCGATCGCGTCCACCGGGCTGGCCAAGACCGCCGAGATCGTGCAGTCCATGTTCATCGGGCCGGTATTCAATCCGCTGCTGAAGACGCTGGGGGCGGACAAGGTGGCGGTTCGGGCTTCGCTGTGCGCCTCGCAGCTGGTGGGGCTGGGCATCATGCGCTACGGGGTGCGTTCTGAGCCGTTGCACTCGATGACGGTGTCGCAGGTCGTCGACGCGATCGGGCCGACGATGCAGCGTTACCTCGTCGGCAAAATCGACTGAACCAGAGGTTCTAGGCCGCCAACCGCGCGGCAAACCGACCGATCTGAATGCGACCGTCGGCCGTCAGCCGCACCGGGTAGACCGGCACCGACACCGCGGGGTCGTCCAGGCAGCTGCCGTCGTCGAGCGCGAAAGCCTGCTTGAGAATTGGTGATTGGACCATGGCGCGGCCACCGCGGTCACCGACGATGCCCCGGGACAGCACGGCGGCGCCGGAGAACGGGTCGACGTTGCCCAGGGCATGCACCGATCCATCGTCAAGGCGGAACAAGGCGGCCTGGTTGCCGTCGTCGAGCAGCACGCCCACCCCGCGGCCGGGGATCAGGTGCGCGTAGTCGCAGGCTGTGGTCCAGACTCGAATATCGGTGCGGCTCATCAGTTTTCTCCTTGCTCAGCGGATCCGCGGGAAGCCCAGGACTACCGGCACTTTGCGACCGGCCCGTTCGGTGAATACCACCGTGTCGTCGACGGCGTCCGGGGCGTTGACGAAGGACACAAACCGCGACATCTTGTCCGGGTCCTCCAATACGCCTTTCCATTCACACTTGTAGTTGTCGACGTGACGTTCGACCGCGGCCTCGAATTCTGCGGCCAGGCCCAGCGAGTCGGCGCAGACCACCTCCCGCACGTGGTCCAGACCCAGTGCTTCCACCCACGGCGCGGTGCGCTGCAGCCGGTCGGCGGTGCGGATGTAGTACATGAGAAACCGGTCGATATAGCGGACCAGTGTCGCGGTGTCCAGATCGCCGGCCAGCAGTTGGGCGTGCCGGGGGGTCATGCCCCCATTGCCGCCCACGTAGAGGTTCCACCCCTGCTCGGTGGCGATCACGCCGACGTCCTTGCCGCGCGCCTCCGCGCACTCGCGGGCACAGCCCGACACGCCCAACTTGATTTTGTGCGGCGCCCGCAGCCCCCGGTAGCGCAGTTCCAGGTCGATGGCCAGCTGCACCGAATCCTGCTGTCCGTACCGGCACCAATCGCTGCCCACGCAGCTCTTCACGGTGCGCAAGGCTTTTCCGTAGGCGTGCCCGGACTCCATGCCGGCGTCCACCAGGCGCTTCCAGATCGCGGGCAACTGGTCCACCCGCGCGCCGAACATATCGATGCGCTGGCCGCCGGTGATCTTGGTGTACAACCCGAAGTCCTGGGCGATCTGCCCGATCAGGATCAGATGCTCGGGTTTGATGTCGCCACCGGGTACCCGCGGTACCACCGAGTAGCTGCCGTTCTTCTGGATGTTGGCCAGAAAGTGGTCGTTGGAATCCTGCAGCGAGGCCTGCTCACCGTCCAGGATGTGGTCCGAACCGGTCGAAGCCAGGATCGAGGCGACCACGGGTTTGCAGATGTCGCAACCTTTTCCGGTGCCGAAGCGCTGCAGCAGCCCGGAGAAGGTGCGGATCTCGGTGGCCGCGATGATCTGGAACAGTTCGGCCCGCGACTGGCTGAAGTGCTCGCAGAGCGCCTTGGACTGCGCCACACCCTCGGCCTCCAGCAGCTGCTTGAGCAGCGGCACACACGACCCGCACGAGGTACCCGCTGCCGTGCAGGCCTTTAAGGCGGGGACGTCGGCACAGCCGTCGGCGATGGCGCACTTCAGGTCACCCTTGGTGACGTTGTTGCAGGAGCAGATCTGCGCGGATTCGGGCAGCGCCCCGATGCCCGGGGCGCCGGCACCGTCCCCGGAGCCGGCGGGTGCGATGAATGCCATGGGGTCTCCGGGCAATTCACTGCCGACCAGCGGTCGCAGCACACCGTAGGAGGACGCATCGCCGACCAGCACTCCGCCGAGCAGGGTCTTGGCGTCGTCGGAGAGCACCAGCTTGGCGTAGGTGCGGTTCACCGCGTCGTTGACGACGACCTCGAGGCAGTTCGGGGTGGTGCCCATCGCATCGCCGAAGCTGGCGACGTCGACCCCGAGCAGCTTGAGTTTGGTGGACAGATCCGCCTCGGGGAATTCCGCGACCCCGTCGAGCAGTCGGTCGGCCACCACCTCGGCGCTGGTGTATCCGGGCCCGACCAGGCCGTAGCACTTACCGTCGATCGCAGCGACCTCGCCGATCGCGTAGATGTCGGGATCGCTGGTGCGGCAAGACAAGTCGGTGAGGACGCCGCCACGCGGCGCGATCTGCAGCCCGGACGCGCGGGCCAACTCGTCCCGCGGGCGGATGCCGGCGGCGAAGATCAGCACGCCGGCGTCGATGACGTGGCCGTCGGACAACCGCACCCGCATCGAATCACCCTCGGCCTCAATCGATTCGGTGCCGGTGCCGACATGGATCTCGATACCGAGATCGCCGATCATCCTGGCCAGCAGGGCGCCGCCGGCCGCGTCGATCTGCTGGGCCATCAGCCGGGGCATCATCTCGACGACATGCGTCGGCATGCCGAACTGGCGCAACGCATTGGCGGCTTCCAGGCCCAGCAGGCCGCCACCGATCACGACGCCGGCGCTGCCGCGTCCCGCGGCCACGGCGCGCCGGGCGCCGGCCCGGATGGCATCGAGGTCGTCCAGCGTGCGGTAGACGTGGCAGGACGGCAGGTCGTGGCCGGTCACCGGCGGGACGAAGGCATAGGACCCGGTGGCCAGCACCAACGCGTCGTAGTCGTGCCACCGGCCGTCGGCGGTCACCACAGCCTTTGCCGCGCAGTCGATCTCGACGACCCGGGTGTTCAGCAGCAGTTGCACCGCGTTGTCGCCGGCGTAGTCATTGCCGGGCAGCGCCAGCAGGCTGCGGTCCCAGTTCTCGGTATAGGACGTCAGGCCGACTCGGTCGTAGGCGGCGTCGGCTTCCTCGGCCAGCACGGTGATGTTCCAGGCGCCGTCGATGTCGCGGGCGCGCAACGCCTCGACGAACCGGTGCCCCACCATGCCGTGGCCGACCACCACCACCTGCCGGGTGGCAGGGCGCACGGACGTTCCGGCTGCAGGCATGTCCCCGACCTTACGAAGGTGATGTTGCCGAAAATGACGCCGAATGTGACGCGCGCATCAAGGCGTCCTCACAGCTGAAAGCCGGCTGTGTGACAACCGTTCGCGGTGGGCGAACACCCAGGTGGAACTTAAGCGTAGGCGACTCATGTTCTATCGGGTAGCCGACCGATACAGCGTCGGGCACAGCAAACTCACAACGAAGATCAAGGAGTTATCCATGAGCAATCTCGCCTTGTGGTCGCGTCCGACGTGGGACACCGACCGGTGGTTGCGGGACTTTTTCGGTCCGGCCTATTCGGACTGGGCCAAGCCGGTGACCAGCGGTTTCAGCCCGGCCGCCGAGGTCGTGAAGGACGGGGACGACGCGGTAGTCCGCGTCGAGCTGCCCGGGGTGGACGTCGAGAAGGACGTCAACGTCGAGGTGGACAAGGGTCGCCTGGTGATTCACGGCGAACACCGCGACGAGCACGCCGACGAGCAGGACGGCCGTACCCTGCGAGAGATCCGGTACGGGTCGTTCCGCCGGTCGTTCCAGCTGCCCGCACACGTCACCGGGGAGGCCATCTCCGCGTCCTACGACGCGGGCGTGCTGACCGTCCGGGTCGTCGGTGCCTACACCGGAGCCCAGGCACAGCGCATCGCGATCACCAAGTAGCCGCCCCTGGCTGTCCACCGGCGCAGAAGCCCGCGCACGCCCGGCGTGCCGCGGGCTTTTGTGCCTGTCGGGCAGTTGCTTGCCCGACGCGGCCTGCTGCCAGCGGTTAGTATCGGGTCCGTACTGTGATTTGTGACACCTTCAGCCCCGGGAGATCTCTTGTCCACCACCACTGAAATCGCCGAACTGCACGACCTGATGGGCGGCCTGCGGCGGTGCGTGAGTTCACTCAAAGCCCGCTACGGAGACAATCCGGCGACGCGGCGCATCATCATCGATGCCGACCGCATCCTCAGCGACATTCAATTACTCGACAGTGATGTTGCCGAATTGGATCTCGCCCGCGCCACCGTGCACCAATCCGGCGAGAAGATCGCCATTCCCGACACGCAATATGACAGCGATTTCTGGCGCGATGTCGACGACGAGGGTGTCGGGGGTCACAACCGCTCTTGACAGCGAAGCCCGACTAAAGAGCGGGCTCCGTTTCTGTGTACCCTTCGGTTACAGCCCGTTCGAAGAGGAACACATATAGATGAGCGCACCAACGGCGAGTCGTGCTGACTCCGGCGTCTTTTCCCCCACCCGAGCCAAAATCGGGCAAAAAACGCTACGCACCGACAGATGGTGGCTGCAGCCACTGCGGATCAACCTCGGCTTCGCCGCGTTCGTCATCTACGCGACGTTTCGAGCTTTTCAGCAGAAATACTATTTCGTTCCTCAGTACCACTACCTGACGCCGTTCTACTCGCCGTGCGTCAGTCAGGGCTGCAGCAGGGAGGCCAGCGAGTTCTGGCCACAGATCCTGCCGCATGTGTGGTGGCTGCCGTTCGCTGCGCTGACCTTGCCGTTCCTGCTGCTGTTCCGACTGACCTGCTACTACTACCGGGGCGCTTATTACCGCACGGTGTGGCAGTCGCCGTCGGCCTGTGCGGTGGCCGAACCGCGGGTGCACTACACCGGCGAGACCCGGTTCCCGCTGATCATCCAGAACACCCACCGGTATTTCTTCTACGCCGCCGCGCTGATCTCCATCATCAATACCTACGACGCGATCGTCGCGTTCCACTCTCCCGACGGGCCAGGCGGATTCGGCTTCGGCCTGGGCAACGTGATCCTGCTCGGCAACGTCATCATGCTGTGGGTGTACACGCTGTCCTGCCACTCCTGCCGGCACGTCACCGGCGGCCGGCTCAAGCACTTCTCCAAACACCCTGTGCGGTATTGGATCTGGACCCAGATCAGCAAACTCAACACCCGCCACAAGCTGTACGCGTGGATCACGCTGGGCACGTTGATGCTCACCGATTTCTACATCCTGCTGGTGTCCAGCAACACCATCTCCGACTTGAGATTTATTGGCTGACAAGCCGATTCATCTATCACAGAACTTAGCGAGGAATTCTCATGGTTGAGGTCGAACGGCACGCCTACGACGTGGTCGTGATCGGAGCCGGCGGCGCGGGGTTGCGCGCGGTCATCGAAGCGCGCGAACGCGGCCTGAAGGTCGCGGTGGTGTCGAAATCGTTGTTCGGTAAAGCCCACACGGTGATGGCCGAGGGCGGCTGCGCCGCCTCCATGGGCAACGCCAACCCGAAAGACAACTGGCAGACCCACTTCGGCGACACCATGCGCGGCGGGAAATTCCTGAACAACTGGCGGATGGCGGAACTGCACGCCAAGGAGGCACCCGACCGGGTCTGGGAGCTGGAGACCTACGGCGCGCTGTTCGACCGCACCAAGGACGGCCGGATCAGCCAGCGGAACTTCGGCGGGCACACCTACCCCCGGCTCGCGCACGTCGGTGACCGCACCGGCCTGGAGTTGATCCGCACCATGCAGCAGAAGATCGTCTCGCTGCAGCAGGAGGACTACGCCGAGTTCGGCGATTACGACGCGCGCATCAGGGTGTTCGCCGAGTGCACCATCACCGATCTACTCAAAGACGGCGACTCGATCGCCGGAGCATTCGGCTATTGGCGCGAGACCGGCAATTTCGTGCTGTTCGAGACACCGGCAGTGGTGTTGGCCACCGGCGGAATCGGCAAGTCGTTCAAAGTGACTTCGAACTCCTGGGAGTACACCGGCGACGGTCACGCGCTGGCATTGCGGGCCGGTGCCACGCTGATCAACATGGAGTTCGTCCAGTTCCACCCGACCGGCATGGTCTGGCCGCTGAGCGTGAAGGGCATCCTGGTCACCGAGGGTGTGCGCGGTGACGGCGGAGTTCTGAAGAACTCCGAGGACACCCGCTTCATGTTCGACTACATCCCCCCGGTGTTCAAAGGCCAGTACGCCGAGACAGCCGAAGAAGCCGACCAATGGCTCAAGGACAACGACTCGGCTCGGCGCACCCCGGACCTGCTGCCCCGCGACGAGGTGGCGCGCGCGATCAACTCGGAGGTCAAGGCCGGCCGCGGCAGTCCGCACGGTGGGGTCTACCTCGACATCGCGTCCCGCCTCACCGCCGAGGAGATCAAGCGGCGGCTGCCGTCGATGTACCACCAGTTCATGGAGCTGGCCGAGGTCGACATCACCAAGGAGGCGATGGAGGTCGGGCCGACCTGTCACTACGTGATGGGCGGGGTGGAGGTCGACGCCGACACCGGCGCGGCCAAAGTGCCGGGGTTGTTCGCCGCCGGTGAATGCTCCGGCGGCATGCACGGCTCCAACCGCCTGGGCGGCAACTCGCTGTCGGACCTGCTGGTGTTCGGCCGGCGCGCCGGACTCGGGGCAGCCGACTATGTGCGGGCGCTGAGCAGCCGTCCGTCGGTCTCGCCCGACGACGTCGACGCCGCCGCCGAGCGGGCCCTGAAGCCCTTCCAGGGGCCGACCGACGGCTCGGCTCCGGAGAACCCGTACGCGCTGCAGTCGGACCTGCAGCATGTGATGAACGACCTGGTCGGCATCATCCGCAAAGAGGACGAGATCACCAAGGCGTTGACGCTGCTGAAGGAACTCTGGGCGCGATACCAGAATGTGCAGGTCGAGGGACAGCGACGGTACAACCCGGGCTGGAACCTGGCAGTCGATCTGCGCAACATGCTGCTGGTCAGCGAGTGCGTGGCCAGGGCTGCGCTGCAGCGTACCGAGAGCCGCGGCGGGCACACCCGCGACGACCATCCCGGCATGGATTCCGGGTGGCGCAAGACGCTGCTGGTATGCCGCGAGGCGCAGGGTGACGGCGACGCGCACATCACCATCGAGCGGCAACCGCAGGTGCCGATGCGCCAAGACCTGCTGGAATTGTTCAAGATCGCTGAACTCGAGAAGTACTACACCGACGACGAGCTCGCTGAGCATCCGGAACGGAGAGCGTAATGGCATACAACGCGAGCTTGCGGGTGTGGCGCGGCGACGAGGGCGGCGGCGCGCTGGCGGACTACACGGTCGAGGTCAACGAGGGCGAGGTGGTGCTCGACGTCATCCACCGCCTGCAGCAGACCCAGACGCCCGACCTGGCCGTGCGCTGGAATTGCAAGGCCGGCAAATGCGGATCGTGCTCGGCGGAGATCAACGGCCGGCCCCGGCTGATGTGCATGACCCGGATGTCGACGTTCGAAGAGAACGAGGTCGTCACCGTCACCCCCATCCGGACCTTCCCGGTGATCCGCGACCTGGTGACCGACGTGTCGTTCAACTACGAGAAGGCCCGCGAGATCCCGTCGTTCGCGCCGCCGAAGGAACTGCAGCCGGGCGAGTACCGGATGGCCCAGATCGATGTGCAGCGCTCCCAGGAGTTCCGCAAGTGCATCGAATGCTTCCTGTGCCAGAACGTCTGCCACGTGATCCGTGACCACGACGAGAACAAGCAGGAATTCGCCGGGCCGCGCTACCTGATGCGCATCGCCGAACTCGACATGCACCCGCTGGACACCGTGGACCGGCGCGACATGGCGCAGGAGGACTTCGGTCTGGGTTACTGCAACATCACCAAGTGCTGCACCGAAGTGTGCCCGGAGCACATCACGATCACCGACAACGCCCTGATCCCGATGAAAGAGCGGGTCGCGGACCGCAAGTACGACCCGGTGGTGTGGCTCGGCAACAAGCTGTTCCGACGCTGAGACTTGCCGGGGTTAGGCCCGTAGCGCCTTCGGGTATGCGATGGGGATGCTAGATCCCACCAGCATTGACGAGATCAAGACCGCGATCGACGAGCTCTCCACCCGGGTGGACGCGGCCCGCAAGGAAGGTCGGGACTCCGACGCCGCCGAGATGGAGCAGCGTATCCAGGGTCTCCGGGAAAGACTTGCCGACCGCTCGCCGACCTAGACCGCGCAGTTACTTGATGCCGAGCCGGCGCAGTTCGCTGCGGTGAAACACGATCGGCGCCACGTCTGGATCGACCGTGACCTCGCTGACCCGCAGCACCACGATAGTGTGATCCCCAGCAGGAATCAGCTGCTCGATCGCACTTTCCAGCCAGAGGCCGGTGCCTTTGATGAAGACGGCACCGCTCTGGCTGACCACCGTTTCCAACCCGGCGAACCGGTCGCCGGTCTTGGCGGCCAGCGTCCGCACCGCCGCGTCGTGCGCCTCGCCCAGCACACTGATGCCCAGTGAGGGCACGTCCTTCAACTTCGGCCAGGTAGTCGAGGTGTTCTGCACGCAGAACGACACCAACGGCGGTTCCAGCGAAACGGGGACGAAGGTGCTGGCCGCCAAACCGTGCCGCACCCCGTCCACGTGGGCGGCGATGGCCACCACCCCGGTCGGGAAGTGACCGAATGCCTCACGCAGCGACGTCGGGGTCAGATTGTTGTGGGAGTTCACCGGACTTCATTCGCTCCTCGAGCCGAGAACGGGATTCTCGTTTTCGCAGCCTACCCGGCGCGGTATCCGTGCCGGGCAGCCACGTCGGGGTGCGCGCGCAACCGGCTCTTCCAGGCGTTGCGGCCGTAGACCCGGTAAATCGGGTCGGACGGATCCTGCACCGCCGGCGGGGCCGATCTGGCCAGGTCCGGGGGCAGCGTCAGCACGGGAATCTGGGCGTCCAGACGAGGATTGAAGAAGTACGGCACGGAGATCCGGTCGGCGGTGGCGTCGGTCAAATTCACCCGGTGCTCGGTTGCGCGCAGGTAGCCGCCCGTCGCGAACTGCAGCAGCTCCCCGATGTTGACGACGAAGGCACCGTCCAGCGGGGGCACGTCGACCCAGTCCGCCGCGTCCGCAGGACGCACCTGCAGGCCGCGGCTGCCCGGCTCAGCCAGCAGCAACGTGAGCACACCGGAGTCCTTGTGCGCGCCCACCCCCTGCGCACCGGCCGGGTTGGCCGGGTACCGCACGACCTTGATCAGCGTCGCCGGGGCCTCGGCGAAGGCCGCGTCGAATATCCCGGCCGGGCTGCCCAGTGCGGCCGCCCAGTGCCGCAGCAGCGTGCGCGACACCTGCGCGAGTGCGGCGTCCCATTCGGCGATGATCCCGGGCAGTTCGGGCAGCGCGGCCGGCCACTGGTTCGGACCCTGCAGCCACAGATAGTCGGGGCGGCCGGGACCTCCGACGGGCGGGCGCTCCGGACCGATGTCGATTTGTTCGCGCCAGTCGGTCTCGCCGCGGGTGAGCTCACCGCCCAGCCGTGTGTAGCCGCGGAAATGTGGGCTGCGCACCATCGCGACGGCATCCTTGTCTGCTTGCGGCAGCCCGAACAGCCGGCGCGCCGCATCCAGCACCCGAGCGGACAGCTCGCCGGGGACGCCGTGCCCCGTCAGATAGCAGAAACCGACCCGGTGTGCGACGTCGCGAAGACCCGCACGCAGCACCGGCGGCTCGGCTCGTAGATCGACCACGGGCAGGGCCGTGACGCTCCCCACACTGTTCATCAGACCCATCATCGTCGCAGGTGAGGATGGTTGCCAGGGATGCACTCAGCGCCATCCCAACTGGTTGGTTAGTTAGCCGGTGAAATTTAGCTCACACTCGCTTGCGATCAAGTTACCGACGGGTATATTTAGAACCGTTACTGGTGGGTAACTTAGGCGAGCCCAGTCCTGGTACCCAACCACAGGTGGCATTCTCAATGAGGAGGACCGTAGTGAGCCACTACAAGAGCAACGTCCGCGACCAGGAATTCAACCTGTTCGAGGTGCTCGGCGTCGATAAGGCGCTGGGTCAAGGCGAATTCAGCGACCTGGACGCCGACACCGCCCGCGAAATGCTGGCGGAGATGGCTCGCCTGGCCGAGGGACCCGTCGCCGACTCGTTCACCGAAGGTGACCGCAACCCGCCGGTCTTCGACCCGAAGACGCACTCGGTGACGCTGCCCGAGTCGTTCAAGAAGTCGGTCAAGGCCGTGATGGACGCCGGCTGGGACAAAGCCGGCCTCGACGAGGCGCTCGGCGGCATGCCGATGCCCAAATCCCTAATGTGGGCGCTCAACGAACACATCCTGGGTGCCAACCCGGCGGTATGGATGTACGCCGGCGGCGCCGGCTTCGCGCAGATCCTCTACCACCTCGGTACCGAGGAGCAGAAGAAGTGGGCGGTGCTGGCCACCGAGCGCGGCTGGGGCTCGACCATGGTGCTCACCGAGCCGGACGCCGGCTCCGACGTGGGTGCGGGCCGGACCAAGGCCGTGCAGCAAGAGGACGGCTCCTGGCACATCGACGGCGTCAAGCGCTTCATCACCTCCGCCGACTCCGACGACATGTTCGAGAACATCTTCCACCTGGTGCTGGCGCGCCCCGAGGGAGCCGGACCCGGCACCAAGGGCTTGTCGCTGTTCTTCGTGCCCAAGTTCCTGATCGACTTCGAGACCGGCGAACCCGGTGAGCGCAACGGGGTGTTCGTCACCAACGTCGAGCACAAGATGGGCCTGAAGATCTCGACCACCTGCGAGCTGTCCTTCGGCCAGCACGATGTGCCCGCCAAGGGCTGGCTGGTCGGCGAGGTGCACGACGGCATCGCGCAGATGTTCGAGGTGATCGAACAGGCCCGGATGATGGTAGGCACCAAGGCGATCGCCACGCTGTCCACCGGCTACCTGAACGCGCTGGAGTATGCCAAGTCCCGCGTACAGGGTGCCGACCTGACCCAGATGACCGACAAGACCGCCCCCCGGGTCACCATCACCCACCACCCGGACGTGCGCCGGTCGCTGATGACCCAGAAGGCCTACGCCGAGGGTCTGCGCGCGCTGTACCTGTACACCGCCACCTTCCAGGACGCGGCGGTGGCCGAGGCGGTGCACGGCGTGACCCCGGAGTTGGCCGCCAAGATCAACGACCTGATGTTGCCGGTCGTCAAGGGGGTCGGCTCCGAGCAGGCGTACGCCAAGCTCACCGAGAGCCTGCAGACCTTCGGTGGGTCCGGCTTCCTGCAGGACTACCCGATCGAGCAGTACATCCGGGACGCCAAGATCGACTCGCTCTACGAGGGCACCACTGCCATCCAGGCGCAGGACTTCTTTTTCCGCAAGATCATTCGGGACAAGGGTGTGGCCCTGGCCCACGTGTCGGGTGAGATCCAGAAGTTCGTCGACAGCGAGGCCGGCAACGGTCGGCTCAAGGGTGAGCGTGCGCTGCTGGCCAAGGCGTTGACCGACGTCCAGGCGATGGCCGCCAGCCTGACCGGCTACCTGATGGCCGCGCAGGAGGACGTCACCAGCCTGTACAAGGTGGGCCTGGGTTCGGTGCGCTTCCTGATGAGCGTCGGCGACCTGATCATCGGCTGGTTGCTGCAACGCCAGGCCGCGGTGGCCATCGAGGCGCTGGACGCCGGGGCCACCGGTTCCGAGCGGTCCTTCTACGAGGGCAAGCTGGCGGTGGCGGCGTTCTTCGCCAAGAACTTCCTGCCGCTGTTGACCAGCACCCGCGAGGTGATCGAGACCCTGGACAACGACATCATGGAATTGGACGAAGCCGCTTTCTGAGCAGGTCTTCGCGTGACAGCCCCCGCTTCGGCGGGGGTTTTCGCGCTCTGGGTCTCAGCCCGGTTGCGCCGACACTGAACTGACGCCGACGACACGCCGGGGTGGGGCGCCTACGTTCAGTCTCGATGCCGTGGGTGCAGGCTCGCGGGCCGGATGTAAAAAGACCGCCGCTGGATCCCCTCATTCCAGCGGCGGCCCTTTTCGTTCGCCCGTCTCCGCTGACCGGCGGTCGACCAAGGATTGCCCCGCGTTGCCGTCGGGGTCGGGGGGTCAGACCACAACACGGGGCTATCCGGACCCACGGATACCCACAGCCTCCAGTACCAAAACTCCGACAAAATAATCTTTTCGGATGTTTTCGGTGGCCCAGGTGCGCCGCGTCAGGCCTCCAAAATCGCGGCGACGCCCTGTCCCCCGGCGGCGCAGATCGAGATCAGCGCCCGAACCGGGCCGCCACCCTGCTGCTCGGCTTTCTTCTCCGAAAGTTGCTTGGCGGTCTGGGCCAGGATCCGTGCGCCGGTGGCCGCGAACGGGTGCCCGGCGGCCAACGACGAGCCGTTGACGTTGACCTTGGACCGGTCCACCGCACCCAGTGCCGCGTCCAGACCCAGCCGTCCCTTGCAGTACTCGTCGGATTCCCAGGCCTGCAGGTGCGCGAGCACCACCGAGGCGAAGGCCTCGTGGATCTCGTAGAAGTCGAAATCCTGCAGGCTCAGCCCGTTGCGGGCCAACAGCCGGGGCACGGCGTAGGTCGGCGCCATCAACAGACCGTCGTGCCCGTTGACGTAATCCACGGCGGCCGTCTCGGCGTCCACGAAATAGGCCAGTGGCGACAGCGAATGGTCGGAAGCCCACTGTTCGTTGGCGAGCAGCGCGACCGACGCGCCGTCGGTCAGCGGAGTGGAGTTGCCCGCCGTCATCGTCGCGTCGCCGGCCTTGACCCCGAAGACCGGACGCAGTTTGGCGAGGTTCTCCACGCTGGCGTCCGGGCGCAGGTTGTCGTCCCGGTACAGCCCGAGGAAGGGCGTGATCAGGTCGTCGAAGAAGCCACGATCGTAGGCCGCGGCCATGTTGCGGTGGCTGGCGACGGCCAGCTCGTCCTGATCGGTGCGCTTGATGCCCATCTCCTTGGCGGTGATGGCGGCGTGCTCCCCCATCGACAGCCCGGTGCGGGGTTCGCTGTTGGCCGGCAGGTCCAACCCGAGGTTGGCCGGCAGCGCGCCCAGCAGCTTGGCCCGCTGCACGTTGGATTTGGCCCGACGCACCTTGAGCAGCGTCTTGCGCAGCTCGTTGCCCAGCGCGATCGGCGCGTCCGAGGTGGTGTCCACACCGCCGGCGGCGGCCACCTCGTAGCGGCCGGCGGCGATCCCGTCAGCGGCGGCGATGGCGGCCTGCAGGCCGGTTCCACACGCCTGCTGAATGTCGAAGGCGGGCGTCTCCGGGGAGAGATCGGAGCCCAGGACGCATTCGCGCATCAGGTTGAAGTCGCGGCTGTGCTTGAGCACCGCGCCGCCGATCACGGCCCCGAGCCGCTCACCGCTCAGCCCGAACCGGTCCACCAGGCCGCCGAGCGCGGCGGTGAACATGTCCTGGTTGGAGGCTTCGGCATAACTCCGGTCTGAGCGGCCGAACGGGATGCGGTTGCCGCCCAGCACAACGACGCGCTGTCTCGACTCAGAACTTCCAGTGGCCATTATTTTCTCCGTGTGTCGGCGCTCGTGTGGGGGTTAGTTTTGGGGTACCCGGCTCAGCAGGCAATACTACTCACTGTTCTTACTCGGAAGTAAGTTCGTCCCTGACACGGAAGGCAACCCAGTGGCCACCAAGCGTTCGCCGGACCTGTTCTCCCAGGTCGTCAACTCCGGACCCGGATCGTTCCTGGCCAAGCAGCTCGGCGTCCCGCAGCCCGAGCCGCTGCGCCGCTACAGTCCGGGTGACCCGCCGCTGGCCGGACCGCTGCTGATCGGCGGTGCGGGCCGGGTGGTCGAGCCGCTGCGGGCGGCGCTGGACGGCGACTACGATCTGCTCGGCAACAATCTGGGCGGTCGCTGGGCGGACAAGTTCGCCGGCCTGGTGTTCGACGCCACGGGCATCACCAAACCGGCCGACCTCAAGGCGCTGCACGAGTTCTTCACGCCGTTGCTGCGCAATCTCGAACCGAACGCGCGCGTGCTGGTGATCGGCACCACGCCGGAGGCCGCGAGCAGCACCGACGAGCGCATCGCGCAACGCGCGCTGGAGGGGTTCACCCGGTCGCTGGGTAAGGAGGTCCGCAACGGGGCCACCGTGAACCTGGCGTACCTGGCGCCGGACGCCAAGCCGGCGGCCACCGGGCTGGAATCCACCGCCCGGTTCATCCTGTCGGCCAAGTCCGCCTACGTCGGCGGCCAGGTCTTCTACGTCGGAGCCGAGGATGCCACGCCGCCGGCCGACTGGGACAAGCCGCTGGACGGCAAGGTCGCCGTGGTGACCGGGGCCGCGCGCGGCATCGGTCGCACGATCGCCGAGGTGTTCGCCCGCGACGGTGCCCGCGTCGTCGCGATCGACGTCGAATCCGCCGAGGAGGCCCTGGCCGAAACCGCCAACAACGTCGGCGGCACCCCGCTGTGGCTGGACGTGACCGCGGAGGACGCCGTCGACAAGATCACCGAACACCTGCGCGATCACCACGGTGGCCACGCCGACATCCTGGTCAACAACGCCGGGATCACCCGCGACAAGTTATTGGCCAACATGGACGACGGGCGTTGGGACTCCGTCCAGGCGGTCAATCTGCTTGCCCCGCAACGGCTTACCGAAGGCCTGATCGACGGCGGCACGATCGGTGCGGGCGGCCGGGTAGTCGGCCTGTCGTCGATGGCCGGGATCGCCGGCAACCGCGGTCAGACCAATTACGCCACCACCAAGGCCGGCATGATCGGCCTCACCCAGGCGCTGGCACCGGTGCTCGCCGAGAAGGACATCACGATCAACGCCGTGGCACCGGGCTTCATCGAAACCCAGATGACGGCGGCCATCCCGCTGGCCACCCGCGAGGTGGGTCGCCGGTTGAACGCGTTGCTGCAGGGCGGTCAGCCCGTCGACGTGGCGGAGACCATCGCCTACTTCGCCAACCCGGCGTCGAATGCGGTGACCGGCAACGTGATTCGCGTCTGCGGCCAAGCCATGATCGGGGCTTGATCCAGATGAGTCAACCAAGCGGTCTGACGAACATGCTGCGCGCGGTGGCCGGGGCGCTGCCGGTGGTGCCCCGCTCGGACAAGCTGCCCGACCGCACCGTGACGGTCGAGGAGTTGTCGATCGACCAGTCCAATGTGGCGGCCTACGCCGCGGTCACCGGGTTGCGGTACGGCAACAACGTGCCCCTGACCTACCCCTTCGCGCTGACCTTCCCGTCGATCATGTCGCTGGTGAGCGGGTTCGACTTCCCGTTCTCCGCAATGGGATCGGTGCACACCGAGAACGAGATCACCCAGTACCGGCCGATCGCGGTGACCGACACGGTGAGCGTGCAGGTCCACGCCGAGAACCTGCGGGAGCACCGCAAGGGATTGCTGGTCGACCTGTTGACGGACGTCCACGTCGGCAACGAACTGGCCTGGCACCAGGTGACCACCTTCCTGCACCAGCAGCGCACCAGCCTGTCCGACGAACCCAAACCGCCGCCGCAGAAGCAGCCCAAGCTGCCCCCGGCGTCGACGGTGTTGCGGATTTCGCCCAGCCAGATCCGGCGCTACGCGGTGGTCAGCGGTGACCTCAATCCGATCCACACCAGCGGCCTCGCCGCCAAACTGTTCGGTTTCCCGACCTCCATCGCGCACGGAATGTTCAGTGCAGCAGCGGTTTTAGCGAACATCGAGAACAAAGTGCCGGATGCGGTGCGGTATTCGGTGCGCTTCGGCAAACCGATCCTGCTGCCGGCCAGCGTGGGGTTGTACGTCGAGGAAGCAGAGGGCGGCTGGGAGTTGTCCCTGCGCAACCTGTCCAAGGGCTACCCGCACCTGACCGGGTCGCTGAGGCCGCTCTAGCCCGGGTTCACCCCGCACGCTGGTCGCGGTGCGGCAGTCGGCGTCCGAGCACGAATGTCTTGAGCGCGTGCGCGCCGACGGCGGTCACCGCGAAGGCCAACAGCATCCGGATCGGCGGGTGCGCCAGTTCCCAGACGAACAGCGCCGCCCACACCGGTGAGCCCTGGGTGACCGCCAGCACGCCGGCGGCCCCGCAGAGCGAATTGACCGGGCCGTGCCAGTGCGTCCCGAACACCGCATTCAGCGTCAGCACCAACACCGTACCCGCCGCCGCCCCGGTGGCCAGGGACGGCGTGAGCAGGCCGCCGGCACCTCCGGCCCGCAGAAACAGCGCTGTCAGAAGCGGTTTCAACACCAGGAGCACCGCCGCCGACGCCAGCGTCAGCCCGCTGGCCAGGCTGATCGACAGGATGCTCCTGCCGTTGCCGGGCAGCTGCGGCCACCAGTGGGAGCAGATTCCGGTGAGCAGTCCGGCGGCGGCGAGTCCCGGGATCAGCAGCCACGACCGGATGAGGGTGGCCGGCCGCGCCGCAGCGATGATTGTGTTGAAGACCCATCCCACCGCGAAAGCCACCGGCACCAATGCCAGCGCATGCGCACTGAGGAGATAATTCGATTCGGCGCGTGGCCAATCCAGCTCGGGACGGTTGTGGGTGAGCAGCGAGCCGACCGCCACAGCAAGCGCGGAAGTGAGCAACGCCGCGCCCATCGCCCGTAACCGCCAGGTGTTCAGCATGATGCGCAGGGTGAAGAGCGCCCCGGACAGCGGCACCGCATAGACCGCACCGAGCCCCGCCCCGGCCGCACACGCCAGCAGGATCTCGCGGTCGCCCGGCGACAACCTTCGCAGCCACCCGGTGCCCAAATCGCTCAACACAGCGGCGAATTGGCGCGGCGCGCCCTCCCGGCCCAGCGAGGCACCCGAGCCGACCAGCACGATCTGCAGCACCGCGTCGACGCTCCAGGTAAGACGTGGGATTCGCTCATGGCGGGCGATGGTCCCGGCCAGCGGTGGCACCCTGGCGCGCCGGCGCAGCAGCCACCACCCCAGGCCGGCCAACCCCGCGCCCATCATCGGCGCGAGTGCCCGACGCACCGCGCTGCTGCCAGTGATGCCGTCCAGCAGCGAACCGAAAGTGTAGTGATACGTGAGGTGTTCGACCGACCGCAGCACCACCGTCGTCGCCAACCCGGCCAGGCCGGCCAGCAGCCCGACGATGACGACGGCACAGAAGAAGTCGAGGTCGCGTCGGGGTGCGAACCCAGACCTAGCTGGTGCCGGCGTCACGATCGGCCGGGGCGCCGCGCAACCCCGCCCAGAACAGATCGATCATCATCTGGGCCGCGGTGTCGACATCGGTGTCGCCGGTGCTCAGCCGGTTGGCGATCGCCTCCCCCGCACCCACCAAAGCCACTGCCATGATGTCGATTTCGGTATCCGTGGCAGGGCTGCGGGTGCCGGCGCGGACCAATCCCGCCACCAGTTCGATGATCTGCTCGCGACCCTCGCGTACCGTGTGCGCGAACGCCTGCGAGCTGGTGGCCTGGGTGTACATCACGATCCACGACGCGCGGTTCTCGTCGATGTATCTGAGGAACGAACTGATGGTGTTGCGCAGCAGGTCTTTTGGACTCTGGGTGAAATCCACGTCAGCGCGCAACGCGCCGATGAACCGGTTCATCTCACGGTTCAGGCACGCGCCGAACAAATCCTCTTTGGAGCCGTAGTACAGGTACAGCATCGGTTTGGAGATCTGCGCCTCGGCGGCGATGGCATCCATGGACGTCTCGTGATAGCCGTTGACCGAGAACATCTGGACGGCAGCGTCCAGCATCTGCTGTTCGCGCACGGCACGGGGCAACCGTTTGGTACCACCTGCCATTGCGCTGCGCCTCTCTGACCAGTCCGGGTATTTTAGACCGGCTAACGGCCACAGCCTGGTTTGACGCCTTTCATCGTGGCCACGCGCACCAGGGATGCGTTGACCGACTCCATGGACAGCTCCTTGGCGTTCACCGCCTGCTCGAGGCGGTCCAAGACCGCAGGCACCTCTTTGGTGGTGATCCACAGCGCGACGTCGGTGCCGGCTTGCAGCGTCTTCAGCACCGCCTCGGGCACGGGGAACCGGTCGGAGATCGCGGCCATGCTGGACAGGTCGTCGCTGAAGACCGGGCCGTCGAAGGCCGGGCCGCCGTAGCCGGTGCCGCTGCGCAACAGGTCCAGCGCGGGCTTGCTCAGGCTGGCCGGATCGGTGCCGGTCAGACCCGGAACCTGCATGTGACCGACCATCACCGCGACCGGCGACTTGGCCAGCAACGTCTGGTAGGGCACCAGGTCATTGCCGACCAGCTCCTGCAGGGGCGGGGTGCTGACCCCGCCGGTGTGCGAATCGCCGGAGCCATGCCCGTGACCGGGGAAGTGCTTGAGCACCGGCAGCAGCCCCGCGTCCCGCAGACCCTGCGCGTACTGACCGGCCCACTCGGTGACCTTGGCCGGGTCCGGGCCGAACGAGCGGTCCCCGATCACCGTGTCGTCCGGGGCATCGGTGACGTCGACCACCGGCGCGAAATCGATGGTGAAACCCAGCTCTTTCATCTTGCGGCCACGCTCGAACACCAGATCGTGAACCTGCTGCGGGGTCAGGGTCTGACCCATCTCTTTGGCCGTCGGACCCCGGCCGCCCAGCAGCGTGCGCAACCGGGAGACCCGACCGCCCTCCTCGTCGACGCCGACCGCCAGCGGCAACGGTGTCGCGACGGCGGCGATCTCGGCCAGCGGGCCGGGCAGCATGGTCAGGTCGGTGTCGCTGTCGATGATGATGCCGCCGACGTGGAATTCGGTGACCACCGCCTTGGCGTCGGCGGCGTCTTTCACCCCGACCATCAGCAGCTGGGCCAACTTGTCACGCAGGTTGGGTATCGCTGCGGGCACATCCTTGGGATCGGCACACACCCGGGGTCCGGACGCGGCGGCCGGTGTCGTCGAGCTGGTCGGGGCGGTGCTGCCGGGCGTGGCAGTGGTCGAGGAGGACCCGCTCTTGGTGCCGCCGTGACAGGCCGCGACCAGCGTGGATACCGCAACCAGAACGAACAGAGCGCGCGGAAAAGCCATCCGGACATGCTGTCACGAGGCATTTCACTGCGCGGGTGCGGGTGCGACCGCTGCCCGGAGCCCCGGGCTGGGACCGGCGTTCTGCTAGGTTGGCCGCTATGAACCGGATCATCGTGCCGGCCGCGGCCAGCGTGGTAGTTGGTCTGCTGCTCGGCGCGGCCGCGATCTTCGGAATCACCCTGATGGTCCAGCAGGACACGAAACCGCCACTGCCCGGGGGCGATCCGTCGTCGTCGGTGCTCAACCGGGTCGAGTACGGTAACCGCAGCTAGCCAGGCAGCGCCCCAGTCGCGTCGCTGGCTGCTGCTCGTCGGGGCCGTCTCGCTGGTTTTGACCTTCGCGCAGTCCCCCGGGCAGGTCTCGCCCGACACCAAGCTGGACCTCACCGCCAACCCGCTGCGGTTCCTGGCCCGCGCCACCAACCTCTGGAACAGCGAACTGCCGTTCGGCCAGTCCCAGAACCAGGCGTACGGCTATCTGTTCCCGCACGGCAGTTTCTTCCTGGCCGGCCACCTACTGGGGCTCCCCGGCTGGGTCACCCAGCGGTTGTGGTGGGCGCTGTTACTGACCGTCGGGTTCTGGGGGCTGCTGCGGGTCGCCGAAGCGCTGGGTATCGGCAGCCCGTCGTCGCGGGTGCTGGGCGCGGTCGCGTTCGCCCTGTCACCGCGGGTGCTGACCACGGTCGGGTCCATCTCGTCGGAAACGTTGCCGATGATGCTGGCGCCGTGGGTGTTGTTGCCGGCGATCCGGGCAGTGCAGGGCACGTCGGCCCGTTCGGTGCGGGTGCTGGCCGGGCAGGCCGCGCTGGCGGTGGCGCTGATGGGCGCGGTGAACGCGATCGCGACGGCCGCAGGTTGTCTGCCGGCGGTGATCTGGCTGGCGTGTCACCGTCCGAACAAGCGGTGGCTGCGGTACGTGGGGTGGTTGGTGCCGGCTGTGCTGGTCGCGGCGCTGTGGTGGGTGGTGGCGCTGAGTCAGCTGCGCGACGTCAGTCCGCCGTTCCTGGATTTCATCGAATCCTCCGGGGTGACCACCCAATGGTCCTCACTGGTGGAGCTGCTGCGCGGCACCGACAGCTGGACGCCGTTCGTGGCGCCCACCGCGACGGCGGGCGCTCCACTGGTCACCGGCTCGGTCGCGATCCTGGGCACCTGCCTGGTCGCGGCGGCGGGCCTGGCCGGGCTGGCCGCCCCGGCGATGCCGGCGCGGGGCCGGCTGGTGACCATGCTGCTGGTCGCGGTGGTGTTGCTGGCGATCGGCTACAGCGGCGGGCTGGGTTCTCCGATCGCCCATGGGGTGCAGGCGTTCCTGGATGCCGGCGGTACGCCACTGCGCAACGTGCACAAAGTCGGGCCGGTGGTGCGGATCCCGCTGGTACTGGGTTTCGCCCAGCTCCTGGGCCGGATCCCGCTGCCCGGCAGCGCGCCGAGGTCGGTGTGGCTCGGCGCCTTCGCGCACCCCGAGCGCGACCGCCGAGTCGCCGTCGGCATCGTGGCGCTGATCGCGCTGCTGGTCAGCGGTTCGCTGGCGTGGAGTGGCCGGCTGACCCCGCCGGGCACGTTCAGCGCGATTCCGGACTACTGGCACCGGGCCGCCGACTGGCTCACCGAACACCGCAGCGGCCGGGTGCTGGTGGTGCCGGGCGCGCCGTTCGCCACCCAGGTGTGGGGCACCAGCCACGACGAGCCGCTGCAGGTGCTGGGCTCCAGCGCCTGGGGGGTCCGCGACTCGATCCCGCTGACACCGCCGCAGACCATCCGTGCGCTGGACTCGGTGCAGCGCCTCTTCGCCGCCGGGCGGCCCTCCGCCGGACTGGCCGATACCCTTGCCCGACAGGGTATTTCGCATGTGGTGGTGCGCAACGACCTGGACCCGGAATCGTCGCGGTCGGCGCGGCCGATCCTGGTGCACCGCGCGATCGCGGGGTCGGCGGGTTTGACCGAGGTGGCCGAGTTCGGCGAACCCGTCGGCCCCGGCACGCTGGCCGGGTTCGTCAACGACAGCGGGTTGCGCCCGCGCTATCCGGCGGTGCAGATCTACCGGGTCGATGCGGCGGGTTCGACTGCGCCGTACTTCGCCGACACCGACCGGCTGGCGCGGGTCGACGGCGGTCCTGAGGTATTGCTGCGCCTCGACGAGCGGCGCCGTCTGCTGAACCAGCCCCCGCTGGGGCCGATGTTGATGACGGCCGACGCACGCGCGGCGGGCCTGCCGACGCCGCTGGTCACCGTCACCGACACCCCGCTGGCCCGCGAAACCGACTACGGCCGTGTCGATCTGCATTCATCAGCCATCCGCGCGCCCGGCGATGCCCGGCACACCTACAACCGGGTGCCCGACTACCCGGTGCCCGGCGCCGAGACGGTCTACGGCGGCTGGACCGGCGGCCGCGTCACCGCGTCGAGTTCATCCTCGGATGCCACCGCCCTGCCCGATGTGGCGACGGCCACCTCACCGGCTGCCGCGATCGACACCGACCCGGCCACCGCGTGGGTGTCCAACGCACTGCAGGCGGCTGTCGGGCAGTGGCTGCGGGTCGATTTCGACCACCCGGTGACCAACGCCGTGCTCACCCTGACGCCCAGCGCCACGGCCGTCGGAGCCCAGATCCGCCGCATCCTGGTCGAAACCGCCAACGGCAGCACCACATTGCGGTTCGACGAGGACGGGAAGCCGCTGGGCGCCGCCCTGCCGTACGGCGAGACGCCGTGGGTGCGCATCACCGCGGCGGCCACCGACGACGGCTCGCCGGGCGTGCAATTCGGCATCACCGAGTTGTCCATCACCCAGTACGACGCCTCCGGATTCGCCCATCCGGTGCCGCTGCGGCACACGGTGTCGGTGCCCGGGCCGCCGCCGGATGCGGCGGTGGCGCGCTGGGACCTGGGTGCCGAGCTGTTGGGCAGACCGGGCTGCGCCGCCGCGCCGGACGGGGTGCGCTGCGCCGCTTCGATGGCACTGACCCCGGAGGAGCCGGTCACCCTCAGCCGCACCCTGACCGTGCCGCGCCCGGTATCGGTGACACCGACGGTGTGGGTGCGCCCACGGCAGGGTCCCAAGCTGGCCGACCTGATCGCCGAACCCGGCGCCACGCGGGCGCGCGGTGACGCCGACCTGGTCGAGATCCTCGGCTCGGCCTACGCGGCCACCGACGGCGACCCGGCGACCGCGTGGACGGCACCGCAGCGGGTGGTGCAGTACAAGACCCCGCCGACGCTGACGCTGACGCTGCCGCACCCGACCGAGGTGACCGGCCTGCGGCTGATCCCGAGCCGGTCGGTGCTGCCGGCGCATCCGACCATGGTGGCCGTAGACCTGGGTGACGGGCCGCAGGTGCGGACGTTGTCCGGTGCAGACCTGTCGCTGCATCCCACCGTGACCGACACGGTCACGGTGAGCCTGCTGGACTGGCAGGACATCATCGACCGCAACGCACTGGGCTTCGATCAGCTCAAGCCGCCGGGGTTGGCGGAGATCGTCGCGCTCGGCGCCGACGGTCAACCCGTCGCGCCCGCCAAACCGGACCGCGCCCGCGAGATCGTCGTCGACTGCGAGCACGGACCTGTGATCGCGGTCGCCGGCCGGTTCGTCCACACCTCGATCCGGACCAGCGCGGGAGCCCTGCTGGACGGCGAGCCGGTGGCGGCGCAACCCTGTGACACCGAGCCCATCGCGCTGCCGGCAGGGCAGCAGGAACTGTTGATCAGCCCGGGGGCGGCATTCGTCGTAGACGGCACCCAGTTGGCTGCCACACCGGAATTACCCGGTGCTGCAGTAACTTCCGCCGTCACCGGGACGTGGGGACCGGCTCGGCGGGAGGTGCGGGCGGCCCCGTCGGGCACCTCGCGGGTGCTGGTGATCCCGGAGAGCATCAACCCCGGCTGGGTCGCACGCACCAGCACCGGGGCGCGTCTGACGCCGATCGCGGTGAACGGATGGCAGCAGGGCTGGTTGGTACCCCCCGGGGATCCCGGCACCATCACGCTGACCTTCGCGGCCAACACGGTGTACCGCGCCGGCCTGGCCGTAGGGCTGGCCCTGCTGCCGTTGCTGGCAGTGCTGGCGTTCTGGCGCCGCCGCGCCGGTCGCGACGACGATCCCGCTGCGCCGCCGTGGGCACCCGGCCCCTGGGCTGCGGTGCCCGTGCTCGCGGCCGGGGGGCTGATATCGGGTGTGGCCGGCGTAGTGGTGTTCGGCGCGGCGCTGGGTCTGCGGTATGCGCTGCGCGGCCGGTTACTGGTGACACTCGGTGCGGGCGGGCTGATCGCGGCCGGGGCGGCGTTGTCGCGGCATCCGTGGCGCTCGGTGCACGGCTACGCCGGACACTCCGCGAGTGTGCAACTGCTGGCGCTGATTTCGCTCGCAGCGGTGGCCGCATCGGTGGTGGTACTGCGATCCGGTGGTGCGGAGTAGTTGGCGGCCGGCAGTTCGGCTGGTTGACTGGACACCGCCATGGAATGGTTTTCGGCACCCGGATACTGGCTGGGCACCGCGGTGCTGCAGCGGGGGGTGGCGCTGATCTATGTCATCGCGTTCGTCGCCGCCGCGCGGCAGTTCCGACCGCTCATCGGCTCGGATGGGATGCTCCCGGTGCCTGGATACCTGGCCCGGCGGCCATTCTGGCAGGCGCCCAGCATCTTTCAGTTCCGGTATTCGGACCGGCTGTTCGCCGGAGTGTGCTGGCTGGGCGCGGTACTGGCGGCGGCCGTGGTCTGCGGACTGACGCGGGTGGTGCCGCTGTGGGCCGGGATGCTGACCTGGCTGCTGCTGTGGGTGCTGTACCTGTCGATCGTCAACGTCGGCCAGGTCTGGTACGGATTCGGTTGGGAATCACTGCTTTTGGAGGCCGGTTTCCTGATGGTGTTTCTCGGCGGGGAACGGGTGGCGCCGCCGCTGCTGACCCTGCTGCTGGTGCGCTGGCTGCTGTTCCGGGTCGAGTTCGGCGCCGGTTTGATCAAGCTGCGCGGCGACTCCTGCTGGCGGGATCTCACCTGCCTGTACTACCACCACGAGACCCAGCCGATGCCCGGACCGTTGAGCTGGTTATTCCACCACCTGCCCAAGCCGCTACATCGAATCGAAGTGGCCGGCAACCACTTTGCCCAACTGGTGGTGCCGTTCGGGTTGTTCGCACCGCAACCGGTGGCCGGCATCGCCGCGGCGACCATCATCGTCACCCAACTGTGGTTGGTGCTGTCCGGTAACTTCGCCTGGCTCAACTGGCTGACGATATTCCTGGCGTTCAGCGCGGTCGAGGTGTCCGCGGTGTCGTCCACGCCGCGACCGCCGGGGTGGTTCGTGGTCGTGGTGGTCGCGTTCGCGGCGGTGATGGTGTGTCTGAGCTACTGGCCGGCGCGCAACATGTTGTCACCCCGGCAGCGAATGAACGCGTCCTTCAACATGTTTCACCTGGGCAACACCTACGGCGCGTTCGGCAGCATCTGCCGCACCCGTCGGGAGGTGGTGATCGAAGGCACCCGGGAGCCGGACGTCACCGGCCAGACCGTCTGGCAGGAGTACGAATTCAAGGGCAAACCCACCGGATTGCGCCGGCTGCCACGCCAGTTCGCGCCGTATCATCTGCGACTGGACTGGCTGATGTGGTTCGCGGCGATATCGCCGGGTTATGCGCTGGCCTGGATGACGCCGTTCCTGCACCGGCTGCTACGTAACGATGCCGCGACGCTGCGGTTGTTGCGGCACAATCCTTTTCCGGATGCACCGCCCCGGTATGTGCGGGCGCTGCTCTACGAGTACCGCTTCACCACGCCCGCCGAGTTGCGCCGGGAGCACGCGTGGTGGCACCGGTCCCTGATCGGCAGTTACGTGCCGCCGACGTCACTGCCGGACTTCTGATACGAGAGTGCCCCGGTGCCGGCCAGTTTCCCGCCCTCGACGATCAGGTAGTCGGGACGGATCGGCCTGCCGTCGAACCAGCACTCGAGGATCTCCCGGGTGCCCGCGGCATAGCGCGCCTGCGCCGACAGGGTGGTGCCGGAAACGTGCGGCGTCATCGCATTGTTCGGCATGGTGCGCCAGGGGTGGTCGGCCGGCGGCGGCTGCGGGAACCAGACGTCGCCGGCGTAACCCGCCAGCTGGCCGCTTTCCAAGGCCGCCACAATCGCTTCGGGCACCGCTTCTTCGGCGCGCGCGGTGTTGACGATGTAAGAGCCGCGCCGCATCGAGGACAGCAGCTGCTCGTCGAACATTGCGCGGGTGTCCGCGTACAGCGGCGAGTGCACCGACACCACGTCGACCGCTGTGACCAGCGACTGCACGTCGGGATGGAAGGTGAGGTTGAGCTCGGTCTCTACTTCGGCCGGCAGCCGGCGGGTGTCGGTGTAGTGCAGGTTGACGTCGAACGGGGCCAGCCGGCGCAACACGGCCCGCCCGATCCGGCCGGCGGCGATGACGCCGACGTCCATGCCCTCCAGGTCATAAGCGCGCTGGACACAATCGGCGATGTTCCAGCCGCCGTCGGCGGCCCAGCGGTGCGACGGCACGAAGTTGCGTACCAACGCCAGGATCTGCATGACGGCGTGCTCGGCGACGCTGATGCTGTTGCTGTAGGTCACCTCGGCGACGGTGATGCCGCGCTCCTGGGCCAGGTCGAGGTCGACGTGGTCCGAACCGATGCCGGCGGTCAATGCCAGCTTCAGCTCGGGCGCCTTGGCGATCCGTTCCGCGGTCAGGTATGCGGGCCAAAATGGTTGGGAGATAACGATATCGGCGTCGGCCAGTTCACGTTCGAACTCGGGGCCGTCCTTATCCGACGTCACCACCAGCTGGTGTCCGCCCGATTCGAAGAACTCGCGCAGACCCAGCGCGCCCGAGACGCAGCCGAGCAATGCGCCCGGGGTGAAGTCGATTTTCGACGGCGTGGGCACGGTGCTGCCGCCGGGGTAGCTGTGGATCTTGGGAATGCTGTCGCGGGCGTAGGCCGGCGGGTAGCCGTCGACCGGGTCGGGGTACAGCACCATCACACACTTGGCCATCGGACTCTCCTCGCTTGCGTTTGAACTGATTTCAGTCTCGCGGTGCGGTGCAGCGCGTGTCCAAGACGTGGTTCCGAACAACCGATAGGCGCGACCGATCAGAGCGGCGGGGCGATGGAGTGCGCCATCTGGACCAGCGCGCGGGTGAGCGGTGAGCCAGGCTCGGCCGCGTTGGTGACGAGTGCGATCAGGGCGGTCACCGACGGCTCCTCCAGACGCAACACGGTGGCGCCGGCCGGCGGACCGAGGGCGTCCACCCAGGTGTGTGGCACGATGCTGGCCCAGCGCCCGGTGGCGACGTGGGCGAACAGCGCGCCGACCGAGTCGGTCTCGAGTTGCGGCGTGATCACCAGGTCCTTGGTGGCCAGTGCGTCGTCAATGAGCCGCCGGCCCCGCATGCCCTTGCTGAGCAGACACAGCGGCAGCCCCAGCGCCGCCGGCCAGCTGACGGTGCCGGTCGTGCCGGGCAGCAGATCCGCGCCGACCAGCAGCACCTCCTCCTCCCGGTACAGCGGAGTGAACAGCAGGTCGTCGGCGTCGTGCTGATCGGGATAGACGATGCCTGCGTCGAGTTCGAACTGCCGGATCCGGTCGATGATCCCGGCCGATCGCAGATTGGTCTCCAGCTGTACGCGCACCAGTGGGTGCGCGGTGCAGAACGGGTCGGTCAGCAGCGCCACGGTGGTCGCGGCCGCCGGGACCACCCCCAGCCGGAGTTCACCGCTGAGGCCGGTCTGCAGGGCGGTGACTTCCTGTTGCAGCGCATCCCGGTCGGCCAGGATGCGTCTGGCCCAGTGCACCAGCCGCTCACCTTCGGGAGTGAGACCTTCGAACTTCTGCCCGCGCCGGACCAGTGGGACCTTGAGCTCTTGCTCCAGCTTGCGGATGGATTCCGACAGCGCCGGCTGCGAGACGAAACAGGCGGCCGCGGCTCGCGCGAAATGCCGCTCATGGGCAAGGGCGACGAAGTACTCCAGCTGGCGGAACAGCACGGATCTATTCGACCACGGGTGAGCTCACAGCGTTTCGTCCAACTCCCCCAGCCGGTCGGTAAGCCGCAGGTTCTCCGAGTAGTCGACCGGACAGGAGATGATGGTCACCCCGTCGTCATCCAGTGCCGCCCGCAGCGTGGGCAGCAGTTCGTCGGCACTCTTGATCCGATATCCTTTGGCGCCAAAGCTTTCCGCGTACTTCACCACGTCCGGGTTGCCGAACGAGATGTGGTGGTGCTCGCCGAGTTCGAGGTCCATCTTCCACTCGATCAGGCCGTAACCGCCGTCGTCCCAGATCAGCACCACCAGCGGAATATTCTCCCGCACCGCGGTTTCGATCTCCTGGGAGTTCATCAGGAACGCGCCGTCACCCACCACGGCCAGCACCTTCGCCTCCGGCCGGGCCAGCTTCACCCCGAGCGCGCCGGGCAGCGCAAATCCCATGGTGGACAGGCCATTAGAGATGAGGCAGGTGTTGCGCTCGAAGGTCGGATACAACCGGGCCATCCACATCTTGGTGGCACCGGTGTCCACCAGCACCACGTCGTCGCGGCCCAGCGCCTCTCGGGTGTCGGCCACGATGCGCTGCGGCGCCAGCGGATACCGCGAATCCTGTTGGCCGCGGGCGAATTCCTCGGCCAACAGACCCGAGCCGGGGATCTCGGCGCCTTCGCCGAAGCGGTGACCGTCCAGCGCGTCGGTCAGCGCGTTGAGGGATTCGTTGATATCACCGATGATTCCGACGTCGACCGAGTAGTGCACGTCGACCTCGGCCGGGAAACGGTGGATGTGAATGATCTTCTTGTCGGCCTGCGGATTGATCCGCACCGGGTCGAACTCCTGCAACTCGTAGCCAACCGCTATCACCACGTCGGCGTTGTCGAAACCGAAGTTGACGTAGTCGTGCGTCATGAATCCCAGCGTGCCGATGCTGTTGGGGTGGTCGTCGGGCATCACACCCTTGCCGTGGAAGGAGTTGGCCACCGGTACGCCGAGTTCCTCG
Source organism: Mycobacterium sp. NGS29 (assembly GCF_059812965.1). NCBI lineage: Bacteria > Bacillati > Actinomycetota > Actinomycetes > Mycobacteriales > Mycobacteriaceae > Mycobacterium > Mycobacterium sp. NGS29. The sequence goes on from NZ_JCALDR010000023.1 coordinate 58,250, forward strand.
GACAATCGGATCAGCGCCTTCGACGCCTCGCTGCGGGCGGCACCGTGCCCGGCGAGCACCACCGGCCGCTGGGCGTTGCGCAGGATGTCGACGGCACGGGCGACCTGCCGCGCGGCCGGCGCGTCGGCACGCACGACGTTGCGCGGCAACGGCTTCAGCTCGTAGTCGTCTTCGTCGGTGTCGATGTGCTCAGGCACCGCGAGGTAGACCGCGGCGGGCCGTTCGGTCTCGGCGAGCTTGAATGCTTTGCGCACCATCTCCGGGACGGCCTTGGCGGTGGGAATGTCGGCGGCCCACCGGGTGATCGGGGCGTACATCGACACCAGGTCGACGTACTGGTGAGACTCCTTATATTCACGGTCCTGACCGACCTGCGCCGAAATGGCCACCACCGGGGTGCTGTTGGTGGTGGCGTCGGCGACGCCGAGTTGCATGTTGATCGCCCCCGGCCCCAGCGTGGCGGATACGACGCCCGCGCGCCCGGTGACCCGGCCGTACATCTCCGCCATGAACGCCGCCGCCTGCTCGTGCCGGGTCAGCACGTAGCGGATGTCGGAGGCGGCCAGCGCTTTGATCAACCGGATGTTCTCTTCACCGGGTATCCCGAAAACGAACTCGACGCCCTCGTTCTCCAGGCATTTCACGATCAACTCGGCCGGCGTACTCATCCGCTGGACCTCCTACGGTCTTCTCCCGACACATTAGTGGCAGGCTAGATACAGGACGTTCCTCAAGTACCCACCAGACGAAGGATTCAGCGTGCCCATCGCCACCATCAACCCGGCCACCGGGGAGACCGTCAAGACCTTCGACCCGGCCAGCGACGACGACGTCGACGCAGCCATCGCGCGCGCACACGAGCGGTTCCTGGACTACCGCCATTCGACCACCTTCGCCCAGCGCGCCGAGTGGGCCAACGCCACCGCCGACCTGCTGGAGAAGGAGGCCGACGACGTCGCGGCGATGATGACCCTGGAGATGGGCAAGACGCTGGCCTCGGCCAAAGCCGAAACACTCAAGTGCGCCAAGGGTTTTCGCTACTACGCCGAGAACGCGGAGAAGCTGCTCGCCGACGAGCCGGCCGAGGCTTCGAAGGTCGGGGCGAAGCAGGCCTACGTGCGGTACCAGCCGCTCGGGGTGGTGCTGGCGATCATGCCGTGGAACTTCCCGCTCTGGCAGGCGGTCCGGTTCGCGGCCCCGGCGCTGATGGCCGGCAACGTCGGGATCCTCAAGCACGCGTCGAACGTGCCGCAGTCGGCGCTGTATCTGGCCGACGTCATTTCCCGCGGCGGGTTCCCGGACGGCTGCTTCCAGACGCTGCTGATCTCGTCGAGCGCCATCGAGCGCATCCTGCGCGATCCCCGGGTGGTGGCGGCCACCCTCACCGGCAGTGAACCCGCCGGTCAGTCCGTCGCCGCCATCTGTGGTGACGAGATCAAGCCGACCGTGCTGGAACTCGGCGGCAGCGACCCGTTCATCGTGATGCCGTCGGCCGACGTCGACGAGGCCGCCAAGACCGCGGTCAAGGCGCGGGTGCAGAACAACGGTCAGTCCTGCATCGCGGCCAAGCGCTTCATCGTGCACACCGACGTCTACGACGCGTTCGTGGACAAGTTCGTCGAACACATGCGGGAACTGAAGGTCGGCGACCCCACCGACCCGGACACCGACGTGGGGCCGCTGGCCACCGAGTCAGGTCGCGACGAGATCGCCGAGCAGGTCGACGCCGCCGTCAAGGCCGGGGCGAAGGTCCGCCTCGGCGGGGAGAAGCCCGACCGGCCGGGATGGTTCTACCCGCCGACGGTGATCACCGACATCACCAAGGACATGGCGCTGTACACCGAGGAGGTGTTCGGCCCGGTGGCGTCGATGTACCGCGCCAAGGACATCGACGAAGCCATCGAGATCGCCAACGCCACCACGTTCGGGCTCGGATCCAACGCCTGGACCAACGACGAAGCCGAGCAGCAGCGCTTCATCGACGACATCGAAGCCGGCCAGGTGTTCATCAACGGAATGACGGTGTCCTACCCTGAGCTCGGCTTCGGCGGGATCAAGCGGTCGGGCTACGGCCGCGAGCTGGCAGGGTTGGGCATCCGGGAGTTCGTCAACGCCAAGACGGTCTGGGTGGGCTGAGGCCCCGGGGCCGCTTCAGACGGCGGCCAGCGCGCGGCGGTCTTCGTCGGCGAAGTCGTCTTCGAGCTGCACCGGCGAGTAGTCGAGGTCGATCTCGCCCAGCGGACGGCCGCGGGCGCTGCTGATGGTGCCGAACCGGCGCATGCCTTTGTCGGTGGAGTACTGCAGAAACTCGTCCCGGGACAGATCGAAGGGCGCCGGGTCGCCGTACAGGGCGAAGCCGTCCTCGGTGAGTTGCAGCGCCAGCGGGATCAGCTCGTTCATCCGCGATTCGAACACCGCCCAGTTCGCGTCGTCGGCGGCGACGTGGCGACGGCAGGTGAAGGTGCCCCACGCCATGTGGCGGCGCTCGTCGTCGCCGATGTGGCGGATCAGCTGCTGCATGCCGGGCAGGATGGCGCGTTCCACGCAGATCTTGTGCCAGGCGAAATATCCCGTCAGGGCCAGCATCCCCTCGACGATGTGGTTGTAGGTGACCGAGGCCCGCACCTGCGCAGCCGGTGAGGGATCCGAGGTGAGTGCGTGCAGGCAGGCGGGCAGCTCGTCGTAGAAGATCCGGCGGTAGGTGGGCAGCTCGTCGAGGTAACCGTGCAGATCGTCGGTCATCCCGACCGCGTCCAGCCACATCCGGAACACCTGGGTGTGCTTGGCCTCCTCGAACGCGAACTGCGTCAGATACATCTCGTCGCCGAGGCGTCCCTCGGCGCGCATCGCGGCCATGAACGGCTGGATGTCCTCGGTGACCGCTTCCTCTCCGGCGATGAACTGGGCGCACAACCGGGTGGCGTAGTCGCGTTCGGTGTCGGTCAGCCGTTCCCAGTCCGACCGGTCGCGGGAGAAGTCGATGTCGGCCGGATTCCAGAACTTGGCGTTGCCGCCGGCGAACAGCTTGAGCGGCAGGCTGGCCCAGTTCAGGCCACCGGCGGCCAGCGAACCGGATCGGGTGCGGGTCATGTGAACTCCTCTGATCGGACTGGGGCTGGGGCTGGGGCCGGGCAGAACGCGGCGGCCAAGACGGCGACCAGTCGGCGCACCGCCAGTGCCGGCTGCTCGGGCGTGGGCTCGTCCAGGCCGAGGACCGGGTCCAGGCCGCGCATGTAGGGCGCCAGCGCCAGGTGCGGGAAGATCATCAGCAGCAGTGACAGCAGGGCGTCGGTGTCGGCGTCGGCGCGCAGGTCACCGCGCTTGAGCGCCTCGGCCACCAGCGGGCGCAGCACTTCCAGGTAGTGGCGGTGGATCACGTTGCGCACGCTGATGCGGGCGTCGGTGTCGACCTCCAGGGTGGCCGCGGCGTGCAACGAGCGTTCCCGGGGATGTTCGGCGTAGTAGGCAACCCAGGCGTCGAGCAGCTCGGTGAGGAATTCGAAGAACGGCCGGCTGGGGTCCAGGTCGCGGATGACGCCCTCGACGTAGGCGCGTACCCGCTGGCTGGCTACGTCGGCGATGAAGGCATAGAGGTCGCGCTTGTCCGCGAAGTACTGGAAGAGGCTGCCCTTGGCGACACCGGCGCGCCGGGCGATCACGTTCAGGCTGCCGTTGGAGAAGCCGTGTGCACCGAATTCGGCCTCGGCGGCTTCGATGACGGCCGCGCGTCGCGCGGGGTCGACGCGAGCCCAGGTGACGGTCGGCATGCGGCCTCCTGTTCGGTATGACCAGTGGTCATTTTGGCTGTGACGTGTTTCACAGTCAAGGCTAGCGCTCGTCCTGGGTGGGTCGGGTACCGCCGAGCGTCACGCCAGCGTGGCGGCGGGTGGCGAGCGTCACGCAAGCGTGACGCGCAAGGGCCCAGCGGGAAGCCGGGCACCCGTGAGAGCCGGGGGCTGCCGCCGAGCGTCACGCCAGCGTGGCGGCGGGTGGCGAGCGTCACGCCAGCGTGACGCGCAAGGGCCCAGCGGGAAGCCGGGCACCCGTGAGAGCCGGGTGCCGGCGAGCGTCACGCCAGCGTGACGCGCAAGGAGCCAAGCGGGAAGCCAGGCACCCGTGAGAGCCGGGTGCACCCGCCGAGCGTCACGCCAGCGTGGCGGCGGGCAGCGAGCGTCACGCCAGCGTGACGCGCAGGGGCCCAGCG
>NZ_JCALDR010000024.1:0-62407 GCF_059812965.1 Mycobacterium sp. NGS29
CCGACTCTTCCCCCACCTACCACTCACTCAAGCCCTCACCCACTGGGCCGACGACGCCCTGGCCGGACAACCCAAAACCCCAGCCCCCCACCACCATCCCGCCGCCTCACTGAGCACCGAACTCCTCATCGACCAAGCCATCCGCACCAACCAATGCCTCAACTGCGCCACACCCAACGCCCCCCAACGCCCCCAACTACCCCTGGCCTCCCCCATCTGCCACCACTGCTGGCCCCACATCGCCACCCAACTCCACCACCCCCCCCAGGAGACCAACACCGCATGACCGACCTCCACGAAACCCCCACCCGCCAACAAAACCGAGCCACCACACCCACCGACACCCGACAACCACCACACGACCCCAGCTAAAGAACCCGACCGACGCGGGCTTCTCGCCCAAATTGGTACGCGAAGCATGTACGGAATCGAAGCCCCGCAACGGCGGATGACCGCTCAATTCGCGCGCTTCGGATGCCGCTGACAGCCGCGGGGGAGCGGTCGTCAATCAGTTGGGGTTAACAGGACCTGGCGGCATCTCGAAGATCACTTCGATGTGACCGTCAGGCATTAGCACTTCGCTGACCCGCCAGCCTCTGTATTGATAGACCCATCGGGTGGTGTCTGGTCCGCAGATTGAGCGGTCAGCATCACGGCTGCCCAGCCAGCAGCTGGTTCCCCCGGGCTCTGGCCCGGGCTGCAACTCGATGGTGATCTCTCCGGTGCTCAGGTCCTTGGAGACGTAGTTGTTGTCTTTGTCGACGTAGCTGACCCTGTCGGTGTCGGGGGGACACAAACTCGCGACATCACCATCTTCGGTGCCGATCCAGCAGAGCTTTTCCGCCGGCTTGCTCGGTGGAGGCTTCGGGTCAACATGGGCCACAGGCACACCCGTGCCGGGCACCAACTCACGCAACCCCGCCGGCCACGCCACCGCAGCCAGCCGCACCGCCCCACCCTTATCCGCACGGCTATACGCCGCCGCATGCTCAGTCAAACGCTGCGAATACACCCCGAAATCCGCCACCTTGGCGGTCACCGACCCCTCCCGAGACGCCAACCCCGCCGCCACACCCACCGCCGTCGGATACCCCATCGGACCATGACTTTCCGCGATCCGCTGCACCTCCACCACCGCCTGAGGCGCAATCAACGCCGCACGCGCCGCCAGCGCCGCATACGCATCAGCAGAACCCAACACATCCGCCGGAGAGACATCCACACCAGCCATCTCGTCGAGCGCCCCCTTCCTCCGCATAACGGCGAAGCGCGATCGGAGCTGAAACCGAAAACTACGTCCACCCCAGGACACCGTCAACGGCTAGGAGACTCAAGCTCGGGGTGGGAGCGGGCGCAATGATGCGAGCAATTTCTTGACCGGATTCTTGGGAGCAGGCTTCGGCCTCCGGTTCCGGGGTGGCCCCTCCCGATGATGCCGGCGGGCGCACCCCGGTGTTCAGAGTGGGCGGGCTTGTCCGTCGATGTGTTGTTGATCGACACCGGTGCGCCTGCCACCTCGGTTGTCCAAATCAGTGAACTGACACTGTGGCCCTGGGGGCGGACGGTACAGCGTGGTGTCGCATCGCTGACAATGAAATGTGCGATGGACCTGCCCGCAGCAGCACTGCTGACTGCCGATCAGGACACGGCCCGGGCCGCCCCGAAGTCTGTGCCCTCGGGGACAATATTCCGGAGCAGGGGGCTCTTCCCACCCTCTCCGGGTGCGTCGCAAAGCGGTCACAGGGCCGACACTATTCGGCGGCGGTGACTTCCCCTGATTGGCCAAGTAGTTCTCGAATCCGGCGCTGGGAGACCTACGGGTATCGGTTTGGCCGGGAGCTTCCTGCCGTATCTCGTGGAACAGGCTAACGCGCGCTACTGGATATCGTTCGTAGTCGGGGCGGGTTTGAGACGGGCGGCGATCTCGGCGAGCTGGTCACTGCTGAACGTTGCAGAGGTCAGTATCACCAGTGTGCCGTCGCGCTCCACGTGCGCTTGTGCCTGTGAACCGAGAACGTCTGATCGGGTGACTCGCACTATCGCCCCGTCGTGCTCCACGGTGCGCCACACGTCGCTGTTAAAGAGCTGCTCGTAGGCAGACGGCTGATCTGCAGCCAGACACTGGGACAACGAGACCGCTTGGTGGCCATCCTCTGAGCGGTAGTTCACCAGCACATACGCCGGCTGCGGAGGACGTGGTGTCGGCGCAATGAATAGGCAATCCAGACGCCAATTGTCGGGAACGCGATCGAGGGTCAGCACCGTGAACGGAGCGCGCTGCTGGGCCTCGGCCAGTGTCAGTCGGGACGGCTGCATCCGCTGGCCGATCGGCTGGACCTCCTCGCCGGCCGGCGGCTCGAAGCGGAACCGCTGCTCTTCGATCGGCCGATCGAAGACGATGTCCATTGCTGTGATCCGGTGGAAGGCCTCGCCGCCAACGAGAGCAACGACGTCGAGCACAACCCCTCGTTCGCGGTCGACCTGCAATGTGTATTGGTCTGCGCCGCTACCGAGTTGATGAAGCATGAACATCTGCTGCGAGCGACGGGAGTCTGCCCAGCGGGGAAAGGCCTGAACGGTCAGCGTGGCCCGTCCGGCGACGGTGGACAGACCGGCCGGGGCGAATCGCAATGCACCCAGCAGGGAGGTCGGATCGAGCATGATCGACACTTGCTCGCCGACCCCGCTGCCAACTTGCGGGTCGTCTTGGTTGCTTCGAGCGCCCATGCGTGGATCCCATGACCACCACAGATCACCCGCGCGAACAGCGTAGGAGCCGTCACTGGGCCCGCCCTCGTGTTCCTCGCGGACGCGATCAGCCTCGCGCCAGATCCGCAAAAACTCCACCTGCTCCGCGGCTACCTGCTCCCCGCTGCTGCGGAATGCCATCGTCGAGATCGCCGCACCCGCGTTTCTCAGCTTGTCGAGGTCGGCGCGCAGCGCAGCGGCCGCATGCTCGCTGTGCCGCCAGATCCGAAACGTGGCCTGCACGGAGGAAAAAGCGTTGTCAGCGCCGTGCAGCAGCTCGAGCGCGGCACCCAGGGCAGGAATGCCATCGTCGTCGACCACGGAATCAGACACCCAGTTAGGCTACGCATCTGGCGGTGAAAGTTGCTTGCCGCGAGACAAGCCCGTTAATGATTCCCACGCCTGCTGCCAACGTCCGCAGAGCATCGGAGGCTCGAAACAGATCCGCCGGCCACGACATCTACGGCGGCCACGAGAGGCCTTCCCTTCTCCGCCCGAGTAGCGGTGTGGCAGAGCAGTGCCGAGCTGCAGAAATTTCGTCCGGTCAAGGACACGTCAACCTCGCCGTGAGCGAGTGAGCAATCTATTTGCCGTGTCCCCTTCCTGTGCTCTACTGCGGGCATCGCGGACCAGGGAGGTTGTATGTCGTGGATGTTCGTGGCGCCCGAGGACTTGGTGTCTGCTGCTTCTAATCTTGCGGGGATGCGGGGAGCGCTGGACGCTGCCAACGCTGCAGCGACAGGTCCGACGACGACGGCTCTGGCCGCCGGGGCCGATGAGGTATCCGATGCCATCGCAAGCTTTTTCAACTCGCTCGGCGAGGATTACCGCCTCGTCTCCGCGCAGGCCGCGGCCTACCACGCTCAATTCGCGGATCTGATCGCATCCAGCGGCGCTCAATACGCCATAGCCGAGGCGGCATCCGTTAATCCCCTGCAGAGCCTGGGCAACGCCGTGGCCGCGCTGCCGGCAGGGCCGTACCAGGCACTCGACGATCTCCTGAGCACCCCCACCCTTGCGCCACTGGAAAGCCTGATTAACACCCCCACCAACCTGCTGCTGGGCCGGCCACTGATCGGTGACGGCGCCGCGGGAACCGTGGCCGCGCCGAACGGCCAGCCTGGAGGACTGCTATTTGGCAGCGGCGGCAACGGCTACGACGGTGCAGGCGGCGCGGGCGGGGCAGCCGGACTGATCGGCAACGGCGGACACGGTGGCACCGGCGCACCCAGCGGAACGGGCGGAAACGGCGGCGCGGGCGGCCTGCTGTGGGGGACCGGCGGAAATGGTGGAAACGGCGGCGCCGCAGCCGGTCTCGGCTGGAGCGGTGGCACAGGCGGCAACGGCGGCAACGGCGGCCTGCTGTGGGGCAATGGTGGTACTGCAGGCAACGGCGGAGTTGGCGGAGCCGCAACCACGATCTACGGCAACGGAGCCAATGGGGGCGCAGGCGGCAACGGCGGGGCCGCCGGAGTGCTCTACGGTGTACCCGGAAGCGGGGGAGCGGGCGGCCTTGGCGGCCCGGGCAGCTTATTCGGCTATCCAGGGCCCGCGGGCATCGGCGGCCCCGTGGGCACAGCCAGCCTCGTCGGGACGATCCAAGCCAATCTCAACGGTGTCCTGGGCACCGGCTTGGCCAACATCAACATCCTGTTCACCGGCTTCGCTGATCAGATCATCGGCACCGTCGATGGCATCGTCGACGGGGCCATCGGTCAGGCCGGCGTCCTGCTGCACGGGTTTCTCGTCGACATCGAAGGCACGGTGCTCAACAGCCTCGGCCTGGGCTTCCTCAACCCGGGAGCCGGCAACCTGGGCCTGCTCAACGCCGGAACCGGCAACACCGGATTCCTGAACTTCGGTAACGGCAACAGCGGCATCGCGAACTTCGGTTCCAATAACATCGGGTCACTCAATTTCGGTACCGGGAACAACGGCTATTTCAACGTTGGCTTCGACAACATCGGCAGCTTCAGCTTCGGCGGATCCAACAGCGGTGCTTTCAACGTCGGGTTCAGCAACATCGGCAGCTACAACTTCGGAGTCAACAACACCGGCAATTTCGACCTCGGCATCGGAAACACCGGTGACCGAGCGATCGGCTTCTTCCTGACCGGCAGCGACATGATCGGATTCGGTCCTCTCAGCATCCCCTTCGGCTAACGTCGCCAACTGGAAATCTTCACAGGATGAAGCTGCCCGCTTGCAACTGTGCCGAGTGCCGACCGGGACGCGGCACGCGCCCCACCCGAAGTCTGCGCCCGTAGGGGCAGCATTTAGCAGCAGGGGCACTTGTCACCCGTCAGGTGCGCCGCGAAGCGTCCACGCAACCACATTATGGGGCGACGCAGATCGCTACTAATTAGCGAAGTGGCACAGGAACTTAACGGCAAATGGATCGAGCATCGGTGGCTCTCGGAGCCCGAATGCTGGCACAATCCCTACTTGTACCTGAGCACAAGTAGGGATTGTGCGTGTCAGTGTCGTTGGTTAGCATTTGGTTCGTGCAAATCGAGGCTCTAAGGCTGGCATCCGCGTGATGGCAGGAAGCTCGATGACCGAGCTGATTCAGGATGCGGCTCAACGTGACGTCCAAGGTTTCTCAGCAAGAATCGCCGACGTGTCCCTGGAGGTTGCGGTGGACACATGGCTGCGGCGGGTGGTCCGGCGTAAAGCAACCCCTATTCAACGTGCGCGCTTGGTCAAAGCTGTGGAGCGGGGCAGCAGCCCGGAGACCAAGGACATCCAACTCACTCGTGCTGCGCTGCTGCGTGCTGCGGGCTTGGATGAACGTTCGGCCGCCGCGGCCGCAATCGAAGCGGGAGCGACGTTCACCGAAGTCGGATCCATCCTGGGGATGACTCAGCAGGGTGCGAGCGCACGGATCCGCCCTTACTTGAACGACCGCGCCGCTACGTCAGGGCCGCGCGCATGACCGAATTCCGGTATGTCGCAGATTGGCTGGCAGCAGGTTGCGCGAGCGCCGACGTCGGTGCCGTCGTGGACAGGAGACAGCAGCACGAGGGGGCCGCGTTAATTTTCGGTCGCAACATTGTTCCGGTGGGGCAGTAGCCATGACCGCTGGCGCAGCCGATATTGGGCGTCATGTCCTGGTCCTGACCGCTGCAGGATCATTCACTGTCGAGGGCCGGCGGCTGACAGATCCGGTCGACACTGCCGGCAAGCTCGGCAAGCTCATCTTGTGGTCGGTCAAGCGTGGGGGGCTGCAGGCGATACCGGGCTTTGGTGATCAAATGGGCGCTGCGCGGGTGTGGGTGACGGGCGCAGCAGTGGATCTGCTGGTCGGCGCCCCTGGCGATCGAGCCGGGGATCCAGCCACACACCTTGGTCAAAGGCTGGCGCCGCTCGTCGACGACGGGTGGGAACTACGTGGCGGCACAGGGCCAGCGGTAGTCCTCGCACATGGCCGCGGACCTGAGCGGGTGGTCGTTGAGGTGCTGGCTGAGCAGCAACCGTGGCTGGCTGCCGGTGATGCTGCGGTCGCCGACGACGCCGCAGAACTCGGCCGTCGGCTCCGCTGTTGGTATGCCGCTTTGGGGGTGCTGCCCGGGCACGGAGGCGCGGCCTCGGGTGCATTGCTGGCCGACCACGTCATGGCTGCTCGCACCGGCCGTCGGGGCGTCGTGGTCTCGACGCCCGGACTGCTGCCAGCGTGGGTGTCGCCGGAACTGCGGATCCAGCCCGCCTGGTCGGCGACCACCGACCAGACCGAATACGAGTTGCGACGCTGTGACGAACTGGTGCGCCTGAACCAACAGAGCCCAGCGCTGGCCTCGGCAGGGATGCTCACGTTTGGGCACGGCCAAACGCAGGCGTTAGAAAGCGCTGCCGCAGTCGCCGCCGCGCGCGCACAGAAGCGCCCATTTGGCCTCTGGCTCGTTGACCTGCCCGCAGCAGACGAGCTGGACCTGCCCGCGACCTTGCCGCTACCGCACCCTCGCATGGTCGCCAACCAGCGATCCCAGGCGTGGGTGACCACCGAAGACCTCGACGGCCTGGCCAAAGATGTTCGTGACGGCGGCGCCGGGCTGAGCGTCGAACAGCTCGAAATCAGCGAAGCGATCGTCTGGCCGCAGAAAGCACGCATCCTGGAGGCATGGGCGACTCGGCTGCGCAACGCCCGGGAATCATTCGCCGACGATGCGCCACTGCTGGAGCTGGTGGACGCCGCCGCTAACGACTACCTTGCCGCCCTCGCTGACCCCGATGCGTGGGCGGATGAAGACTCGCGGCACCACTTTCAACCGGCCTGGGCTGCGACGATCGCCGCACACATCCGCCAGCGCGCACGGCGCGCAGCGATGCGGATCTCTCGTGAACACCGAACGTGGCCGCTCTACGTGGATGGCACATCGATGGTGTACGGGCCGTCGGCTCCGTTGGAGTCCAGTGCACCAGTTGATCTGTCCGACAGTCACACTCGGCTCGGGCGGCTGGTTGTCACGTCTCGTGCCGAGTTGACCGAGCAGACCATTCTGGGCATGCTGCTCGCCGAATCCACCGCTGAGGTCTATGCGGTCCTCAGCGCAGCACTTGGCCCGTCAGCGGTGGGAGTCGACCAACTGCAAGACGCTGCCGTCCAATCGCCGCCCCCGCGTGACACCCCTGGTCGGCAAGATGCTGACGACGCGGAACCAACGTTGGTCGCCCCCGAGGTTGCGGGTTCTGGGGGTGAGGAGGTGGCCAAGAGCGCACCTGATGACGCCGAAGACAGGAATGCGGCAGCTGGTGCGCCTGGTCGTCGTCGCCGCGGGCCGGTTGGTGTACGTGCGAAACTGGGTGGGTCGCCGGCAGCGGTCCTGGACGCCGGCGGGCTATGGATGGCCGACGGATCCAAACACAACCTGCCGGAACCGATAACCCATGTGGGACACGTCGCTGAACTAGCCTACGCGCATCGTCTTGGCTACCTATTGACAGCGAAATATTCTGAGCCCGGACAGATTTGGATCACCGAGCAAGCATGTCGTGGCTTCGGCATCGACGTCGACCTCGTCTTGGAGAAGAAGCCGAAGGATCGTGACGCGGTCCTGCGCGACTGCACCCAAGACATTCCCTTCGTCACCCAGGCCGTGGCCGACGGCTGGAAGCTCGGCGGGGGCGGCGAAGGCGCGTCGGCCCGCCTGGGAATCTGGACCAGGATCTACCCGTCGGATCAGCAGCGCAAAGGCGTCTGGGTTGTGCTGATTCCCGGGATGGCGAGTTCCGGTGACTCGCCTCAGGAGGTCATCAACGTGCCGGTCCTCATCGACGGGCCAGGTGATGAGGGGATCGAGGTATCCGCGCCGAGTACGGTCGCTCGCCGACTCAAACTGCTGGCCGATGCCCAACGGTTTCCGCTGAAGATCAATCCCGGAGTCACCGCCATCGATCTGATGGTGCAATCGCGACCCCAAGGCACCACCATTGAAGAATGGCGCAATGGGCCGCTGGCGCCCTCGACGTTCGATGTTCCGTTCACCATCAATGATGTTGAGCGCGACTTCAATTGGACGCGGACACCTACTGCTGAGGAGCTGCAATGCCGCTTCGTGCACGCCTACGATCGGGGCGGGTCCTACCCTGCCGCAATCGCCGGGCTGGAGCTGCCGATCGGTGAACCCGTTCACCATCCTGACGGGTCGGTGTTCGAGGATCCCGCCCGGTTGGCGCAGCTGGTCAGGGCGCCGGGTCTGGTCACGATCGTGGTGCCCGAACCAGAGGATTGGCGGGTGCCGTTCCTGTTGAATCCTGCTGGGCTGCAGTTCACTTCGCCGAAGCCTACGACGACGGCGCGGCTGGAACGTGCGTTGAAGCTCGGTTACCGTCCGACCATCGTCGAAGCCTACAGCTGGCCTAATCACGGCCGCGTGCTGAAAGGGTTCTACGAGCGGGTGCGTGACGCTTCTGTCGTGCTGGACAGCGATGATCCCGATGCTCAGGCCGCCCGCAATCAGTCGAAGGTCATCCGCAACGTAGGGATCGGGCTGATGGGTTCTGAATCAAATCTCAAGGGCAAGACCGGGTATGACCCGATGAAACGCCTGAGCATCATCGGCAAAGCCAGCGCGAATATCGCCTACCGGCTCGACCAGATCGGACAAGCGACGGGCCGCTGGCCGGTCGCGGTGGAAAAAGACACTGTGCTCTACCTTTCCGACGACCCCGACCCCCGGGCGGCATGGCCCGGAGAGGCGAAGACCTGGGGCCGCGGCTTCGGCCAATACAAACACGAGGGCTCAGCACTGCTGTCCGACCAGGTCGAATTTCTCGACGGCCGCCACTACAAAGGCAAACCGGCGCTGCTGGATCCCGACGAGTGGGCCGACATGCTGGGGTCGCTGGCCAGCCCTGCTGATGTGAAGAGAGGCAGCTGATGGCGCGGCCCCGGCGGCGCCGTAACCTGACCGGCGACGACCTCGGTCGATACGGATCCGCATCGGCCGGTTCGGTTGACGTCGACCGTGCCGCAGCAGGACTGAGAGTGCCCAAGGCCCAAGTGCGCGAGGCGATCAAGCAGGCCAAAGCCGCACAACGTCAGGTCATTTACCGGGCGATCTCGGGACGTCGTAGCGCCGATGTGAGCAGCGGAACCAACACCACGGGAATGTTGCTGGCGGCGTTCGGTCGCGGTGTGCGAGGCGCGGCGGTCAATGCGAAGGCCGCTGCTGCCAAGCTCGGGGTGGCGGTGTCGACGGTGCGGCGTTGGGCTGCCGGGACACAACAACCTTCCGCAGCTCACCTCGCCGCGGTGCAAGCCGAGTCCAGAAAGGCGGCGACCACCAAAGCGGGCCGCAAAGCCGCCACCGACGACTTTCGCACCAGCCCCCATGGCCAAGCAGCCCTGGTCGGTGGAACGTCGTTGTGGATCAGTGGAAACCAGGGCCCAGGCGGCAATGTCGAGGACCAATACACCAAAGACCGAACCATCCGGCAACACATCGACGTCGAGGACGTCGAAGCGATGCTGCGAGCGTATGAAGAGGGCGGCGATGAAGGCCTGCACGCCTGGCTGACCGAGGTGATGGACCAAAAATACCTCGCCGACTGGGGATTCATCAGCATCGAGGACTTCGGATTCGGCGAACGGCCGTGACCATTTTCGTCGATCCGGTAGCGGGGCCGCGTTGGACCCGGGGACGCCTTGCCGACATGCTGATCGACTGCTACGGCACCAGCCCCAGAGGCCGGGTCAATGCTGATGCCGTCGCCGAGTACGTCGGTGTCACCGCGGCGACAGTGCGCCGCTGGATCAGTGGCGGGCAGCGCGACCGGCGCCGCGCACCACTGTGCCCGCCGAAGCGCATCACGCAACTACAGAGAGGCCCCGATATCGTTGAGCGCCGTAACCAGCAGCTCTACGAACGCGCGCTGTCCGCCATCGGCAGCATCAACGGCAATGACCCGATACCGGCCGAGTGGGACAAGCAGCAGTGGCTTGACACGCACACCGTCGCCATCGGCGCAATCCACGGAAAGCCCTGGTACCAAGTGGCTGTCACCAACGCCGGCCCCCGCTCCATGACCGAACTGCGCCGCCGGGTCACCGTGATCGACGCCCTTGAAGTCCCGACCTGGTTCCACGCACAAGTCCTTACCCACACCGTGATGACCCGACAACAAGCATGGCGCGTACACCCCGCAAAGACACAACTGACCAGCGGACGCACGCACGTGTGGATGAATAACGCACCACCGCTCAAGCTCATTGACTACGCCCCGGGTGAGGGTTGAGGGCCGCCCTGACCCGTACAACAAGTCCAGTGAACGTATGACCAAGGAGGACTGTACATTTCATGGAAAGTCACAACGATGAGGAAATCCTCGACACCCTAGTGCGCATCTCCGAGGGGGCGCCTGAGGCCTTGAAGAACCGTCACCTGCCTGCTGCTCTGCAGGACAACCTCGTCTATATCCGAGCCAACGTGTCGGACGCGTTGAAAACACTAGCGATACAACTCTAACGAAGTTCGCGATAGGTACGAGGGAAAGAGACAACGACGATGACCACTGCAGCGGGTACAGGAAACATCGCGGCGCTGGCTGAAGTCCTTGGCAGCGCCTGGGATTCGGGTCAAAGCTCGGATAAAGGGTCCACGGTCAGAGAAAACGCAATCCACGATCTCACTGGACGGTGGCTAGACTTGCGCACAGTCGCCGCCGCCGATGCACCTGTTCGATCCGTCGTTTTCAACCAAGCGGATGGGACGATTGCTGCGCGATTCGACGAACGCCACGGAGTAGTTTTCGGCGACGATCGCCCGTTCCCGTGGGACGTTCTTCGTGGTCCCTTGACGCTGCTGTGGCATCCAGACGACCACCCTACGCAGTAGTCCGGTACCGGCTCCGAACTGCCGAGGTTGAAGGCGAGGGGTGACGCAGCATGGCACGCGAAACGACTGAGGCCGAGGCGCCGGAACTCGTTCGGGCAATTCGACTCTGGTCAGACGAAGCCGAAGCCTCAAGGAGGGCAGCGCAATGACCCCCGCCGGGCGACCCCATGGAAGATTGTCAGACCGAGAGGCGAACAGTTATGGCGAGATTGATGAGCGTGGCGCTAACGACAGGTCAGGTACGCGCCCGCCAGAAAACGGTCACCCGTAGGGTTGGGTGGGAAGCTCTCAAGCCCGGGGACCTAGTGACCCCGTGCCCAAAAGTGCGCGGCCGGCGGGCTGGTGAGCCCCTGGAACGGATCGTCACGGTCGAGATCGTGTCTACTCGCCGTGAGCGGCTTGACAGCATCACCGCGGAAGACGTGATCGCCGAGGGCTTTCCGGGCATGACGACCGAAGAGTTCATCGATTTCTTTGCCGCGTCCCACCGCGGCGTGACCGCTGCTAGCGAGGTCACCCGGGTCGAGTGGAGATACCCACGCGAGTGTCGAGTCTGCGGGTGCACCGACTACAGCGCGTGCGACACAATCAGCGGCCCATGCGCCTGGAAGATTACCTACGACGACGACACCGGCATCTGCACCGCCTGCCGCGCGCCCGCCAGTTCAGCAAAGGTATTACCAACCGAGACAGCGAGTGTCATATGAGTGGGGCACAAGAAGCCGAAGCGTTGACTCCAGCGCAATCCCCTTGGGAGGTCCCATTCGGGATGTCCACCTGTGAGCTGACTCAGACAGTCGAGGGGCCTATTTTCGGCGGCGACGGCCGCGTGGTTGAGTTTGGCCCGCGTATCCACCACCGGGGTGTTCAGCACATCTACGATGACGGCACTGTGCGCGTCGTCGTCAGGCCAGGAGACCGTGACACCTATCGCGCGAGCGGCTACTACATGTCCGTCGAGTCATTGGCAGGTACGCCTGCGCAGCAATTCAGTAACGTTCACGCAGCGTTGACGGCCGCGAGTGAAGAGCTCCTACATTGGCCTCACCACCGTCGCGCCTTATCCCTCGCCCGGATCCGCCCCGCCGGTCCGAGATAGGGGCGGACACTGTGGTCGTCAACGTAATGTCCTGCGGGACTGAGCGTCTGGGCTGTTGAGGGCGTCGCGCAAGATGGTGTGGACATCGGTGTTGGCGCGCGCGGCAGTGTCGAGTTGGTCGGCCAGATTGTAGAAGCCGTGAAACATGCCCGGGTAGCACCGCGCCGTGGTCGGCACGCCGGCGGCGCGCAGCTGGCGGGCGAACTGTTCACCGGCCGCGCGCTGCGGGTCGGCGTGGGCCAGGACCAGATGTGCTGGCGGCAGTGTGCACAGCTCGGCGAGAAGGGGTGAGGCCAGCGGATTGAGCCGGTCGTGGTCGCCAGCGAGATATTGGTCGCTGAACCAGTGCAGGTGTTCGGCGGTGACGACCGCCGCCCGCGGCGGAGTGGGGGTGGGCGCGGATTGGCGTCGCTGGTCGACGACGGGACAAAGCAGGAGCTGGAAGGCGATGGGCGGTCCGCTGCGGTCGCGGGCCAGCAGGCACACGCCGATCGCCAGGTTGGCACCCGCACCTTCTCCGGCCACCGCCACCCGGTGCGGATCGCAGCCCATCTGCTCGGCGGTGTCGGCCGCCCACCGGGTCGCCGCCCAGGCGTCTTCCAGCGCGGCGGGAAAGCGGTTCTGGGGGGCCAGGCGGTAGTCGACGGCCACAACGACCGCGCCGACGCCGTTGGCCAGGCGGCGGCAATCGGCATCCCGTGCCACGGAGTCGCGCAGGACGAAACCGCCGCCGTGAAAGTAGACGATCAGCGCGGCATGGGTGTTGGCACCCGGAGTGGTGTGGGTGCTCAGCGGTTCGTAGATGTGCACCGGGATATCGCCGTGGCCATCAGGACCGTGCGCCCGACGACTGTGCACGCGCGCAACCTGGACGTGCCGGCGGGGCGTGCAATTGCCGCGCAGGTGCTGGCGAAGCTCGAACGCATTCGATCGGCTTTCGTCAAAGATCAGGGCCCAGCGGTCGGAAACCCGTTCCACAAAAGGCGTTTCCGCGGATTCGGAGGCGTCGGCCGCGCGGGTCATCGGAGATGTCCGTGGCCTTGCTGCGGTGGTTCTGTCCGGCTACCGGCTCGGTCGGCGCCCGGGGCGGGCTCACGGTCGGGAAGTTGATTGACTCGTAGCAGGGCGCGGACACGCACGGCCGAAAAAGGCACGCGCGGCTGGGACAGCATGAGCGAAGATCGTATCTCCCGCGCTGTGGTGGCGGTCAGCTTTGAGGGACTTCATACGACGTTCTTGATCAGAGGTCGATTCTTCTTCTGTTGCGAGGAGGCGGCGTATCAGCGTGCCGGTTGAAAAGCGGGGGCCCGACTAGCCGGATGAAGGTAGGGCGGGCGGAGTGTACCGGTGCCCAGTGGCCCAGCACTGGTGATGTTATTGGAGCCTAGGCAGCGGGGAGGGGTGGATCGGCCCAGGATTCCGGGTTCGTGCTCGTGGCCCGCGGACCAGTCGGTGGCGGAGGGTATTTCGGTGACCTGCCAATGGGTGACTAAGCCTTCTCCGACGCCGGTGTGCTTGCCGATCGATGGAAGGTCGGTGAGCAGATCGCGGATGGTGTCTGGTTCTCCGACGGCGCGCCAGGTGAGGTGGGTGGCTGGGTGTGCCATGACCGGGATGACGCGGTGTTGATAGCGAGCGGTCCTGTCCGAAACGGCTTTCGAGATGACTGGCGCGAGTTGTTGAAGTCGATGGTGGTTGGTGCGGGAGGTTCGCCACCTAATGTCGGGTTCGCTGACGGACTGGTTATGGGGATGTAGGTCGGCGAAGGTCGCCATCCAGTGCCAATCGTCGGCGTTTTCAGGGTCTCCGCAGCGAGCGAGCGGTAATTCTAAGGTTTCTGGGGGCTGGGATGGCTGGTAGGTGAGGTGGTGGCCGGCGGCGCGAGCGGCCCATTTTCGTCGGTGCCAAATGACTGAGGCGAGGAGGCCGTCGAAGGCGATACCCCAGGGCCGCGACAGTACGACGCCGTACGGGGTGGTGGCGGTGATGTGTAGCGGGATCATGTTGGCGCTCAGGTGATTTTGCATAGTGCCGCCATGACGTCACTGCGATGTGTCGCGAGTTCGGATTTCCAATCGATGGTGGAGTCGGGGAAATGTCCGCGTTGCACGGTGGGGGTGAGGGTGGCGGTGATTGTGCCGTGGCCGGCGGCGATGCGTCCGCCGAGATGGCCGTTGCGGGCGAAGGTGTCGAGGACGTCACGCAGGAATGCGGTCTGGTGGTTGGTGGCGTTGGTGAGGCGCACCCAGGTTTGAAGCCGGGTTCCGGCTGGGAGGGTCTCGACACCGAATCTGCCTAGGGGGCTGGTCGTTTCGTCGAGATCGGTACACGGTGGTTGGTCGGTGTGGGCGCGGTGATCGGAGAGGTGGCTATATGATTCTTCGGCGAGAGTGTGCACGGCAGGCAGAGGGGTGCCTGCTGGCGCCGGCCGGGGCAGGATGTGGGCGAGCTCGGCGACCTCAGGCAAAACCTTGCCGACGGCGAGGAGCCCGGACATGATCCGGCCGGAGGCTGCGCCGCCGAACACTGCCAGCTGGGGGAGTAGGGCTTTGAGGTGGCGCTCGTCCTCGTCGGTGAAAGGGCTGGCTGATTTGGCGAGGCGGCCGCCGTTGGTGAGTAAGTGCGCGGCCGGAACGGGCAGCGCACCTTCGTAGTCGAGGACTGCGGCGGTGAGTTCTTCTCCGATGCGGCGAAGGACACCGCGGAAACCGCTGCCGGACACGATGGGGACCAGCGTCGTCTCGCCGGCGGGGCTGAGGACCTTCTCTCGGCGGAACAGTGTGAAGTTGTCGGTGCCGACAGCGGTGTAGTCCTCGCGGTGCACGATGGATGATTGGGCCAGGACGTCGATGTCCCACTGAATACTGTTAAGGGTCAATTGCGTGCCGCTTTGCGTTTGGCGGCAACGGCTTCGGCGATGATGCGGACCCGCAACAGCAGTGCCGGCAGGCTGGTGTGCAATGCGGTGAGGACCGGCAGAGATGGTTCGCGCAGCAGCCCGGCAAGTTCCAGTCGCCGGTCTGCGGAGCGCGGTGTGGCAGCGCCGAGACGTACCAGAGCCGGCGAGGACCACCACTCATCGAGTGTCGTGGCGCGGTAGGCGGCGCGGCGCACTCTGCTGGGAAGAATCTCGTCCCAGTAGGTTTTGCGGTACTTCGGTTCGCCGATCCAGCTGTTGTCCCAGTCGATGCTGTAGTGCAATAACAGCAGCAGCCTTTCTGCAGTGTCGGCCGGATGGGCGGCCACTGCTGTTGGCGGTGCACCGGTTTCGGCGTCGCTGTCGACGGTGAACGATGGCAGTTCGGGCACCAAAGCTTGCCACGTTCGGGTCGGCGTGAGCTCGGTCATGGGCGTCAGGGTAGCGGGTAAGGGTGCCACCGAGGTGTTTACTTGTCGGCCGAGGGCTGGGGGTTTGAGCTGTTGGCTGGATACTGCGCGATTGTGAGCGCTTGGCTGACATCGTGAGCGTGGTTTCGTGTCAGCGGGTCTGGTTTGTCGGTGGCTCCCGCACAATGGCAGCCATGGGTGGGCAGTTGCGTCGGATTGGTGATCCGGTGGTGGCTGCGGCCTCGGAGGGTGCGCGTGTGCGCACCCGGCTGCACTTGACCGCCGACGAGGCCGCGGCGTTGGGCGAGGCCGGTGAGTTCTTGGGTTCGGTGTATCGCCGCGAGCTTGCGGGTCGGATCACGTTGGGCCGGTTGGACCGCAAGGCGCACGCAGTGTGGCGCGCTGAGCGTAAGCGTGCGGTGACGGCGGTGGCGTCGTCGCGGTGGGCCGGTGCGCTCACCCGCGCGGTCGAAGACCAGTATCAGCTGGGGATGCGCGCCCTGGACGCCGAGGTCACCGATTTGCGGGCCGCGATCACGGTGCTGGAATCCCGGTGTGCGCTGCGCCGGGGTGAGGTCGGTGCCCCGGACCGCGATGTTGCTGGTGGGCCGCGGCGGCGGTCACGGCGCGCGGTGCGCGGTTATCGCACGGCGGCCGAGCGGTTCTGCAAAACCCGCCGCCTGGCCGCGCTGCGCGCGCGCCTGGACGGGGCGCAAGCTGCGTTGGCCGCGGGCCGGCCGTCGATCACCGTGGGCGGCAACAGGCGGTGGCGCACCCGGCAGAACCTCACTGCCGCTGGATTGAGCGAGCAGCAGTGGCGGGACCGTTGGGACACGGCCCGCATGTTCCTGACCGCTGACGGTGAATCCGGTAAGGCCAGCGGTAACGAGACAATCCGCGTTGATGAGTCAGGCCATCTTCGGGTGAAAGTACCTGCCGCCCTGACTGATCGGTTCGGCACCCATCTGCACATCGCCGCCCCGGTTGCGTTCAACCATCGAGGTGACGAATGGCTTTCCCGTGTGGTTGCGCGTCGGGCGGTGCGCTACGACATCATGTATGACCCGGACCGGGGCCGCTGGTATCTGGACGCCTCCTGGACCACCACCCCGGTCTCGGTCCCCGAGCTCGACGAGCTGCGCGAACACCGGGTGCTCGGGGTGGATCTCAACGCTGATCACCTCGCCGCCTGCGTGCTCGACCCCTCCGGCAACCCCATCGGGCAACCCGTAACTATTCCTGTCGAGACCGCCAGTTTTCGTGCCACCCGCCGGGATGGGCGGGCCCGCGCGGCGATCACCACCCTGCTCGACCTCGCCCACCACCACGGTTGCGCAGCGGTGGTGGTCGAAAACCTTAACTTCACCGACGCGCGTAGTACCGGGCGTGAAACCCTGGGCCGCGGCAGGCGAGGAAAACGCCTTCGCCGCACCGTGTCCGGGATCCCCACTCGGCGTTTCCGAGACCGGCTCACCGCCATGGCTGCCCGCCGCGGCATCGCTGTGATCGGCGTGGATCCGGCCTACACCAGCAAGTGGGGGCGTCAGCATTGGCGTAACCCCTTGCAGCAGCAGACTTCCGATCCGACCGCTGTCACCGTGCATCACGGTGCGGCGGTCGCGATTGGCAGACGTGGACTCGGCGTGCCGATCAGGCGGCGGCCGGCAGGACCCCGCACCCAACAGCGGATGCGTGCGGGCACTCCACCGGCTAGACCCGACCAGCCACCGAGCGCCACACGACGGTGTGACAGTTCTGGCCCACCGACACGCCCACCACGACGACGAGGCGTACCGGTCCACCAGCCAACACCCGCCGCCAGCGGCCAACACCGTTCGGGCCGCACACCGAGCAGAAACTCAGTTTCGCTCAGTATCTAGGAACGGTTGGTGAGGGTTCGGCCAGCTGACCAAAGCGGTGGAATTGTGCGCCACGGCTGAATGGCCGCCCACGCCCGCAGGATCGCCGGCCAGCGGTCGGTGGGTTGTTTGGTGAGTAGCTGCGCCGGCGGAACTGGGTCACCGAGCTGTGGCCAGGTGGCCCCGACCGTGATGCGCAGCCACTGCAGATCGGTCAGTCGTCGCGCGGCGGCGGCGTCCCAGGCAACAACGAGGCCATCGGTGGCTAGATGCCCCCACTGGGTGGTCGGCAGGATGTGCCGGCGGCGCATGGTAGGCACCATCGCAGCGTGTGTGGTGGGTAACGGTCCGGCAGTCAGTATCGGCGTCAAGTCGGTGCTGGGGGAGTACTCGTTCAACGAGGTTGTCGTGATCAGTAGCGTCGGCTGCGTGGTCGGCGGATGACTGTAAGCCCACGCACACGCGACGCATAATCGGCGGGCCCCGAAGGGCCACGCGTCGAAGCCGGTGAACTTCTCAGAGATGATGCGGGAACTGGTGACAGTGGGCCCGTCCGTGCCGCATCGGCCGCAGCGGCCGGCTACCGGTTCGGGGGCATCCACGGCAGGTCGACCGGCAGCGACCCACGCCGCGGCGGCGGGATCAGACAGCATGGTGGCCGTCACGATACGGTCTGAAGTTGACACCTACGGCTGTTAATGTGACCACCACGAAACGCACACAGGGGCTGGGTGAGGGTTTCACCTGAGGCGGCTCCGGACGGTTGGAAACAGCCTTCCGGGCCGCCTACCTCCGTCTTCAGGTCGCTCCGCAGGGACGCTGTAGGGATTAACCGTCGTGTCCCGTTTGGCCCATACACTGCGATTTGAACCAGCCAGTTACGCAAATCTGAGGCCACGTGGGCGCCAAGACCGCCAGACCAAACCGAGAACAGCCCGTCGCCATCGACGTCGAGGGCGGGGCCATCGGTGCGCGTGACATCAAGGCGGCCCGCGAGGTTGCCGAGGACGCAATGACGGAGCGCTCGTTCCAACGACTGGCCAACCAGTTCGTCGACGAGCTACGCGATGACGACTCCTCCCTCACACGGGCGACGCGTGATCGCGATCGAGCGACACCGCGAGATGTGAGCCACGTCGACTCCGATCGTCTGCGCGGCGAGCTGCCTGCCCGCGAAGAGTTCCGAGAGATCCTAAGTGGCCGGCAGCGAAAGATCCGATCCACGGTCAAAAATAGAGTCATCGCGGCGGCGCCGGCGTCGCAGCACGCTGCGATCAACAGCCTGCTCAGCAGCAAGGACCCCACGGAGTGGCGGCGCGTCAACGAGCGTCTGCATCTCGCGGCCGGCGATGCGCAACAGCTGACCGATGGCGAACGCGCCAAGGTGCAGCGTCTGGACAGGGCGATCCAGTCCTACGAGCGACTCAACGACCGGACCCACCGTGTCTATGTGGCTGTGCGACTACCCGACAACCACGCAGACATCACCAAGCCGTCGGATCTGCCGGCGAGCCTGCAGCCGGGGGCCAGCGTCGCGTTCGACCAGTTCACTCTGACCCGGCACAACCTGCACGAGACACCGGGGCATGACAGTTCCCGGTACGTGGTGTTCGAGGTCGTGACCAGCCGCGGGATGTACCTGGGTCGCTCCGACAGCGTGGAGGACACCACTCACGTGTTGCCCAGGGGCATGCAGTTCGACGTGGCATCCGCCGAACACGTCGCCTACGCAACCCGCCCCCGAGGATTCAATGAACGCCTCGTCTTGCAACTGAGGGAGCGCTGATGACCCCCACCGAATGGATCGTTCACCCCAACCGGTCTGAGATCGGAATGGACGAGCCCGGACAGAACGGGCACTACCGATCAGTCACGCGCCTCCGCGCGGCGGCCATCGAGCCGTGCCTGGCGCGAGTTAAGCTGCCGCACAGACTTTTTGACATCGCCGACGCCGACGGCGCGGTCACCTTCGGCGGCAACGATTGGTGGTTCGTCGTCGGCGCGGCGCGCACCTTCGCCCGTACCCACCTCGCCGCAGACGTGCCGGCACCGTTCGGGTTCAAGCGCGGCGGTCAATGGCGGTGGTGGGACAACACCACCACCTCGGAGTCGATCCTCGACGGGCCCGACGCAATCGAGTACGTCCGCCAATACCTCGACCAGCTGTTCCCGCACGCCGCGATCGCGGTGACCGACCGACGATGACCACCGCACCGGCGGGCCTGAACATGCACGAGCTGCGCGGCATTGCGGCGCGCCGCCGAGGCCCGCGAGCCCATCATCATTTGCTTGACCGCATCGCCGAGCACCTCGACGAGCAGGACGGGTTCGTGTCCTGGAGCGGCGGCAAGGACTCCACAGTGGTGGTCGACCTCGCGCGCCAGGTCGATCCGCACATCCCGGTCGTGTTCTTCGACAGCGGACTGCAATTCCCCGAAACCCTGCGCTATTTGGCGGAGCTGGCCGAGGCTTGGCAACTGAACTATCAGGTGATCACTGCCGATCCGGACTTGTTGACGGTGCTGATCGCCGGCGGCGGATTCGATCATTACGCCGTCGATCGACGGTTGCGAGGCCAGTTGGCTGACGTGATGATTACCGGGCCGGCCAGGGAAGCGCATCGCCTTTACGGCCGCGGCTCGCTGTGGGGTGTGCGCGCCGAGGAGTCGCACGGCCGGCGGATGCTCTACCGGCGCGGATTGGCCTCGGAGACTCGGGCGCGGCAGCAGAGTTCACGCACCGACGTGCGGATGCAGGCCGGGGGTATCGTCCGTCGCGCCGACGGAACCATTACCTACGGGCCGATCTGGGACTGGCAACGCTCCCACGTCTTTGAGTACCTGGCGGGGCGGGGGATCGAGCCCAACCCGCTCTATCGCAAGCTCGCTGACCTCGGGGTCCCCGACGCGCAGATCCGTGTCGACTCCATCATCGACGCTTCCAAGCTGTCCAACGGCCACATCGCGTGGCTGCAGAGGGGTTGGCCCGATCTCTTCGACCGGTTGGCCCACGCACTGCCCCGACTGCACGAATGGGCCTGAAGTCAGAACGGGGCGGTAGCATTGACTTTCGACGACGGGCAAGCCGAGAAGGGGCGGGCCCGAACACTCCGGAAGGGAGCATGCATCATGAGTGTCGGACTGGCGGGCACGTTGCCCACCGCTGCGTACGACCAGGAGGACGACATCGACGAGGCCCCCTACCGCTGGTCGGACCTACTCGCGCGGCGCAATGCGCTGAGCTTGCGGGTCGAGGACCTCGTGCCGGTCCTACGGGTAGATCTGCACAAGTACCGCTCCCGGGAGACCGGCGCCCTGGAGGTTGGCGCCGAACTCGTCGACGAGCTGATCGCGATGGAGGAGTTCGTCGCCGGCGAGGCTGCGCGGATGCTCGACGCGGCGCCGGCCGGCGGGACGGTGAGGTTAGATGCCGCCGTCGACCAGGCGGAGTTCGAGGATGCCTACCCGGATGCCCGCACACTGCGGGATCTTGTGCCGTACCCGATGTCGCTGCAGCACGTGGCCGTGGGCCGTGCCGCGGCGGAGTTGAGCCGGCGCGGCCGTGACGTCGAGGTGTACCGCGGGCAGCAGCGCGGGGATCTCACCGTGCGCCGGCTGGCCGCCGGGCTGCTCAAAGAGGAAACCTCTCGGCTGCTCGGCATCGAGGCGAAGAAGTACGCGAAGTTCGAGCGAAGCACCTCGGCGCCGCCGACCGGGTTGGTGGCTGAACTGCAGGCCATCGACGACTTCATCACTGCCAGCGCCGCGCAGCTTCACATCACCAAGGAAGATGGTGCGAGTGTCGTGGTGATGATCGACGACCAGGCCGTTTTCGAGCGGCTCTACCCGCAGGCTCGCACCAAGCGCGATGGTGAGGTGTATCCACGCCGGGTGCACCGGGTCGCGGCCGCACGCCGCGCCCACGAACTCGAGGCGGCCGGCGCATCGACTCGTATCGCCGTCGCCGACCGCTGAAGACGAACCGCCCGCTGTTTCAACGACTTCCAGTTCGCAATCCGACGCATGAGCAGGTCCGCGCTGACGCCACCGCCGAAGTCGCGGCTGCGTGTTGGGCAGGTCGAGGCAACATCGCGCGGACCAGACGGCTCACCGAGCGGTCCGCTGAGCTGACCGCGGAGTTCCATCAACGTGTTCGACCCGCCGGCATTCGACCGGGAATGAGTCCGAGTCAACCTGGGACGGCCGGGATCGCGACGAGATTCTTCGAGCAGCTCTGACCCGCCTTTCGACCCACCCCACCCGGCACAGGGGCGGGGTGGGCAATGTCTATTGCGTTGCACCACAGAGGATTCCGTTGTCGGTGGCTGTTGGTAGTGTCATGTAGGTAAGGGCAAGCCGTTGGGGCAGGCCCAACTTCATCCGAGGGGAATTTGGGATGGTCGTTTACGTCGATGATGTCGAGCCGGTCGATGTCGAGCAGTTGAGCCTCGATGAGGCGCGGATGGTATTGGCCCGGGCGCGGGCTGAGCTGGCGAGCGCGTTCAATTCGGCGCATGCGGGGAGTCTGCGGCGGGAAATCGCCGAGGTCGAAGGGCAGATCGAATGGCTGGAGTCGGAGGCGGAAGCAGCGGCGTTAGAGGATGCCGCCACCGAGCACGCCAGCGACCTGTGGGCGGACTACGACCGGGGTATCTCGGCGTGAGTGCCGCAGACGGTGGGGAGAGGACCGACATCACCGGTGCTGAGGACCGCCCTTTGGTCGATGATGACGGCTATCCCACCGAGTGGGGAATCGCGGCGGTGCGCCACTGCCATGGCTCGCCAACGGCGGTGGTAGATCTGCTGGAGCAACTGTGGTGGACGCCGAGCCTGATGACCGTCGATGAGTGGCTGGACAACCAGCTGCGGAACGTCGTGCGGGTGTCGCTCGCGACAGGCGGATGGTCGGGTAACGAGACGTTGATCGACGCGCTCGACAAGTCGAGGTTCCACCTGCTCTATTTGGGAGTCAAGTCATCGCGGCGGGCTGCACGTGTATACGGTCCCTCAGACCGAGTGGGAGATGGTCAGCGAGCTCGGCGAGGTCATCGCGGAGAGCGCTGCCGAGTAGCGCGAACGGGATCGGGTAGGTGGCCGGTGAGGGAATTCGCCGGCCATCTTCATCAACCACCCCCACCCGGCACAGGGGCGGGGTGGTTGATGTAAACCGCTGCGATGTCGCGGTTTTGGTGGCGGTGGTGTCGGCAGTGGTGGTTGTGGACTTGTCGGTGGGTGCCGGTAGTGTCCTGTGTTGTGAGGACGGGCCATCGGGGCCGGTCCACTACTCCTCGGGAGGGGATTCGGTCATGACCGATTTGGACACCACCGTGACGGTGATCGACGCTGCGGCCAGAGCACATGTCCCAGTTTTACTCTGGTCCGATCCTGGCATGGGCAAGTCATCCATTGTGCGGGCGTTGGCCGCTGCCGATGGTGTACCGGTGGAGACGGTGATCGGGTCGCAGCGTGAGCCGGTAGACATTGCGGGCTGGCCGGTGGTCACCGATGGCGCGGTACAAACCCTCGCATTACCCGATTGGGCCAAGACGCTTTTGGACGCCAACGGCGGTTACCTTCTGTTGGACGAGATTTCGACATGTTCGGCGTCTGTGCAGGCCGCGATGCTCACGGTCGCGTTAGAGCGGATGGTTGGACGAACCAAGCTGCCTCACGCCGTGAGGATCGTCGCAGCTGCCAACCCACCTGACCGGAGTGCCGGTGGTGTCGATCTGACGCCGCCGATGGCTAACCGGTTCCTGCACGTCGATTTCGAGCCGACCGCCGAGGAATGGCTGACCGGCATGCGGTCCTCGTTCGCCGCCTTGCCCGCCTCGCGAGGCATCGCCGCCGATGACCTGCGCCGCGCCGACGAAATCGGGGCCGTCTGCGCCTTCTTGGAGGCCAGACCGGCTCTGCTGCACCAGTTTCCGCACACTGACGAGGCTGCTGGGAGGGCGTGGCCGTCGCGGCGCTCCTGGGAGGCGATGGCACGGGTGCTGGCGCATCTACGCTCTGACGACACCGCCGCCATCAGCACCGTCGCGCTCGGACTGGTCGGTGACGGTGCGGGCAGCGAGTTCATGGAATGGCGGGCCAGCATGGATTTGCCCGCCGTCGCGGACGTGATCGCGGACCCGAGCATCGTCGCCTGGGGGACGGCTCGCCCCGATCAGGTGTGGGCGGTGCTGTCCGGTGTGGTCGCCTGGGCGTCGGGCAGGGGCACTAAAGACGCGTGGATGACTGCCTGGGGTCCGGTGGTCGAGGCAGCGACCCACGGCGCACCCGACGTGGCCGGGGCAGCGGCCCGCGCGTTGAGCGTAGCGATGCCTGCCGGTGCGAAACCGCCTGCGGCGGCGCGCAAATTCAAAGACGTGATGATCGCAGCAGGCCTCGACGTGGGCAGCGCGGCATGACCGAGGTCAGAGCGCTCACCGCCGACGAATGGCGACGGTTGCGGCTGGCGCGGATGGCCGCAGTCGAGGCGATGCCCTACTTCGCACGGGCGCTGTTCGCGTTGTCGCCAGTCGCCGCACCGGGTTTGGGCACGTTCGCGGTGGACAAGCACTGGCGTCTCTACCTCGACCCGGCGATGCTGGGCACCGCCGAAGGGTGGTCGATAAATCTGGCTGGCTCCGTGCTGCTGCACGAGGTTGGGCATGTGCTGCGTGACCACGGTGGCCGCGCTGACACGGTGGACTCCCCGGTGGATCGCACCATGTGGAACTACGCCGCCGACGCCGAAATCAACGATGACTTGATCGCGGCGGGCGTGCGTCTCCCCGAAGGTGTTGTGACACCGGGACGGCTGGGCTGCGAGGACGGCCACGCCGCCGAGGTCTACTACCGGCATCTGGTGCCGCCCGGTACGCCACCACGCAGCGGGGCGGACGGCGATCCCGGCGGCGGGTCCGGTGACGGCGAGGACGACGGCCACGGCTGCGGGTCCGGTGCCGGGGATGCCGTGCCGGGCGAACTGCCCGCCGCTGCCGACGTGGGCGGCAGCAAGGGGCTGTCCCGTGCTGCGGCCGATCTGGTAAAGGTCGCCGTCGCCCGCGAGGTTCAACGAGAGTTGGCGCACGGCGAGGCCGGTCGCGGCACGATGCCAGCGGGCCTGGCGCGGTGGGCCGCTGACCAACTCGCCCCGGCAGTCGTGCCGTGGCCCAAGGTGCTGCGGGCGGCGGTGCGCCGCGCCGTCGAGGATCAAGCGGGACAGGTGCATCACTCCTGGCGACGGCCCAACCGGCGCGCTCCCAAGGGTGTGCTGCTGCCGACGCTGCGGGCACCCAAGATCGCCGTCGATCTGATCATCGACACGTCGGGGTCGATGGGTGAGGCCGATCTGGCGGCGGCGCTGTCGGAAACACGGGCGGTGCTGAGGCGCACCGGAGCCACTGTGCGGGTGCTCTGCTGCGATGCCGGTGCCAGCGCACCGCGCCCGGTGCGGTCCATCAACGATGTGACGTTGGTCGGTGGCGGCGGCACCGACATGCGGGTCGGAATCGATGCCGCGCTGGCAGCGCGCCCACCGGCCAACGTGCTGGTCTGCCTGACAGACGGTGGCACGCCGTGGCATGAGCGTCGGCTCCCGGTTCCGCTGATCGTCGCCCTGATCGGCACGCACGCCGCCGACACCGCGCCCGCGTGGGCCAAGACGGTGCGCGTCACCCCCGCTGCGGCGGTGGCGACGTGAGCAAGCGGGCCGGGGGCCGTGACTTCACGCAGTGGGCCGACACCGTGCTGGCGGGCACCGGCTGGACCGTGGGCACGGTGCGCGCCGCTGCGCAGCGGGACCGTACCGATCTGGCGACGGCGGCGCTGGCCGATGGGTTCGCCGCCGCCGCTCGCGGGCTGGCCGACCCCGCGCAGAGCCGCGACGGTGCGGCGTGAGCGCCGCACTGTTCGACCTCGCGCAGCGGGTGGCCGCACGCGATGCCGGTGGGCCGGTGCCCCGGCTGCTGCACAATCCCGCCCCATCGCGTGACGTGAAGGTCGCCGTCGCAGCGCAGCGCACCGGCCCGGTGGTGCACGTGCAGGCCGTGGGGCCGGATGGGCGCACCCGCAGCGGCACCGGGGCCGAGGGACTGGCCGCGCTCGCCCGCGCTGCCGGATGCGTGGACGGTGACCTCGGCACCGGCGCGACGGCCCTAGTCGATACCCCGGCCACGATGCGGGCGTTGGAGGGGCTGGCTCGCAGCTACGCCGACCCGGCGCGCTGCGCGGATCGCGACGTGACGGCGGGATCGGCGCTGGCCGGGTGGTGGGTGGAGCGGGCCGCGCACCCCGGTACATCGGCGGTGACCGACGTACTGGGCGCGACCCGTACCCGATTCATACTGGGCGTAACACCGGGCGAGGATCACGCGGGCATGTGGCGGACAGCGCTGAAGGTGCCCAACGGTGTTGGCGGGCTGCAGATCTGGCATCACGCCGTGACCGGTGGTCTGCTGCTGCCGGGGCTGGACGCGGTGCGTGAGGACGACGACTGGCAGTGGGAGGCTGCGCAGAAGGCCGTGGGCGAACAGCGCAGCTGGGACCGGCCCGAAACGCTGTACCTGGCGGCGGCGCGGCTAATGAGCCGCTGCGATGCCGCCGACCTCTACGACGCCGCACTGCTGGCCGATCCGCTATGGCGTGCGCGTGGTGTGCATACCGGGTTCGTCTGCCACGGGCAGGTCGTCACCGGGGCGGGCCAGGCGGGCAACCGCGTCACAGTGCGTGCCGATCGGCTCGACACCCGCCTGAAAGCCGGGACCGCCGTCACCGGGTGGCAGGGCGAGCCGATGACCGCGATGCCGGACACGGAGAACCGTTTCAGCGGTGAGGTTTTCGCGACCGCCGTGGGCGAGGACGGCGCGTTGACGGTGACCATCGGCGGCCTGCGCAAGACGGGTTACCGGCCTACTACCGGGGAGACGGTGACGGTGATGCCCGCCCCGCCCTCGGTGTCCACGATCCGGTCGCGGCGCACGGCGGTGTCTCGGCTGTACCGGCGACGGTTCTCCTGGTTATCACAGGGAACCACGCCGACCGCCAGCCGCCGACCGGTGCCGCTGGCGGTCATGATCGCCGCCGCCGACGACACACCCACGACCGAGAACTGAACTGAGATGCGTACCCTACCCAAGCGATTCGCCCAACCCGCCGACACCAACGAGACACCCGCCGCTACGGCGGCACCGGCCACAACGCCGTCGCCGCCCGCTGCCCCGATAGTTCAGAACTGGCCGGGGCGCGACCTGCTCGACTCACCGATGCTGGCGAGGGTGCTGCTGGCCGCGTGGGGCGGGGACCCAGCAATCTGCGTCCCCGCTTGCCCGGGAGCCGGAAAGTCAAGGCTTGTCGCGCTTTTGGCGGGTGCCTTGGCGCATCGGGTGGGACTGCGGGTGGCGGTGGCCGCGCAGACCCGCGAGCAAGCCGCCGAGCTGTCCCGGCGCATCGCCGCCGTCAGCGACCGCACCTCGCTGATCGTGTCGGGGGCCGGTAAGAAGCCGGTCACCGTGAACGGCATTCGCACCGTGGCCGGTCGCAGCGTGCGATGGCAGCACTCGACCGGGGGTGAAATCCTGATCGGCACCGCCGCCCGCTGGCTCTACGTGGACCCGAGCATGGCGGGCGCGGACGCGCTGCTAGTGGATGAATCCTGGCAGGCCACCTACGGCGACCTCGGCGCGCTTGGGGCGCTGGCCCGCCAGGTGGTCTGCGTCGGTGACCCCGGCCAGGTGGCACCCGTGGTCACCGGCTCGACCGAGAAATGGGACGGGAAGGCCACCGGCCCGCACCAACCCGCCCCCGCTGCGCTGCTGGCCGCACACGGCGAGGCGATCACCGTCCACGAACTGACGAACTCCTGGCGACTCGGCCCGCAGACCTGCGCGCTGCTCTCCGAGCACTTCTACCCGCAGATGCCGTTCACGTCACGCCGTCCCGACGAGGCGGTAATCGCACCGGACGGCACCGTACTGCCTGAAATCGTCAGTCGCCCAACAGAAGCGCACAACGGCCCGACCGACCCGGCGCTGCTGACCGCGCTAGCCGAGCGGGCACGCGAACTGACTCGCCACAACTACCGGCGCGGTGGCGTGTGTGAGCCGTTGACCGCCGCCGATCTGGCCGTAGTCGTGCCCCACGTCGCCCAAGCCGGTGCGGTACGGGCGCTGCTAGCCGACATGCCCGATGTGCTGGTCGGCACCGTCAACGCGTTGCAAGGCTTGGAACGACCGGCTGTCGTCGCATTGCACCCTATGGCCGGATACCGCAGTCCCGAGGCATTCGCCCTCGACGCGGGCCGAATGTGCGTCACCCTGAGTCGGCACCGAGCGCACCTGACGGTGCTCACCGATCCTGCGACTGTGCCGCTGCTCGACGCCGCCACCAACGACCCGCAGGCCGTCCAAGCGCGGGCGGTGCTCGCGGCACTCTGAACCACGAAAGCTTGTACAACCGACCATCGCGGTCGGCATTGGTTTGTGGGGGGCGGGCAGACCTTCGAGGCCGCCCACCCCACCCGGCACAGGGTGGGGGTGGGTGTTCGGGCGGCGGCGGCAGCAGCTGAAGAAGAAGAGATGCAGCGAAGATTGCCACACGGCGCGGGGTTGTTTAACAACGGCCCGACAGGGCGCTTCGGGGGTGAACACCTGCAGGTCAGGCCGTGCACTGAAGTTTGACAAGGGTGGGTGCCGGGCCGTTGTTCTGTCAAAGTAGCGCGGCGTTTCTTGTTCATCAGTGCAACTCGACGGCAGCGTCAACAGCGGCAGCGGCGGCAGCGGCAGCGGCGGCCGGCCGGCGGATTATGTCGGTGGTTGGCGGTAGCGTCTGTGGTGTCGAGCAAAGCCGTTGGGGCGGGCTCATTTCAGAAAGGGAAACATCATGGCGGTTCACGGTGACGGGGAATGCCTGGACGGGCCGGAGGGCTGCGCAGGGGAAACCCTTCCGCGTCAGACGCTTAGTGGGAGTGGGGATTCCTACTACCGGTGCGATCGGCACTACGACGCTTACGCGGCGCGTCTGCAGCCGGTGATGGACGGCATCAACCGGAGGTACCCGCGCCACGCCCCTAGCGACTTCGATGAAAGCTACGCCGGGGAACGGTGGGACGAGGACGAGTGGTAGGCGCTGCGCCCCAAGCCTCATACCCTATCCCTACCCGGCACAGGGGCGGGGTTGGGGCTGGTCCATGTTGGGTCGATCGGGTTTGTTTGGTTGGGGGAGTTGTTGATTCAGCGATAATTGTCGGTGTTGCCCGGTAGGCTTCACATTGTTGGGCAGGTCAGTGGGACCGGCCCTGGATTCCCGGAAGGGGAGTGCAATGCACGCAATCAAGGGGTTGTCGGCCGTCATCTCGAATCTGTTGGGAATACTCGGGTTTCGCCCCGTTGAGTCGTTGGTTGTAGTGTCCGTGCAGGGTGGTGAGGCGGGGTCAGTGATGCGCCTGGACCTCAGTGACGCGACGTCGCCGGATGTTCCGGAGCAGTTGGCGGATCTGGTCGTGCGTGCCGGGGGTGACGCTGCGGTGGCGGTGTTCGTGTCGGCAGAGGGCGCGTCGTGTGCGATGTGCGCCGACGAGTTCACGGAGCAGGCGCGCAATCTGTCGGCGGCGTTGGAACGGCGCGGCGCACAATTGCTCGATGCGGTGGTGGTCGATCACATAGAGGCCGGGGGACGCTGGCGATGTGTCGACAACTGCGGCAAGGGCGGTGTCCTCGATGACCCGGCTATCTCGGCGGCGGCTGCGGCGGCGGTAGTCGCGGGACACCGGATGTACGGCAGCCGTGAGGAACTGAGGGCGACCGTGGCGGTGGACGTGGCGCGAGCGACCTCGCTGGCGCCCATGCTGGTCGGTGTGTCGGGCTGCGTCGACGATGTGGCGGTGGCAGTGCGTTCGGCGGTGGCGGCGGTGCGCCGAGTCGGTGTCGGCGAGGTTCTCTCGGACGCCGAATTGGCCAGTGTCGGGTCGACTCTGGTGGATCTGAGAGTGCGTGACGCGCTGATGACCCTGATCGACAGCGACGAAGCGGGAGCGGCCGAGCAGCTGTGGTCGCAACTGGTGCAGGTTTTGCCCCAGCCGTTCCGTTCGGAAGCCTTGTGCATGCTCGCGCACGCCAGCTATGTGACGGGTGCAGGGCCGGTGGCGGGGATGTGCCTGGAAGCGATACGGGCCGAGACGCCGAATCACCGCATGGCCGCGTTGCTCGACACCGCGCTACAGAACGGGGTTCGGCCGGAGGCGATCCGCGGCCTGACCGCGAGCCTGCCCCCGGCGGTGTCGGTCTAGCCGCCGTGGCGGCGACCCGGTGGGGGCAGGGTACTGCCGGCTCCCACCGTGTCCCCCCTCGGCACAGGGGTGGGGTGGGGGTTGTTTCTTCGCGCGCGGCTGCTGCTGCTGCTGCTGCAGCGAAGATTGTCACGCGGCGCGGGGTTGTTTAACAACGGCCCGACGGGGCGCTTCGGGGTGGAAACTTGCAGTTCAGGCCGTGCACTGAAGTTTGACAAGGGTGGGTGCCGGGCCGTTGTTCTGTCAAAGTAGCGCGGCGTTTCTTGTTAATTTGCGGTGCATCTCGACGGTACTCGGGCTGTCGGAGGGGATCGGTAGCCTGGGGATGTCGGGCAGGTCAATCGGACCGGCCCACGAGTCCCAGATGGGGGATGTTCACGATGGGTTATTGCGCCAACTCGATTGACTCCGACTTCACCATTCCACCGGCGAACATCGCGGCCGCCCTGGAGGCGGTGCGTGCCGCGTTCGAGACGACCGGCACGGCGACGCTAACCGAGGTGATCGAGGAGAACACCTGCTTTGACGGATGTGAGGAGGATGCCGCGACGGGCTTCACGTTGGGGTGTCATCACGACAAGTGGTGGGACTCGACCGAGCAGATGTTGGCGGTGCTGGCACCGTTTGCGGTCGAGGGGTCATCGGTGCGGATGCTTGGCGAGGACGATTGTCTGTTCGGGTTCCGCGTGCTGGACGGTCAGTTGCGTACGGAATCGGGCAGATTCATGTGGTCGCTCGATGGTGAGACCGCCGCCCACGTGCCGGTCCGAGCGGGCGGGGTGTTGGCTCCGATGACCGTCGAGCGCGATCTCGTCGGGTACGCCGCTTGGTGGGCGGCGTCCGACACCGCTGAAATCGAGGAGCTTCTAGATGGGCTGACGGGTGACACCTGGGAGGCCGAGCACACCTTGGCCGCGGTGATGGGCTGTGTGTTCCAGAACGATCCAGGCAGCTCGCCGACTCGGGATTGGCTCACGGTCACAGGTCTCGCGCACGGCGTCACCGTCGCTTATCTCGGGTTGGATCTTGATCCGTCCTACGACGGCCAGGGGGTTCTCGATGGCTTGACCGTCGTGCTCAACTTGACGGCTGTCAGCGCCGAAGCTGCTGAGCAGCAGAACCTTTCGGTCTCGGTCTATGTGCAGGTGCGTGATGTCCTGCCCGCAGGCGGCGGCGTGCCCTGCGAAGTGCTGGGCGACATCATCGACACGGCGTTGGCGTTGGTGAATTGTGACATCGCCGCCTCCGACCGCTTCATCGTTGGTGCCCGCGATGTCCCCTCGGCAGCGTAGCGACGAGGATGGGGAGGGCGGTCTGATGGCGAATTACTACGGGCGGGGCCGCACTAACGTGTTTGCGGTCAAGGACGTGCAGGCGCTGAGGAATGCCTTGGAGTGCCACGACTTCGAGGTGGAGGAGCGGTCGCCCGGATGCGTGGCGATCTTCGCGGCAGACGCCGACGGCTTGGGAGACTGGTCGCGGTGGATCGACGGCGATGACGGCGAGGGCGAGGAGTTCTTTGTTCCGGAGATGATCGCGGCTCACCTGCAGCCCGATCAGGTGGCCGTGTTCGTCCATGCCGGTTCTGAAAAGCTGCGCTATGTCACGGGATACAGCATCGCTGTGGATTCCGATGGCCGCCGGATTCGCCTCGACCTCGACGAGATCATCCGCGTGGCGGCGGAGGTGTTCGCGGTGCCTGCAGGGTCGATATCGGCGCCAAGGTACTGACCGCGCGGGTGGGTGGGGCCGAGCCTGTTCGTGTCCGCGTGGGACGTTCGATCGAGGGGCGGCGTTGTCGGTGGTTGCCGGTAGTGTCACTCGTGTCAGGGCTCGCCAAGAGGGCAGGCCCGCGGTTCCCGGAAAGGGGAGTTGTCGTGACTGATGTCGTCGAGGGTTCAGAAGTATCGCAGTCGGTGTGCGAGGAGGAGTCAGTGAGCTTGTACTTCAAATCGGGCTCCAGCGACAAGGTGTATCACGCGCGCATCGAGGCCGCAGACGGCGGAGGTTACACGGTCAACTTTGCATTCGGTCGCCGCGGCGGGACGCTATCGACTGGCACGAAGACCAAAGCGCCGGTCGACCACGCTACTGCGCGGAGGGTTTTCGCGAAGCTGGTGGCCGACAAGCAATCCAAGGGATACACGGCGGGAGCTGACGGCACGCCCTACCGCCACAGCGCCAACGCTGGCCGGGTCAGTGGCCTGCTGCCCCAACTGCTCAACACCATCGACGAAGCCGACGCCGCGTGTTTGGTGGATTGTCCGCAGTGGGTGATGCAGGAGAAGTTCGATGGCCGGCGC
This sequence comes from Mycobacterium sp. NGS29, assembly GCF_059812965.1. Lineage (NCBI taxonomy): Bacteria > Bacillati > Actinomycetota > Actinomycetes > Mycobacteriales > Mycobacteriaceae > Mycobacterium > Mycobacterium sp. NGS29. The sequence continues at coordinate 31,940 of NZ_JCALDR010000024.1, forward strand.
CTGATGCTCCGCAAGGTCGGCGACGCAGTCGAGGGCATCAACAAGCTCGGCCTGATCGTGAGCGTGGCGGAGACCATCGAGGCAGCGGGCCGGTTGGTGCCCGGTGACTTCGTGCTGGACGGCGAAGCCGTGGGTGACTGCTTGCATGTGTTCGACCTGCTCTCCCGAGATGGCACCGACCTGCGTGCGCGGTCCTACGGCGACCGCTACCGCGCGCTGCGGGCCGTGATCGGCGATGCCGATACCGCAGCCGCCGCCGTCGTCGCGGAGTGCTGGGTCGATCCGGCCGAGAAGGCGCACCAGCTCGATGAGGTTCGGGGGCGAAACGCCGAAGGGGTGGTGTTCAAACGCTGGGATGCCCCCTACACGCAGGGGCGGCCCAGCAGCGGTGGCACACAGCGCAAGTTGAAATTCGTGGCAACAGCCTCCGCGGTAGTCACGGCCATCAATCGGCAGCGCAGTGTCCGGGTCAGCCTGCTACAAGGCGCGACCTGGCTGGACGTCGGCGCCGTCACCGTTCCCGCCAACCAGAGTGTTCCCCAGATCGGTGATGTCGTCGAGGTCCGCTACCTCTACGCCACACCAGGCGGCGGTGCGCTCTATCAGCCCGTCCTCCTGGGCGTCCGCACTGATGTCGAGCCCCCCGAGTGTGTGGTGGCCCAACTCAAGTTCAAGGCGACGTAACGCGGCGCCCGTTGGTGAGACCCACTGGTGATGGTGGGTCTCACCAACACCACCCCCCCTCGTCACAGGGGTGGGGTGATGGTGTGCCGGGCCGAAAAGGTCTGGCGGGGTTGTGGTTTCGGGTCCGGAATGTCGGCGGCGACGGGTAGAATCAGGTGTGAAGGCCAGGCCAGCGGGGCTGGGCCGATTTCCCAGGAAAGGGGAAATGTCGTGACTGCTGTCGTGGTTGAAGGTTCGGTAGGTGTGGTGTCGCGGTCGGTGGCCGAGGCGTTGGCGGCCGGCGTGGCGGCGGGCGCGGTGGTGTGCGCCGCGCTGTCGGACGGACCGGTTCCGGGCTGGCTGGTCGTCGAGGAGATCGCGGCCGATGGTGCGGAGCGTCAGTGCGCGGTGGTCCGGCTCGACGGCTGCTCGGTGGTGTCTGCCGGTCCGGTAACGGAGGTGAAGGTAGCCGGCGACCCGGTGCCCACCGAGGGCGAGATGCCGGCGTGGGCTTCCGCGCTTGCCGCGTCATTTTGGGCGGCTCGGCGAGCCCGCAGCGAGGCCGAGACGGCACGTTCGGCGCTGGCCAGGCACCAGGCGCGGCTAGCGGGCATAGAGGAGGCCGCTCACGAATACGCTGACGCCAATAGCCTTTGCGAGCGTTTCGATGAATTCATGGTCGAGCAGGGGCTGCGGCCACGATCCCGCGAGTACCTGTGCGTGGTGGACGCGACGGTGCGGGTGCGCATCGCGGCGTCAGGCCGCAACGGCGACGCCGCGGCTGGGGAGATCACCGACGAGATGGTCGCCGATGCCGTCGCGGGACTCGGCGTTCGGCTGCTCGCCGACGCCATCCAAGACCACGACGTCGTGGACGTCGAGGAGGCCTGAGTCGCCGAGCGGGGGCCGGCTCTTTCCGCAGTCGGCCCCGCTCCCCTCCCCGCCCGTCACAGGGGTGGGGTAAGGGATGAATCACTCTGCTGTCGAACATATTTGAATGAATTTGCTTGGTGGTGGTGATGGCGTGTGTTGCGCGGGTGAGTTGTCGGTGGCGGGTTGTACGGTGACATTTCGTGAGGGCACGCCAAACGGGCGGGCCCCTGACTCCCGTGAAAGGGGAGGCGGTTATGGCGACGGTGGAGATCCCGCAATCTGATGGGGCGCGCGCAGCTGGCCCGGTCCTGGCGCGACGTGTGATCGCAGCGGCGCAGGTGCTCGCCGAGTGCGATGGGATGCCTGCGACGGTGCTCGATGAGCGGCGGAGGGCGGTTCTGGAGGCGTTCCCCGGATGGGGACCGGTGGCGGCGTTATTCGACGCGGATCCGGCTGAGCCGTGGGCGGAGTTGGCCGACGAACTCGATGACGCGGCCGGCGACGCGATGGGCCAGGCCGCGAGGGTGGTCGACACGTCATTCTTCAGTCCGCCCGAGCTGGTGGCTCACATCTGGAACGTCCTTTGCACAGCGGGCTTCACCGGTGGCTCTGTGCTCGACTTGGGGTGCGGCACGGGGGCGTTCATCCGGCATGCGCCGTGTGATCTGGTCGTGGAATCGACGGGTGTGGAGGCGGATCCGACATCCGCGCGGATCGCCCGCCTGTTGCTTCCGGGGGCGAACATCATCACCGGCGAGCTCCAGAAGGTATCCCTGCCTCACAAGCGTTTTGATGCGGCCGTGGGTAACGTTCCGTTCTCGGCAGCCCGCGTGCACGACGGCGCGATCGGCTTCTACGGCCCCCTCCATGAGTACTTCGTGGCGCGTGCGGTGGCGGCCGTGCGCCCTGGGGGTTACGTGGTGGTGGTGACGTCACGCCATGAACTCGACGCCGCCAACGGCCTGTCGTCATCAATCACCAAGCATGCCGATCTGATGGCTGCCGTGCGGCTGCCGTCGGGCTACTTTCGCGAGTCGGGTACTGATGTGGTCGCCGATGTGCTGGTCCTGCGGGTCCGGGACGGAGACGACGATGGGCACGGGTGGTCACACGTCCGCGCGGGTGTGGTGCGCACGGCGGTGGAATCGACGGTGCGCGGACGTGCATGTCGGGAGATGGTAAGTCCCTTCTGGGGGCTGCACCCCGAACTCGTCGCCGGCGACATGGTGTTGACCGGTTTCGATCGGTCCCCCTTAGCCGTGCGCGCAGCGAACCCCGGCGGCGCGGTCGCATCGGCGTTCGCGGCAGTGGGTCCGCTGCTGGTGCCCTACACCGACGAGGCGGGACTGTCGGGGGACCTCGATGATGTGAGGCTCACCGACGACCAGGGCCGCAAAGAGGGGTCGCTACACAGCGTCGACGGTCAGGTGGTGCGCATCGTCGACGGCGCCCTAACCGCAGTTGCACGGCCCAGCGCCGAGCTGCGGGCACTGATCGGCCTACGTGATGCTGCGGTGGCCCTGATCGAGGCCGAGTCGGACTGGGACACCCCCGATTCGGCGTTGGAGCCGTTACGCGTGGCGTGCCGGCAGGAATACCAGAAGTACGTTGATCGGTACGGGGCTCTCAACCGGGGGACCATGACCGAGGGCAAACCGGACCCAGAGACGGGGCTACCGCGGTTGGGTTATCTGTAATCGCTTTGGGGGTGTGTAGGACTGTTACCCGCGTGCGTTTGGGGGTCGGTTTCCTTTGTTGGGGACAGTGTTATCTGTAGTGGTGTCACCGACGTGTTGTGGGTTCGTGGCGGGAACCGGATCGGCCGGCTGGGCGTCTAAACGGGGTATGGATGCTGAGGAGCGCGAAGCCTTTGTGAATGATGGGTTGGATCCGGACGACACGAGCGTTGTTGCCGCGATTGATTTGGTGCGGTGGGAGTTGTCGTTGCTTCTCGGTCAGGACGATTGACTGCTGAGCTCGTCGGCGAGGGCCTGGACGCGGGTGTTGATGTCGTCGCGGATGATTCGCATGCGCTGGATGCCGTCGATACCGCGTAGGGAGGGTTCGTCGGTATCCCAGCGTTGAATGCGGGTGCCGGGGTGGTCGGCGAGGTGGGCTTGGCTGCCGACGATGATAACCAGGTCGGCATCGTCGATCATCTGGTCGGTCAGTTGGGTGGGCTGATGGTAGGTGATGTCGACGCCAACTTCGGCCAGCACCTGCGCTGAGAGAGCGTTGACCGCGGTCTTGGCGTGCGTGCCGGCCGAGGCGATGTGGATGTTGGGTGCGGAGAGGTGGCGCATGAGTCCGGCGGCCATGACGGATTTTCCGGCGTTACTTACGCAGACGAACAACACAGATATGTCAGCCATAATGGTTGTGTCCCTTGGGGTTTTCGTCGGCTAGTTGGTGACGGGCACGTTGAGTTGGGCCAGCAGCTGGTGGATGCGTTGGTCGATCTGGTCGCGGATCGGGCGGACAGCGTCGAGGCCTTGGCGGGCCGGGTCGGGCAGTTCCCAGTTTTCGTAGCGTTTTCCGGGGAAGATCGGGCAGGCGTCGCCGCAGCCCATGGTGATGACGACGTCGGCGGCTTGCACGATTTCGTCGGTCCAGGGTTTGGGGTATTCGCCGGTGATGTCGATGCCGACTTCACGCATGGCTTCGATGGCGGCGGGGTTGATCTCGTTGCCGGGTTCGGATCCGCCCGACCAGGCGAGCGCGTTGTCGCCGGCGTAGTGGGTGAAGAACCCGAGTGCCATTTGGGAGCGGCCGGCGTTGTGGGTGCAGAGGAACAGCACGGTGGGTTTGCCGTCGCTGATCTTGCCTTCGACCCGTGCGAGGGCGTGCAGGCGTTGGCGGGCGAATCGTTCGGCCAGCAGGGGCAGGAAGTTGGCAATGGTGGCGCGGCTGGCGAATTGGTCATACGAGGAGCCGAGATACCGTTCGATGGTTTCGGTGCCGAACGTGTCGGCGAACTCAGATTCCAGCCGGGTGGCGGCAGTTTTCAGCGCGAGTTGTTGGTCGATGGAAAGGTCACCGCGTAGCTGATGGGTCACGGGGCTGTCGGTCATGGTCGATCATTCCGTTCTCGTCGAGCCGGTGGTGGGCACGTGTTGGGAGGTGTGATGGTGGAACCGTTTCCGCAGGGCTAGCGAGACATAGACCAGGGCGACCAGTACCGGAACCTCGATGAGTGGGCCGACCACCCCGGCCAGGGCTTGGCCGGAGGTGGCCCCGTAGGTGGCTATCGCCACCGCGATGGCGAGTTCGAAGTTGTTGCCGGCGGCGGTGAATGCCAGCGTTGTTGTGCGCTCGTAGCCGAGATCCAGCAGCGTGCCGAGCAGGTAGCCCCCGCCCCACATGATCGCGAAGTAGGCCAACAATGGGAGGGCGATGCGGGCTACGTCCCACGGTTGGTGGGTGATCTGATCGCCTTGCAGGGCAAAGAGAATCACGATGGTGAACAGCAGCCCGTAGAGCGCCCACGGCCCGATCCGCGGCAGGAACTTCGACTCATACCACTGGCGGCCCTTCGTCTTTTCTCCGAGGCGCCGCGAGAGGTAGCCGGCGGCCAGTGGGATGCCGAGGAAGATGAGCACGGATTTGGCGATCTGCCAGGGTGAGGTGTCGATGGTGGTTTGTTGCAGGCCGAGCCAGCCGGGCAGCACCGTGAGGTAGAACCAGCCCAGCACGGCGAACATGATGACCTGGAAGATCGAGTTCAAGGCGACCAGGACGGCGGCGGCTTCACGGTCGCCGCAGGCCAGGTCGTTCCAGATGATGACCATGGCGATGCAGCGGGCCAGGCCGACGATGATCAGGCCGGTGCGGTATTCGGGCAGATCCGGTAGCAGCAGCCAGGCCAGGGCGAACATCAGCGCCGGGCCGAGCACCCAGTTCAACACCAGTGAGGAGAGCAGCAGTTTGCGGTCGCCGGTGACGGTGTCGAGGCGGTCGTAGCGGACTTTAGCCAGCACCGGATACATCATGATCAACAACCCGAGCGCGATCGGCAGTGAAATGCCGTCGATCTGAACCTTGTCCAGCGCGCTGTTCAGGCCGGGGATCCAGCGCCCCAGCAGCAGCCCGGCGACCATCGCCGCGCCGATCCAGACCGGCAGGAACCGATCCAGGGTGGAGAGCTTGCCGACCGGTGTCGACGTCGTGGCGGTGTCGGTCATGCCGGCACCCCAGCCGAGGTGCCGAGCAGGACGGTCAGGCTGGCCAGCGCGTCGGGCACGACCGCGTAGTACACCCACGACGCTCGACGCTCCGATGTCAGCAGGCCGGCGTCGCGCAGGACTTTGAGGTGATGGCTCACCGTGGGCTGGGAGACCTCCACCCCGACCGAGATGTCACAGACGCAGGCCTCGCCGCCGGCGTGGCTGGCGATCGCCGAAAACAGCTGCAGCCGCACCGGATCGGCCAGGGCTTTGAGCTTGACCACCATATCGATGGCCTCAGCTGCTGTGAGGGGTTCGCGCAGCAGGGCCCCGGGTGGGCAGCACGTCTCGTCGTCGACCTGGACCGGTGATTTCGACATACATCAATATTGATACTCATCGAATCCATCGTCAAGTCGGGTGGTCGATCGCGGAGGGCCCACCATCATGGCGATGGTGGGCCCTTGGTGCCGCGAGTTGGGTCAGCAGCAGGACGTGGTCTTGGCCGTTTCAGGCTCGGCCTCTGCGGCAGCGGTGCCGCCACAGCAGACGCCACCACCCTGGTCAGCCTCGCCGCCGGCGAGCAGCTGGGGACTGGTGCCGAACGTCTCGGAGTCGGCCAGCACGGTGTAGACCTCCCATTTCTCGCCGGCCGGGCCGGTGACCCAGACCTTGTCCTGGGTGGCAAAACAACAGGTGGTGCCGATCTCCTCGTCGGTGAACAGGCCTTCGCCGGTCAGTCGGGCGATCTCGGCGTGCACCTTCTCGCTGGACTCGACCTCGACACCGAGGTGGTTGATGGTGCCGCCCTTGCCGGGGTTTTCCAGCAGCACCAGCTTCAGTGCCGGCTCGGTCACCGCGAAGTTGGCGTAGCCGGGCTTCACCTTGGCCGGGGAAATGCCAAACAGTTTGGTGTAGAACGTGATCGCCTCGTCGAGATCGTCGACGTTGAGCGCTAACTGAACACGGGACATGATCCACCTCCACTGAGGATGAGACATATATCGAACTGACGCGTCCCGCTCAGAATGCCACCTTTTCGATATATGTCAAGAATTGTGGCAGGATGGTTGTCATGCCCAAAGCGTTGCCCGTGATCGACATGTCCGCCCCGGTGTGCTGCGCCCCGGTGGCCGCCGGGCCGCTCAGCGACGCCGATGCCCTGGAGGTGGCGATGCGGCTGAAGGCGCTGGCCGACCCGGTACGGGTGAAGATCATGTCGCTGATGTTCAGTTCGCGCCCCGGGGGGGAGACCAGCGCGCATCTGGCCGCGGTGCTCGATCTGGCCGAATCCACCGTGAGTCATCACCTCGGGCAGCTGCGTAAGGCCGGGCTGGTGATCTCCGATCGGCGCGGCATGAACGTTTTTCACCGGGTGAAACCCGAAGCCCTGCAAGCCCTGTGCGTGGTGCTCGACCCGAACTGCTGCACGTAGCCCAAGGGGCGCTGTCGGGGTTGCTTTCGAGGGGTGCGGTCACCGTGGTGAATAGCCCCGCGGCGGGCCGTCACGAGTGGCGCGGCGAAGGGTCGGCGCAGTCGGCCGAGCAGAACCACCAATCCCGGCCGCCGTGGTGGCGGTGAGCGGGTGCGGTCGCCGGGTCGATACGCATGCCGCAGACCGGGTCACGCGGATAACGGGCCGCGGCCAGCGCGATCCGGTGCAGCGGGACCGCGGTGGTGATATTGCGCAGCACCGGCGCACCGATCGGTGTGGTGGGCAACCCGATCCCGGTGGCCGCCGGCACGATCGCGTCGGTCAGCACCGCGTCGCCGGCGCCGGCCAGGGCGGTGATGCGGGCGGCGATATTGACCGCATGCCCAAAGAAATCGCCGCCGCGGCCGATGGCGGGCCCGTGGTGGATGCCGGCCTGTATCGGCAGAAATCCGTCGGCAGCGGCCACCCGGTCGGCCAGGACGGTGATCGTGGCCATCATCTGGCTGGGGGTGGCGGCGGCCAGCATGACCGCATCCCCAATCGTCTTCACCACCTGCACCCCGGGCCCGAGGGCGGCGTGGGCGAGGTCGGCCAGCCGCGCCGCCAACTGGGCGGCCTCCCGATCGCCGCAGGCCTCGGTGAGCACGCTGTAGCCGGCCAAGTCGACGAAGGCCACCGTCACCTCCACCGTGGTGAAGTCAATGGTGGTGTCGGGCAACATCATTGGCCCCGCATCATCTGACGATCGCGGATGCGGCCGATCCACGGCAGGAAGCGGCCCACCGTAGCGGCGTAATCGGTGTAGGCGCGGCCATGGACCCGGCGCAGATAGGGTTCCTCCACCCCACGCACCTGCACCTCGATCCCTACGACCGCGATCACCAGCCCGGCGATCGCCACCAGGTTGCCCACCATCAGCGCCAGGCCGATCAAGGTGACCAGCAGCGCGGTGAAGATCGGGTTGCGCACCAGCGCGAACGGGCCGGTGGTGACCAGCTCGGTGGTTTCGGTGTCGTCGACCCCGATCCGCCACGACGCCCCCAACCCCAACTGCGCGACCAAGGTCAGCACGATCCCGCCGGCCACCACCACGACCCCGAACCCCTGCACCCATCCGCGGTCGAAAACGCCCAGGGCAGACAGGCCGGCCAGGGCGGCGGCCGGTGCCCCGACCCCCACCAGCAGATACCCCACATCGGCGACCGCCAGCGCCCACCACTCCAGCGTCGGCTCGGGGCGCCAACCGCGCCGGTTGCCGCTGTCACCGGTGCGGGCCAGCTGAATCCGGCGCCGCCACGCCCCGATCACCAGCATCAACACCACAAACAAGCCCAGCGCCGCATAGGCCATCGCGCACGCCCCCTTCCCGGCCGGCTTGACCAAACCCACCCCGGCATCGTTGCTTGGCGATGTTGCCCGGCTTGACCGATCAATGATGTGTGACGCTATCATCGTCGTGTGGCGATGAAAAGTGGTGTGGTCGAGGCCCCGGTGTGCGGGAGCTTGGATGCGGCGACGGCGTTGTTTCACAGCCTGTCCGATGGCACCCGGTTGGCGATCCTGCGGCGGCTGGCCGTGGGTGAGGCCCGGGTGGTGGATCTGACCGGCGAGCTGGGGTTGGCGCAGTCGACGGTGTCGGCGCATCTGGCCTGCCTGCGCGACTGCGGCCTGGTCGATTACCGGCCGCAGGGCCGGGCCTCGGTGTACCGGCTGGCCCGCCCGGAGCTGTTGGAGATGTTTCGCGCCGCCGAAGCGGTGCTGGAGGCCACCGGCAACGCGGTCGCGTTGTGCCCCAACTACGGCCACCCCACCACGCGGAAGAAGGCAACACGATGAGCGAAGCGTGCGGCTGCGGCAACGACCGCGACGAGGACGAACGCGAACCCGAACGGCTCTGGGAGGTCAGCGAACTACGCGCCGCCGCCGCGGCCGGGGTGCTGCTGCTGGCCGGCTACGTCGTGGGCTGGACCGACGGGCCGCGGCCGATCGAAATCGGCCTGTACGCGCTGGCGTTGGCGATCGGGGCTGCGACGTTCGTGCCCTCGACCGTGCGGCGGCTGGCCAAAGGCCAGATCGGGGTCGGCACGCTGATGACGATCGCCGCGGTCGGCGCGGTGATCCTCGGCGAGGTCGGCGAGGCCGCCATGCTGGCGTTCCTGTTCTCGATCAGCGAGGGGCTGGAAGAATACTCACTGGCCCGCACCCGCCGCGGCCTGCGCGCATTGCTGTCACTGGTGCCCGATCAGGCCACCGTCCTGCGCGACGGCACCGAAACGGTCGTTGCGCCCAACGAGTTGCGGGTCGGCGATCGGATGCTGGTCAAACCCGGCGAACGGGTCGCCACCGACGGCACCATCGTGTCGGGGCGCACCGCACTGGATGTTTCGGCGATCACCGGCGAATCCGTACCGGTGGAAGCCGGGCCCGGCGGTGAGGTGTTCGCCGGGTCGATCAACGGCACCGGCGTGCTGGAGGTCGAGGTCACCAGCACCGCCGCGGATAACTCCCTGGCCCGCATCGTGGCCATCGTGGAAGCCGAACAATCCCGTAAAGGTGAAGCCCAGCGCCTGGCCGACCGCATCGCCAAACCCCTCGTCCCGGCCATCATGATCGCCGCCGCCGCGATCGCTGCCATCGGGTCAATCCTGGGTGATCCGGTGGTGTGGATCGAACGCGCCCTGGTGGTACTGGTCGCCGCGTCGCCGTGCGCGCTGGCGATTTCGGTGCCGGTCACCGTGGTCGCGGCGATCGGCGCGGCCAGCAAGCTCGGTGTCCTGGTCAAAGGCGGCGCCGCGCTGGAAGCCCTCGGCGCGGTGCGCACCATCGCCCTGGATAAGACCGGCACCCTGACCGCCAACAAACCCACCGTCATCGACGTGGCCACCACCAACGGGGCCACCCGCGAACAGGTGCTCGACGTGGCGGCCGGGTTGGAGGCGCGCAGCGAACATCCCCTGGCCGCAGCGATCCTCGCCGCCACCGATGGCCCGGTCCGCCCGGCCGAGGATGTCGAAGCGGTCACCGGCGCCGGGCTCACCGGCCACCGTGACGGCCGCCGGCTGCGGCTCGGGAGACCCGGCTGGCTCGATGCCGGCCCGCTGGCCGACCAGGTCGCCGCGATGCAGGCCGGCGGCGCCACCGCGGTCCTCGTCGAAGACCACGACCACCTGATCGGCGCGATCGCGGTGCGTGACGAACTGCGCCCCGAAGCCGCCCACGTCGTCGCGGCGCTGCGCCGCGGCGGCTATCGGGTGGCGATGTTGACCGGCGACAACCCAGCGACCGCGACCGCCCTCGCTGAACAGGTCGGGATCGACACCGTGCATGCCGACCTGCGACCCGAAGACAAAGCCGCCCTGATCGCTCAACTGCGCCAACAACAATCGACCGCCATGGTCGGTGACGGCGTCAACGACGCTCCCGCCCTGGCGACTGCCGACCTGGGCATCGCCATGGGGGCGATGGGCACCGACGTGGCCATCGAAACCGCCGACGTCGCCCTCATGGGCGAAGACCTGCGCCACCTCACCCAAGCCCTCGATCACGCCCGCCGGGCCCGGCGCATCATGCTGCAAAACGTCGGACTCTCCTTGGGCTTGATCACCGTACTCATCCCGCTGGCCCTCACCGGAATATTGGGGTTGGCCGCCGTCGTCGCGGTGCACGAACTCGCCGAGATCGTCGTCATCGCCAACGGCGTCCGCGCTGGGCGCACCAAACCCCTCGACGAGGAGATCGCTGCCGCCCAGCCGGCCACCGCACCAGCGCCAACCGCAACGATCCGTTGACCGTCGCGCCCGAACACCGAAAAGATGGTGGTCAGGTGCTGTGGTGGGGTGCTGCCCCGGTCGAGCACGGCGTGCCAGCGTGCCTGGCCATGCAGGGTTGCATTCCGTACCTAGGTACAGGTTTATCGTCGAGCTATGGCGTTCGATGAACCCCCCGGCTGGGTGCCCGAGTCGTGTTCGTTACCGACGGCCGAGCAACCGCTGCGGGTGGCCGAGTTCGACCGGTTGTTCGGTCAAGCAGTGCTGGGTTGGGACCGACCCAGTGCCACCCGGTTGGACCTGGCCCTGGCCGCCGATGCCGAGGACGACGCCCGTGACCTGGCCGCGCGTGAAGTCGGCTGCTGCTCGTTCTTCGGCTTCGAGTTCGACTCGGACGGGTCGAATGTGGTCATGCGCATCGAGGTGCCGCCGTCGCGGGCCGAGGTGCTTGATGCCGTGACCGAGCGGGTCGCAGCAGCTGTGCGGGGCCCACGGTGAACGGGACGGGATTGCGCAGCGGGCAGGTCGCGGCCGCGGCGGGGGTGAACATTGAGACGCTGCGCTATTACGAGCGCCGCGGTCTGCTGCGTGAGCCGCAACGGTCGCTGGGTGGGCATCGGCTGTATCCGCCGGAAACGGTCACCATGATGCGGGTGATCAAAGCCGCCCAGCGTTTGGGCTTCACCCTCGACGAAGTCGCCGAATTGTTGGCCGCCACCCGCCTCGGTGGCCGTTCTGATGTGGGGCTGCAGGCACGGGCCGCGGCCAAGCTGGCCGAGGTCGACGAGAAATTGGTCGAGCTGACCGCGGTGCGCGACACGCTGCGCGCCGCGCTGGCCGCCGGCTGTGACGATCTCCTGGCATGCGTCGAGAGTCCTTGCTGCCCACTGCCATTCACTACCGGGAACGATAGCGCGATGGGAGGTGGCACCCAGGGGTGCTGCAGCCCCTCAACGTCGGGCCCGATCGCCTAGGGTCACCGATCATGGTGGTGCGTTCAATCCTGTTATTCGTGCTGGCCGCGGTAGCCGAGATCGGCGGTGCGTGGCTGGTATGGCAAGGCGTCCGCGAACAACGCGGCTGGCTGTGGGCCGGGCTGGGAGTGATCGCGCTCGGCGTCTACGGGTTTGTCGCTACCCTGCAGCCCGACGCTCACTTCGGCCGGATTCTGGCGGCCTACGGTGGGGTGTTCGTCGCGGGATCGCTGGTCTGGGGCATGGCGCTGGATGGGTTTCGGCCCGATCGCTGGGATGTGATCGGGGCCCTGGTCTGCATGGCCGGGGTGGCGGTGATCATGTACGCACCCCGCGCACACTGACACCCTCTTCACGAGGCGGTGAGGCTGTGATCGAGTTCCTGCCGGACACGACCGGCAATGTCGTCGGGATCAGTTTTCGCGGCAAGCTGTACCGAGGGAGCTACCGCGACGTGCTCGCGCCGCGCATCGAGTCGTTGTTGGAGCGCTTCGCGTCACTGCGGGTGTTGATCCTCATCGACGAATCGTTTAGGGGCTGGAGTGTTCCCGCGGCGTGGGCCAACACGGTTTTCGACGTCAAGCACCGACGGGACTTCGACAAGATCGCCATGGTGGGTGCCCCGACATGGGAGGAATGGTGCGTAAAAGCACCCGCTACGTTGCTGCTGCGCGGCGAACTGCGGACTTTCCCCCGCAGTCAACTCAACCAGGCATGGGAGTGGCTGCACTCATAGCCACCCGTTCGTCGATTCGTCGACTCGGCCACTGCCTCACCTCAGACGACAGTCGACCGACGACGATTGCGGTTCCGCAGACGGGATCGTCGAACTGAGCTCTTCCAGAAATGGCTCGACGACACCAGGCAACGTCGAACGTCAATCCGCGGCATCCGGCGACGTGGGTGAACCATCCGGTGTGGCAGCCAATTTCGCTCGCACCGGCCGCTGCCACCTCGTCAGCGGGTTGCTCGGCAATCGCCGAACTCACCCACCAGCCGCCCTGGCCGAGCAGCAGCGACAACTCCCACCGCACAACAGCAACCGCCATCACCACCTGCTCGTCATCCGGATCAACACCCTCATCCACGAGCGCCGGGCGCTCCTCAGCATCCACACCCCATCGGACAGCCAACCCGCCGCTCCGGTTGCCGACCAGACCCGCACGGCAACGGTGACGCCACTACACATCCCCGCCACCCACGGCGGTCACCAGCGAGAACGTTGACTCGCGCCCGACCGCCGACCGAGAGTTCGAAAACACCGGCAACCGACCATCAAGGACATCCCTACAGATAACACTGTCGCTCACGATCAGAACCAATCCCTTACCCCGTCAGCGACAGTCAAGGACACCGCAATACGGCCAACAGGTAACCCCGCTCCTGTTTTGCCGGGCGCAGCTCGACCATTTCGCCGGGGTTGGGCTGCCGGTGTCATCCTTGCCGGGCGGTGCCGTGCTCACCGGTGGCGCCCAGGCGGTGGATTTCACCGTGGGCGGCGGCCAGGTCGTGTTTGAGCTGTTTGATTTCGGCTTTGAGTGCGCTGATGGTGGTTTCGTAGCCGCGTTTTTGGGTGCGCAGCTGTTCACGCAGCGCTGCGGTGACACTCGAGGGCGTCGCGGCGTTGTCGGGGGCCGCGGTGCTCAGCCGTGGCGCAGGAGTGTTGGCGGCGGCTTTGACCTCGGCCAGCAGGTCGGCGTGGTTGTAGATGGTCTTGCGGGAGACATCGGCGTAGCGGGCCAGGGCGTTGGGGTTGATGGTCAGGCCTTTGCGTTGCATTTCGCGCAGCGCCTTTTTGATCTTGGCGCGGGCTTGGTTGCGGCTCTTGGTCGAAGCACGGCGCAGCCCGTCGAGGGAACGGGGCATACTCACCGCCCGCCGGGGCGTGGGCGCGGTTGGCCGGCCTTGTCGAGAGCCGACTGGTGTGCCCCGCGGGTCTGGATCTGCAGCAGCGGCAACCGAGGCGCGGTCCCCGCGCCGGCCACCGATCCCTGCCCTGGTGTCTGCCCGGGTGTGTTGAGGCGATCGATGATGGCCTGCAGCGAGGCGATTTCGCGGCGCCGCTCGATGATCCAGATGTTGTCGTCGGTCAGCTCGCGTCCGGCGCGTGCCCGGTACTGCTCACGGCGGGTGGCGATCAGTGCTTCGGTGGCGGCCAATTGCGCACGCAACTCGCCCAGATGCGTGGCGTCGGTGGCGAAATGCCCGCACGATAGACAGGCGTTGCCCTTGTCGCAGGTCTTCAGCGGCGGCAGCAGACACACCCCGTTGGGTAGCACCCGGTCGGTGCGCGCGGCCAGCTGAGTCATCTCGTAGATGTCGTGCGGGGCGATATCCACCTCGGCGCCATGTGCACCGATCTTTTTGTGCTTGAGGAATTCTGCTTCGGCGGTGGCTGCCAGGGTGGCCGCATACCGGGCGGTCATCTCCGGGCTCTTATGCCCGAGGTAGCGCTGAACGACGTGAAACGGGACGCCGTCGTTGAAACTGGTGAACGGCGTTGATCGCTTATGTCGAATACCGGTCAGGAAGCGTGTCATCGCACTGTCTCGAAGGAGCTGGACGCGGTCTGAGCCCGCGTTCGGGCGATCTCGGCGGAATAGTTGGACCAGTCGCCCCCGGCTGCGTGTGCCCAGTCGGCGGCGGTGGTGGCGTGTATGCCGAGCAGGTCGGCGAGCACGGCCGCGGGGACGGTGCTGGCGAGTTTCAACATTGCGGCGCGTCGGCCGGTTTGGCAGTCAATTCCAAGTTGGGCGAGGCGTTGACCCAATCGTGCCGGGGTGATCGGTCGACTAGGGAGGTGTCCGGGGAACAGCCAGTTGCTGTCGGGTGGCGCGGCGATGCTGGTGTGTCGGCGGGGTGCATCGAGGTGGGCGCGCACGAATCCGGCTAGAGGCTCGGCGATTTCGACGTCGCCGGTTCCGAATCGGATCGATAGGCTGTCGCCGCGGTCGTGTACCTGGCTGCGTGTCATTGTCGCGATACGGGAGAGCTGTTGGCCGTAGAGCAGCACGAAGCTGCCTGCGACCCGATCGACGGTGGCGATGTCGGGGTCATGCAGCAGCCGCTGGGCGAGGCTCCAATAGTCCTGCTCGCTAAGGGCAGGTCCTTCGCAGTGGGCGGCATCCGCAAGGGTCAGCGGTGGGGTGAGCTTGCGGGCAGCCGTCCAGCCGAGGAAGTCGGCGACTTCGCGGCGCAACGTGGGTGGGCCGGTCAGCAGCCACTGGTCGACGTCGGCCTGTCGGAGCTGGCTGAGCTTGATGGCGTTGTCGCGCAAGCACTCCAGCAGCGCGATCGCGGCCCGCAGGCGCAGGGTCGCATGTCCGGTGGCCGCGGTCGAGGTGGGTCGGGCACGGGCGCGTCCACGAGCACGGTGCAGGATCCGCCAAGTGGCATAGGCGGTCAGCGTGCGCCGGTCCTCTCCGACGGGGACCCGCTCAAGCAGGTCCGCAACTTTCCGCTCGAGCCTGGCCAGTGGTTCGTCACGCGGTGGTAGGACGTCGTGGGCCACGAGCACGGCGCGCAGATAATCGGCGGCTCGTCGGGTCGGGTGAGCATCGAGGGCCTCGTGGGTCAGCGCGACGTCGCCGCGCGCGAGCGCGGCCAGAATCGCAGCCCCCGCTCCCTTGCGCAGCCAGTTCAGCGCGGTCTGTGGGGTGCTCGTCGCCACGATGGCGTCGCGTACCGCGGCGAGCTTCCTGGGCACGATGCCGCTGGGGTCTGCGAGCAGCTCATCGGTGCGCCGCTCCAGCGTGCATCGGGCGCAGTAGCCGCGGGTGTAGAGCTTGTCTTCGGCGCCGCAGCTGGTGCAGACGTGCCCGGCGGGTCCGGCGCCCGAACAAGCGGCGCAGGTATTTGCGCCCGGCCCGGGCGGGGCGACCAGACGCTGGTGGCGCCCGCAGACGGTGCACGTGCCGGCCCGACGCAGCGCGGCGGTGTAGCACGGGTCGCAGATCGGACCCTCGGGCCAGCGCGCGGCTGCGGGCCGAGTAGCGCCGCAGTGGGCGCACTGGCTGGTCCGGCGTGGCCGGCAACGACTACATATCGGCCGCCCGGCTGCGACTCCGCTGCAGGGGCGTTCGTCGCCGCAGACCGAGCAGACGGCGGTCGGCGGCCGCCAGCAGCTCGAGCAGATGTCGGGTCCATCTGAGCTGGCGCGCTGGGAGATTGGCCGCACCCGCCCGCACCGGCCACAGAGCCGGGCGGGGCCGGCGCTCACTTGGGTTCCTCAGTGTCGGCGATGATGCGGGCGCGTTTGGGTCGTAGCTCACGTGTAACTGATTGCACCACAGTAGCTTTCGTGCCTGATACGCGTTTGGCGCCGGATTTGGATTCAACCACAGGCTCAATCAGATCGGAGGGGGTGCACTCCAGGATGTCGCACAAAGCGGCCAACGTGTGCAGCGACAACCGTTCCGGCGTGCCCGCCGCCAGGCGGTAGACCTGCTCGCGGGACAACACAACGCCGCGTTCGGCCAGCAGCGGCCCTAACTCGGTGGTGGCGAACATGCCTTGTTCGGCCATTCGCAATCGCAGACGCCACCGGTAGCTCACGGTCCGGCTCATCGCGAGCTCCCTTGCGGTATACGATCTTTCACCATGGCTTTGTCCCAGTGCTGGTAGTGATCACCTCAGCAACTCGCGTCTCGGTTCGGGTGGTGAGCCGCTTGACATGGTTGTAGTACTCGTTGACCTGCTGCTTCGTCACGCTGGTACCTGCTGATCCCCGATGAGCTATTTCACCCCGGAGTGTCACGAACGCATCGAGCTTCTTTGCGGCGGCGTCAGCCCTCATTCCCGGCCAATACCAAGCCTTCGCGACGTTCGCAACACCGACAGCATTCTTGAACAGATCGGTAATTTGGGAGGTCTTCGGCGTGTTCAGCTTTCTGTTCCGCTCCGCCTGGAGCTTCGTGAGTCGGGACGACAACACTGTCCGCCAGCCGTCGCCGGCCAGTCGCCATACGGCTAGATCGTGCTGGTCGGTCTTGAGTTCTTGGGCAACAAGTTTCCGCAACTCCGATGGCAGTCCGTCTGCCTTTGTCGAATGCTTGACGAGATGGTCGAGCGCTTCCGCGGCGAGATCTTCGCAAAACGCCTCCCAGAAGGCCGTGAGGAGCACGAACGCGGACTTGTGAAGCGCCTCGACCTTCCACTTCCGGCCACGGCCTTCGGGCGTAATATCGCTGTGGATCTCAAGGAGGCGCTCGATGTCCTCGCAGTTCTCTATGAACGCCGTTTGAGCCTGGCTGGTCATCGCACCGTCCCTCTACTAGCGAAGTGGATTACGACCGAACTCATCGCAAATTTCCTTGCGGCGCAGCGACAAACGCCCGATCCACAGCCGCACGCAGCATCCGGTTAGCGTGATCTGCGCCGACCGTGGTGTAGCCGGCCGTCGTCGATGCCCATGAATGCCCGGCCTGGCGCTGTACGAATGTCGGATCGACGCCGTCTTCGATCAGATGCGAAATGTAGGAATGGCGCAGGCAGTGGGGCGTGAGATTCTCTGGCAGGCCGGCGCCTGCCCGGTAGACGGCGAACCGCTCGTCGACCTGGCGCACCGAAATCCGCTCGCCCCGTTCGGTGAGAAACAGCGCGGGACGAGCGGCGGCGGCATAGCAGGGCCGGATCTCGGTCACGTACTCTTCGACCACCTCCGCCACCCAGGGCATCACCGTCGCCACCTGTCGCCGTCGCGGTGGAGACCCGCGCATCGCCTTGCCGTAACGCACCGCCAGTGTGCCGAATCGACCCAACTCTGGAACCGCTGGGTTGGTGGTGAAGTCGGCCACATCGAGCATCGCCGCCTCCCGCCGGCGAAGGCCAAAGGCGTACGTCACCTTGAAAAGTGTCGCGTCGCGAAATGCCGCCAACCAGCCCTTGCGACCGGTCGCGCCGACCGCGCCCACCCGGGCATCGGCGTAATCGAAGAACGCCTGCAACTCCGCGCGGGTGAACGGGCGTCGTCCCGGCCTGCCTTCGTAGTCGGCGACATGCACCGCGGTGTTCCACTCGTGGCAGATCTGTACCGGATGTGTCCCGAACCGGGCCTCGCATTCGGTCGTCCAGCCATAGCGGGCGTCGACGACATAGTCCAGGAAGCACGCCACCGCACCCTGATAGGAGCGGATCGTGGTGTGTGCGTGGCCATTACGCGACAGCAGGCTACTGGTCCAGTCCTCCACATCGCTCGCCGTCCAGCCCCAGGGAAACCCATCGGTGAACTCGGCGAATCGGCGCACGATCCGCTCCCGCCACAGCACCGTTGCTTCCGCAAGCAGCCTGCTGCGCTGCTGCGCCCGCCACCCGGCAAGCATCGCGTCGAACACAGTCCGCTCGGGGTGCAACAGTGCCGGACCCTGCACCAGTACCAGCCGTGCCGAACCAGCCAGATTGCCATGCTGTCGTGCTTGTTCCGCCATCCCCACGCAACCTTCCCAAGGCCCAAACCGATGCCTCAGCGTTGCACCAAATGCATCTAAGTGACGGGACGCCGAGCATCAACGCAGCTCACGGGGCGTGTCAGCCGCGAGTCCGATCGACTCCGTGGACTACGGCAAATGCCCAGATCGCCGCTGCCACAACGTTCTCCCTGGCCGCCGAATGATGCATCTGATGCAATTCCGCGCAGATGTAGCTCGGTGGCCCGGGTATGGCGCAGCCGATGGGTTTGGGTGAACCGCAGCGGCCGGCCCGCGTGATCGGTCATCGAGTGCATTGCGTCGAGCTTTTCCAGCATCGTGCGGTAGGTGGTGTAGGGCCGCGGCCGCTGGCCGCGGTATTGGTTTTTCAGCCCCAGAAACAGATACCGCGGATTCAGTTGCGGGTAGGTGGCTTTGAGCCAGTCTTGCTGTTCGGTGATGATGTCGACGACGGCCTGCTCCACCAGGATGGTCGGGATGACCCCGTCGACTTTGGTCTGCTGATAGCGCAGCCGGGCCACGAACGCCGCACTGTCGGGTTGGCTGCCCACGGGACGGTCGTGTCCGGGAATCGCCTCAAGCGGGTCGTGGTCGAGCATGAGGATTTCGGAGGCGCGCCGCCCGGTCAGCGCTTGCAGCAGCCACACCCGCGCGGCCTGCGGATCGCCCAGGCCCGGCAGGACGGTCAGATTCCCATCCGCCCGGGTCAGCACCACCTTGGCCTTGGCATCGGCGGCCAGCACGTCCAGGTAGGTCAGCATGCGCTGCAGATCCCCGGTCGAATACCAAGTCAGGTCGCGTTCACCGCGGCGCCGGCGCGGAGCGTTCAGCGGCGACCACAACGCGGTGTGGGTCAGCGTGGCTTGGCGCCACCGGGGGTTGCCGGTGGCGGTGGCCGCTTCGGCGGCGTGATCGTGCATGAACGTGTAGAACGCCTGGGTTTGGGCTTGCAGGCTGGCCACGGTGCCCGCGGTCAAACGGTGCGAGTGGGTGGCGGCCTGCGGGGAGCGCAGATACTCCAGGTAATCGACGAACACCTGCCGCAACCGATCGGGATCGGTACTGAACAGGGGGTCGTCGAGGTGGCCGTGGCTGCGGGTGAACCGGCCCAGCTGCGATCCCAGATTGCGGCACCGGTCGGTGACCGAGGACCAGGTCAGCAGATCGTAGGTCAAGGCGCTGCGCAGCCAGAACCGCAATCCTTCACGCAGCCAGGCCGGTTCGATGCCGCGCAGCCGGACCGTCTTGTCGTGGCTGGGTTCATGATCGCGTTGCGGAATCCGCGGATCAGCACGCAGATCCCAGATGTCATGCGACCACCACGGGGCCTCGGTGCAGCGCACCGCCACGCTCAGGTGCAGATGCTCGATCAGGTGGCCGATGTTGCGCCGCGAACCGGCCGAGGGCAACCGGTGGTTGCGCCGTTCAAACACCAGCGTGGCCTGCCGCATCATCTCGGTCGGGTCCAGCTCAGCGACGCTGACCGGCGAAGACCCGGTGCGACTGGTGTGCTCGGCGATTGCGCCCGGCAGCGCGCGGGCCAGCCAGCCCAGCAGCGACGGCTCGATCTTGCGCAGCTGTTGATCCCAGCACAGCCACACCCACCAGGCGATCTCCTGGCCGAAACGCACCGGCGCACCCATCGGTGTGTAGTCGCGTTCGGTCTCGGCGTATTCGGGGCGGCGGTACTGGCTTGCGAAGACGAACACCTCGTCAAACGGGGCGGTGGCGATCCGGTAGACCGAGCGCCGCCACGGTGTGGGAACCCGAGCCCACTGCGCTTCCCACGGGTGCGCGGCCCCCAGCGGTCCCGCCCCGGTCACCGCCGCCGGCGGATCAGTCGGAGGAATCATGGTGCACGCCTTTCCATCCGGCCACGTAGTTGCGTCACTGAGCCAGGGTGCGCATCTCGGCGTCCTCGGTGACCCACCCGTAGGTCGACAGCGTGGTCTGAATGTCGGCATGACCCAGCCGGCGCATCACCACATGCGGCGGGGCGCCCGAGAGCAGCAGCGCGGTGGCATGGGTGTGGCGCAGCCAGTGCGGCGTCCACTGCCGCGGCAGCGCAGGGCACCGATAGGTCAGGGAATCGACTTTGGCGTAGACGGTTTCGGGTCGCGTCGGGGCGAACCGCTGGCCACGGACCAGGTTGACGAACACAAAATGGGTGTCCAGATCCGGCACCACCAGATCGGCCCCGCGGTCCACCAGATGCCACACATATGCCGAATACAGTGCCTCCAGGTCATCCCCGATATAGATCCGGCGGGCCCGCAGCGTCTTACCGCGCACCCCGCGCGGATGGTCCTGGCGCGCGGCCACATCGATAAACGGTGTGCCCCCGGCGCCGATATGAAAATCCTGGTGCCGCAACGACAACGCCTCACCCAGGCGCATCCCGGTCTCGGCCAGCACCGCGAACAGCAACCGGTCCCGCAACCCCGAGTCCGGCCCCGACCACTGCTGCCCACTCTGGGTGGCGCAGCCGTCGAGGATCGCGCTGACCTGGGCGGGCAACAACACCGGTGTCGCCGCCCGGTTGCCGCGGCGCACCGTGTAGACCGGTCGGTCCTTGACCCGCGGCGACCCCACCCCGGCCAGCATCGGCACATACCGTGACCGGGAGCGCTTGCCGCGACTGATGAACAGCCGCTGATACGGCCCAGCCAGGCCGTGCGCATCGGCATGGAAGCGATAGCACGCCAGCACCGCCGCCGCCCGCAACTGCGTGCTCGCCGGACTCAGCCAGCCTTGCGGTGCTCCGATGCGCGCGGTGCCCGGCAGATCGCCGGTGCGCAGATAAGCCAGAAACTGGCCGAACAATCCCGTGGAGATCTCACGCCAATCCGTGCCGGTGTGTTCCAACACCGTCCACCACGCCGCCAACCCGGCCGCATACGCCTTGACGGTGTTCGGCGAGGCCTCATCATCGCGCAGAAACTGCAAGAACTCCTCAGCCGCCCTGACCGGCAGGCCATCGGCGCCCAGCACCGTGTAGGTGTCGGGCCGATCGGTCACAGCAACCCGCTGTGTGCGTGACATCCCCCCGACCGCCCCCGACCGCTTCTCTAGGCCTGCCGGCGGGCCCGTTCAAACGGCACCACGATCTGCCCACCATCACCGGGCCCCTCGCCGTCGCCATCACCGGCACTCTTGACCCGGGCCACCCGAAGCCGAGCCCGCCCCGGGGCGTCACGCTGACCGGCCAACACATCGGCCATCAGATCCGCCGGGAAAATCAGGTTGTGCGCCATCAACGCCTCGGCCGACGCGGTGCCATAGCAGGCCTCGATCCATTTGCGCAGCAACCGCGGCCGCTCCGGCTTACGCGCATCCCAACCCGGCTCGGTCTTACCCCACGTGTGCCCGGTATCGGTGTTGATCCTGGTATACAGCTGCTTCTGCAATGTCTCCGCCCGCGCATTGTCGATCAGCTTCGACTCGCGCAAGTGCAAAATCAACGCCCCCAACGAGATCCGCCACTTCAACTTCACATCGACCAAATCGTTCAAAGTCGGGGCCACCGGAATCTCCGGTGCGATCGCCTCGGCCGGCGCCAACAACTCCGAGGCGAACCGGGAGGCCTCACGCTCCTCCGCATCGCTCACATCGCCATACCGGTGCAACACCAAATGCCCGATCTCATGGGCGATCGTCCAGCGCGTGCGCTCCCAGGAATCCAGTGCCCGCAACAACACCACCGGTCGCTCCCGGTAGGCACCGGTACGCGCCGAGCACCCCAAATGCTTCTCAGTCAACGCTCCGGCCGGATCCTCATCCTCACTGTCCCAGTCGACACTGCCCGAGATACGAGAATGCTTCATCCGCAACACCACTGGAACGCCGGCAGCCTCCAGCTCGTAGGTCAACGACTTGATCGGCACCCCCGGCTCCACGCCCAACCACTGGCGGGCCTGGGCCGCCGCGGTCACCACATCGGTACCCGCCGGCAGCGGCTCCAGACGCACCGCGGGCAACTTGGCCTGCCCGTTGAGCTGATCGAGCAGATCACCCACCACATTGGCGAACACCGCCAGGTACTCCTTCTCGGTGACCCTGGTGGATTTCGGTGCGCGAAACAGCAAGTCGTGAGCGAACACTCGCGATACCGGGGCAGTGGTGAAAAACGCCGCCGGGAACCGCAACAACGTCGCCAGCCGGTTGAACTCGGTAGCATCCAGCAGCGCGGTTTCGGCCTGCTCCAACCGGGTCTGCCGAGGCGAGCGCCACCCCATGTGATCCATCACCGCCGTGCCCGACAGTCGCCGCAACACCCGGGCCTGGCGGACCCGGACGCCGAACACCTCGACGGTTGTCATCGCCGACCACCTCGTCCCCGGTAGCCTCCGGCCGGTAGCACGCCATCGCCTAAGCCCCCGAATCCTCGCCCGCAGAAGGGTTTTCGGGCCACTGCTCGTCGAAGTCGCGGTCGTCCTCGTCGTCCTCGACGTCCTGCTGAGCAATCTCGGCCGCTGTCTTCGGTCGGATCGCCGCCGGCAGATCGACGAACGCCACAATCCGCTCGTCGGACGTGTCGATCTCCTCGACCATCGCCAGGATGCCTCCGGCCACCGACAACCGGCCCGGGGTCTCCCACCAGTACAGGACCAAATCCCAGTTCTGCCCGATCCCCGGCGGGCCCATCACCCGCTGCGACTCCGGCTCGTCGTCGTCGAGCACCATCTGCCGCCCCGGCTTCGGCGCCGGCATCGCCAACTGCTGCACCACCGCCCCGAGCGCCTCGGCCTCCTTCGGCGACATATGGCGCACCCGCGCGAACGCCATATCTGAATCGCCGAATCGCACCGAAACCCCCGGACCCGACGACATCTGCAGTGTCGAATCCGGCCCGCACGATGCGCTCCGCGACGGTGTGCGCGGCGGGTTGTCGAACCGAGAGCGCGCATCGATCGCGTTCATCGCCAACACCCTGGTCCGCACATCCGAACACAGCGTTCCGCCGTGCAACCTCATCGGATCGGGAAACTCTTCTGCCCACGAGGCCAAGGTCTTGTCGAACGCCAGCCCGATCTCGCCCAGCAGCATGGCCAACGCCACACGATGCTGGACCACCAGCCGCCTCAGCAACTCCAACGGAACCGCCATGGCAGAAATTCTGCATGGTTTTACCTACATCACCGGGTAGGCGCGCCGCGTGTCGGGGTGTCATTCTTGGTGCCTCGTCATAATCGAATTCTACATGTGTAAGACGTCAAATGCACTGCAAACACGGCACTTTCGCGCGATTCGCGTCACCAATTCGAGCTCCAAACCCGCACGTGGCCGCACCCCAGGCGGCGCGCGGAGCCTCAGCCCGATGGCGCATGGGCTGGCCGGCCGGAGCGCACCGCGCAAACACGTGTCGAGTGTGACCGATGGGGCGAATGTGACTCAGGAGGTAATCGGCGTGTCGCTCGGATCGGCAGCGGAAAGGCCGTGTGCACCTTACTGACGACCCACGCCACGGTCACAACCGGCCCGAGCGCCGCTGCCGGTCTGCGCCCGCGGTGAACGTTGACCACATGTGTACAACGCTGGGCCCGTCGCCTGGACGCCCTCTACATGTACCAGTCGTCACAACCAGCATCTATCGCGATCAACCCAAACCCTATTCCAGATAAATTGCGTTGGCGCACACCGAGCCTCGGCGGGTTCCGGGCGGACCCCGATGCGCCGGTGGTGCTCGCCTTGGAGGCGTTCGACCAGGACACGGCGGAGGCGGCACCGGCGCCGATTCTGCTGCGCCGCGTCAACAAGAGGCCCGTGCCGGCCAGTACTGCCGGCAACCCCGGCGAAGCACTGGCGATCAGCTTGGGGGAGGGCCGCGGCCTGGACTTCGATCGCGTGGGTACGCTGCTGGGTTTGGCTGACCCCGAGGAGACTTTCGCCGCGCTCGGCGACCTGGCCTTCCGAGATCCCCGAGGCGGGGGCGCAGTCACGGCCCGTGATTACCTCTGCGGTGACGTTCGGGCCAAACTGCGGGAGGCGTTGGCGGCTGCGGCGGTCGATCCGCGCTACGAACGCAACGTGGCCGCGTTGGAAGCGGTGCAACCACCGTGGCTGACCCGCGACGACATCCGCGTTGAGCTGGGGTCCCCGTGGGTCACCGCCGGTGACGTCGGGGAATTCTGTCATGAGGTATTCGGTGTGCGGGCTGGCGTCGATCACATCGCGCCATTGGCGGCGTGGGAGGTGAACGCACATGGACGGGTGTCCCCAGAAGCTCGGATCGCCTACTGCACAGACCGTTTCGATGCGGTCGCGCTGCTGCAGATCGGGCTCAACGGTGCGGCGCCGGTCGTCTGGGACGAGTTCTACGACCAGCACACGCGCACGCACCGCAAGATCCGCAATGCCGACGCCACCGAAGCAGCCGAACAGAAGCTCTCGGCGATCCAAAGCCGGTTCTCGCTGTGGGTGTGGGAAAACGCCGACCGGGAGCGGCGCATCGTCGAGGAATACAACCAGACTATGAACGCGCGCGTCCTGCGCGCTCACAACGGCGCGCATCTGACGTTCCCCGGCCTGGCCGACGGGATCGAACTATGGCAGTGGCAACGAGACTTCGTCGACCGCGCGGTGTCCACACCGGCGGTGTTCAACGCCCACGAAGTCGGTCTCGGAAAGACGCTCACCGCAGTAACTTTGGCGATGACCCTGCGGCAATTCGGACTGGCCAACAGGGTAGCGCTGGCGGTTCCGCTACACCTGATCGAGCAGGTTACGCGCCAGTGCTACCAGGCGTGGCCGGCCGGCCGGTTCCTCATCGTGACCCGCGAGGATTTGCACGGCGACGCGCGCCGGCGGTTCGTGGCGCGCTGCGCGACCGGGGACTGGGATCTGGTCATCATGACCCACGAAACGTTTTCGTCGCTGCCGGTGCCCGCGCAGGTGGAGCGCGCGTGGCTAGAAGACCAGCTCGGCGAACTCGAAAGCTACGCCCGCACAGAGGGATACACCGGCAAGCGCATCGCCGCAGCTGTGCGTTCGCTGCAAGGCCGACTCGAGAAGCTGCGGTCGGCCATCAACGATCCCAAAGCGGTCACGTTCAAGAGCCTGGGCATCGACTATCTGATCGTCGACGAGGCCGACAAGTTCCGGCGACTGCCGGTGACGAGCCGCGCGGACGGGTTCAGCCTCGGATCCTCGAAACGGGCGCTCGATCTGTTCCTCAAGGTGTCGCTGCTGCGGCAGGCCAACCCGGACCGGCCGCACGCGTGCCTGCTCACGGGAACGCCCTTCACCAACACGCTTGCGGAGGGTTTCGTGTGGCAAAGCATCCTCGCGCCAGAACAGTTGGCGCGCACCGGGCTTAGGCACTTCGACGCGTGGGCGGCGCAGTTCGTGCGGTACAAGGTGCTCATCGAGACCAGCCCGGACGGATCGGGGTTCCGGTCGCGGCGGCGGCCGGGCACGATTCAGAACGTCCCCGAGCTGCGGACCATGCTCTCGGAGTTCATGTCCATGGTGCGGGCCGACAGCGTCGGTCTGCCCCGTCCCGAGGTCCGCAATCACACCCACCTCACCGAGCCGACGGCAGCCCAACGCGCATTCATGGCCAACCTGGTCACCCGTGCCGATGCCCTGCGTGCGCGGATGCCCTCGGCGGAGTCGGACAACATGCTGCTCATCTGCGGTGATGGCCGCAAAGTGGCGTTGGATCCGCACCTGGTCGGGATCGCCGGGCAGGCACCCAAGCTCGATGGCGTGGCCGAGGCCGTGGCCGACATCTACCACCAGACTCGGGACCTGAGGTATGCCGGATCCCCGACGCCGGGAGCCTTCCAGCTGGTGACCTGCGACATGGGCACGCCCAAAAAGGGGGACGCTCAGACCTATGGCCGTATCCGCGCGGGGTTGATCGCCCGTGGTGTGCCGGCCGATCGGATTCGGTTCGTCCATGAGGCGACCACGGCGAAGGCTCGCGAGGCGCTGTTCGCGGCGTGCCGTGACGGTCGGGTGGCCGTCCTGATCGGGTCCACCCCCAAGGTGGGGATCGGCACCAACGTGCAGCACCGCATGCACTCCCTGCACCAGGTGGACCCCACGTGGACCCCGGCGGCGTGGGAGCAGCGCAACGGACGGATCCGCCGTAACGGCAATCGGAACGCGGTCGCGCACATCCACTACCACGTCACGCGAGAAACGTTCGACGCGTTCATGTTCGGCACTCTGGAGCGTAAGGCGCGCGGCTTCGAGCAGCTGTATCGCACCGACGGACAGGCCCGTGAAATCGAGGACATCGGCGACGACACATTGACCATCGGCGAACTGAAGGCCGCCGCGGCGGGCAACGATCTATTGCTGCGACAGCATGAGTTAGAGACCCGCGTGCGGTCGCTGCGGCTAGCCCACGTCACCGTGCAGCAGAACGTGCGGACACTGCTGCACCAGGCCGCGGCCGCGGACAGCACCGCCGAGAGCGCCGCGGCGCGCGTTGAGCGGTTGCAGGCCTTCGCCGAGCATCGCGACAGCATGCGCGAGGTCGACCTGACGCGGGTCGCAGCCGACGCGTGCCTGGTCCGAGACACGTCGGACTATCGCTCTCGGTACCGGGCCACGTGGGGCGATCAGCGGGTGTCGGTGCGCACCGTGGACACCGACCCCGGCCAGCGATTGGAGTTGGCTTTCGAGCACCGCGTGCTGTGGGCCGAACCACTACCGGGGAAGGTCCGACGCCGAGGCGTGGAGGCTGTCACGGCGTGGGCGGAGGCGATGGTCGCCGCGTGGGTGGCCGGCGTCGACCGGGAGATCGTCGCGACACACAGCCGGGTCGATGAGTCGCAGCGGCGCGCACAAGACGCCCGCACCGCCGCGGCGGCCACCAGCGTTGGCGAGCCGACAGAGCTGATCGCCGCGCGCGCCGAGCTGGCCGAGGTCAACAACGCGATCAGTGAGGCACTGAGGGACGGCAGCCGCGCGGCCGCAGCGTAGCGGCCCACGGTCGGGGGGCGGTCACCGCGGACGGACCGCCCCGACACGGGCACGGAAGCGGTACACGGAAGCTCAGCACCCCACCGGCACCCCACCCGGCACAGGGGCAGGGTGCCGGTCCGGTATCGAAAGCCGCGCAGCTGATTTCGAGTGCTCGACAGAACTTGTCGGTGGGTCTGGGTAGTGTCATAGGTGTTGGGCTGGCCAGTTGGGCGGGCCCCGAAATCCCGGAAGGGGAATGCCATGACTGCATCTACGATCGAGCGGGTTGCTCCGGCCGTCGACCAGGATGGGGAGGTCGACTGGCGGGCGCTGCTGGAACAGGCGATGACGATGCCGGGCCGGCTGGGGGACACGTATTGCCGGTTCTACCAGTACTCCCTACAAAATCAGATCCTGTTGTGGTCGCAGGGTGTCAGTGAGCCATGTGCACCGTTCAGCGTGTGGAAAGCGCTGGGCCGGATCCCGGTCAAAGGTGGCGGTCGTGCGGTGCTGCATCCGCGGCCGATCCGCAAGACTGATGAGGAGACGGGCGAAAAGGTCGTCGTCGCGATGCGCTTCAAGCTGAAGCGATCCACGTTCCCGTACAGCAACACGGTCGGACCGGACGTCACGTGGCCCGAGCTGCCCGCGTGGGACGCCCAGCGTGCTTTGGCGGCCCTGGACATCACGCAGGTGCCGTACGCGCTGATCGACGGCAACTGCCAGGGGTACAGCTTCGAGCGCAACGTGGCTGTCAGCCCCGTCGCAAAATTCCCGGTGAAGACCCTGTTTCATGAGTTGGGACACGTAATGCTCGGTCACACAACGGATTCAGCGGAGGGGGAGAGCCCGTGCAGTCGCGGTGTGGCTGAGTTTGGGGCCGAGGCGGTGGCGTACCTGCTGGCGCACGAACTCGAGTTGTGCGAGTGGGCGCCGGAGGAGTCGCGGGCCTACATTCAGCATTGGCTGGGTGATGAGCAGGTGACCGACGGGCACATCCGTGCGGTGTTCACCGCGGTCGACAAGATCCTGCGGGCAGGCCGGACGGTGCCGGCCGGTGAGGAGGTCGCCGACCAGAACGCGCCCGAAGCGATCGCCTCCTAGCCGCGGGCCCGCATGAGTGTCCCGCCGGCCGACCTCCCTTTCCCTATCCGGCGGGGCACTGCCAATCCTGTGCCGGCCCAACCGCCACCCCACCCGGCACAGGGGCGGGGTGGGGCCGGTATGAGGTTGTGGCGGTGAGGTTTTGGTACTTCTGGTTGTCGGTGGGCGGGGGTAGTGTGGTGGGTGTTGGGCAGGCCAATCGGGTCGGCCCGCGACTCCCAGGGAAGGGGAATGTCGTGAGCGTTGTCGGGAGTGGTCCGGTGGGGCTTCGGGTGGATAAGGACGGGGCGGCGCGTCGGGTGCCGTTGACCGTCGACCAGTACGGCAGTCCGATCGCGATGCTGTGCGAACAGATCGGATGCCAGGTGGTGCAGTTGGTGCGTCTGGCGGGCGGGTTGGACCTGTGGCTCGACGAGGAGGCGCTGGTGTTCCTCGACCTCGACGATCAGGTTGAGGTGGCAGCCGCGGTAAATCCGGTGGCGACGATCATTGCGAGCAGGACTGCGGCGTTGCGGCAACCGGTATTTGGAGTGGCGGTGTTCCTCGGCGGTGACCGCGAGACCAGCGGCGGGCTCTCGGTTGAGCAGCTCGACGAGTTGGAGGGTCTGGTGGCGCTGTCGAGCGAGATCGTGGCGCGCGGGCAGTCGCTGGTCGCCCAGGTGGGCGGTCGGCACTGATGGCGCTGAATCTGACGATCAAAGTGGAGAACACCTACAGCGACGGGCACGAGTCCGAGCAGACCCACGTGGTGAGGGTGGACCGGTTCCGCGGCGAGGTGGATCTGTGGGACCAGCTTTTCGACTACACCGGCGACGGTCACGGCGCGGGGGATGGCAGTGACCTCGGATCTCTGTCGACGGTGACGGTGTTGGCATGCCCGGAGTTTCCGGAGCTGGTGGGGTTGAGCAATGAGTGGGGTTGAGGTGGACACCCCGGCGTTCCCGGTGGGCGCTGATGTGGAGACGGTCGACGACGTGCATGACGGCCGCCTGGACGGCCCGCTGTACCGCGTGGTGGGCATCCAGGGCGTCCTGCGCGACGTCCGGCGAGTAGAGGCCGCTACGGGCGAGCTGGACGGCATAGAGCTGCGATTCGTAGCCGCTGAGTTGCGCCCGGCGCGACCGATGACGCTGCGCCGCCATACAGCGCAGCTGACGCGCGCCGCGGCGGCCCGGTGGCGGCGTGCCGTCGCCGACGATGACGAGGACGTCGACACGTTGGCCGTGCTGGTCGACTCAGCCGAAAGCCTCGCGGACTTGGTGCTGGACCCAGCAACGGCGCCCGAGGACGGCGGGATCGCGGTGTGCGACTTCGCCAGCGACCTCGACGACGCACACGTGGTGCAGATTGACATCGCGCCGAGCACCGGACGGGTCCGGGTGTTCATCAACGACGGGGCGGTCTATGACGGCGACCCGGAGACCGACGAGCCCCCGGGAGCGCAGTACCGCGGTGACGGGTGGAGCGACGGACGGCGGGTGTGGAGCGTGCGGAGCCTGATGACGGGGGAGACCTCGACCTTCCGCGCCACTGGCCAGGCCGACGCTGCTGCGCAGTACCTCGACGTGGTGGCATCGAATCTGATGGTGTGGACCGACTCCGACCCGGCAGTTGGTCGCTGCGACGAATGTGGGTCCGCCACCGAGGAGCTGGTCAGCCTTCAGCACGGCCCAGCGTGCTCGCTGCATCCCGATAACTGCGTCGGTGCTCAACCGGGACAGTCGTCGTGAGTGGTCAGCCCAGTGGCTTCGTGACGATCGGGGACACCCCTTGGCCCGATCCCACCGACCCGCGCGAATTGGCCTACCGCCTACGGCATGAACCGGACGGCTTGCTGCGCCGTGACCAGCTGGTGCTGGCGTCCATCGTGGAGGCGTACAGCTCGCTGGTGTGCATGGACTCCCGCACCCGGCAACAGCGCGTCATGCAGCTGCGCGACCTGGCCGACGTGTTCCGACATGTCGGTCGACGCCGATAGAGTCACCGCTGTTGGGCAAGCCACTGGGGCGGGCCCTGAGACCCCGAATTGAAGGGGAGTGAGACCAATGGCCGAGGTAAGCAAGAAGGCAGGCGTCACGGCGTGGACGGGTGCGTGGCGGTTGCCTACCGATAAGCGTGATCATCAGCGGGCGGTGCGCAAGCAGCGCC
>NZ_JCALDR010000025.1:0-49397 GCF_059812965.1 Mycobacterium sp. NGS29
CGCCGAAGCCGCGAAGTGGGGCGGCTAATCCGCTAAGCCTGGTCGGGCGACCAGTAGGCAAGCATCTCCGCGAACGTGTGGAACGCCGGGCCGGAGATACCGTAGGTGGCCTCCAAGTGGATGCTGAGCGGGAAGCCCAGGTCAACGACACCGTCGACCACCCGTTTGTACAGGTCGACGAGTAAACGGCGTTTGACCTCGGGCTCGCTGCCGGCCAACTTTCTGACAAACTCCTGTTCGTCAGCCACGGCGGCGTTGCCGTCGTCCTGAATCAGCCAATTGATCAAGCCCACATCGGATTCCATCTTCGGTACGAAGCCGAACGACAGGTGAATCTCGGGACGGTGATCAGTGCTTCGGGCGAAGTCGGTCAGGAATTTCACGATCGTGTCCGAGTACAGCAACTGGGTCATGCCGTAGGTCGCGCCCTGATTGCACTTGAAATTCAGCCGGCCCTGCTCCCCTTCGCGAGTGGGAATCACGATGACGCCACGGTTGGCGACCGCATCCCGATAAATGGACAGGGCATCGGTAGGCGCCACACCGGAGCCCTCGCCGTCGTTCATCGTGCGTGGCACGCCGACAAAGACGATGCCATCCATGCCGGCGGCAACCAGGTCGGATAGCCGCTCTCGCAGAGCCGACTCGCCGGTGAAGGCAGTGACCTGGGTACACAGCCCGTTGACCCCGGGCAACTGCGGCTTGATGATTGAAAAGAACTCCAGCACATCGAATTTGGGATGCATCGGAACGGGCCGATCATCGTCCTCCGCGATGAGGCCGGGAATCATGATGTGCCGGATGCGTCCCTGCAGCCCGTACTCGGTCGCATAGCGCAACACCTTGTGCGCCTCTTCCGCGGCCCGCTGCACGCCGTCGTTCAGGTTCGGCGGCACCAACTCCAAAGCGATGGTATTGAGTGTCATCGTCAGCTGATCACCGCCAGCAGGTCGCCGCCCTCGACCTGAGCGGTACCCGACACCGCTACCCGGTCCACCTTCCCTTCCCTGGGTGCCGTTACGGCAGCTTCCATCTTCATTGCCTCGATCGTCGCAATCGTCTGTCCCGCCGCTACGTCGTCGCCGTCGGTGACCGTGACGGTGACGACTCCGGCGAAAGGAGCCGGGATGTGGTCGGGGTTGGTGCGATCGGCTTTTTCGGCGGCGGGCATGTCTGCGGCGATGCTGCGGTCACGAACCAGGACAGGACGCAACTGTCCGTTGAGCAGGCACATGACCGTTCGCATGCCGCGTTCGTCGGCATCGGAGATGGCCTCCAGACCGATGAACAGTTCGACACCGCGCTCTAATTTCACTCGGTGTTCGTCGCCCTGCCGCAAGCCGTAAAAGAACTGATTGGCGCTGAGCTGAGAGGTGTCGCCGTACTTCTCGCGGTGCACCTCGAGTTCTTTTGTCGGGCCGGGGAACAGCAGCCGATTCAATGTCGCCTGCCGGACGGTCCCCGATTCGCCCAGCGCGCTTTCATCGGCTTCGGACAGTTCCGGTACGGGCCTTGCTGCACCACGACCACGTAATGCTCTGCTGCGCAACGGCTCTGGCCAGCCACCAGCTGGATCGCCGAGTTCACCACGGAAGAACCCGATGACGGAGTCCGGTATGTCGTAGCGCTGCGGGTCCGCGGCAAATTCTTGCGCAGTGATTCCAGCCCCAACCAGGGCCAGGGCCAAGTCTCCCACCACCTTGCTCGACGGCGTCACTTTCACCAGGCGCCCAAGAACGGCATCGCT
The DNA here is from genome assembly GCF_059812965.1 of Mycobacterium sp. NGS29. NCBI lineage: Bacteria > Bacillati > Actinomycetota > Actinomycetes > Mycobacteriales > Mycobacteriaceae > Mycobacterium > Mycobacterium sp. NGS29. Next base: position 1,748 of record NZ_JCALDR010000025.1, read on the forward strand.
TGCTGCGTAGGCATTTTCGATGTCTTCGAAGCGGTCGCCGAGTCCCAGCGCGACGGTCTGCTGCCGCAGATTCGACAACTGCCCGCCGGGGATCTCATGACGGTAGACCCGACCGGTCGGACTCGGAAGCCCAGATTCAAACGGCGCGTACACCTTACGCAGCGCTTCCCAGTAAGGCTCGAGTTCACACACCGAACGCAGTGACAATCCGGTGTCATACGGCGTGTGGGCGGCAGCGGCCACGATCGAGGGCAGCGCCGGCTGGCTCGTGGTGCCGGCCAACGGCGCCGCCGCCCCGTCGACGGCGTCCGCTCCAGCATGCCAGGCCGCCACATAGGTGGCCAGCTGCCCGCCCGGTGTGTCATGGGTGTGGACATGCACCGGCAAGTCGAACCTGGACTTGAGAGCCGAGACCAGCGTCGCGGCGGCGGGCGCCCGCAACAGGCCCGCCATGTCTTTGATCGCCAGCACATGCGCACCTGCCGCGGCGACCTCTTCGGCCAGCCTGAGGTAATAGTCCAGGGTGTAGAGGTTTTCGCGCGGATCGCTGAGATCTCCGGTGTAGGACATCGCCACCTCGGCGATCGCGGTACCCGTCGCCCGGACTGCGTCGATGGCCGGTCGCATCGAGTCGATGTTGTTGAGCGCGTCGAAGATTCGGAAGATATCGATTCCGGTGGCTGCAGCCTCGTCCACGAATGCCGCGGTGACGATCTCGGGATACGGCGTGTAGCCCACCGTGTTGCGTCCTCGTAGCAGCATTTGCAAGCAGATGTTCGGCATCGCCTCGCGCAGCCCGGCCAGCCGTTGCCAGGGGTCTTCTTTCAAAAAACGCAGCGCCACATCATAAGTGGCGCCGCCCCAGCACTCCACCGACAGCAGCTGCGGCATCATTCGCGCGACGTAGGGCGCCACCCGCAGCAACCCGGTACTACGGACCCGGGTGGCGAGCAAAGACTGATGCGCATCGCGGAAGGTGGTGTCGGTGACGAGTAGGGATTTCGATTCGCGCATCCACTCCGCGAAGCCTTCCGGTCCCAGCTCGGTCAGGCGCTGTCTGGAGCCCGGCTCCGGCGGCAACGACAAATCGAGTTCGGGCAGTTTGTCGTGAGGGTAAACCGCTGAGGGGCGTGGACCGTGGGGCTGGTTGACGGTGACATCGGCCAGGTAGTCGAGGATCTTGGTGCCTCGGTTTGCGCCGGAGTTCGCCGTCTGCAACTGGGGGCGTTCCTCGATGAACGACGTGGTCGCCCGGCCTGCGACGAAATCGGGGTCGTCCAGCACCGCTTGCAGAAACGCGGTGTTGGTCGTGACACCGCGAATGCGGAATTCAGCCACCGCCCGGCGCGCTCGACGCACTGCGGTACCGAAATCTCTTCCTCGACAAGTCAATTTGACCAACATCGAATCGAAATGTGCCGAGACTTCGGCGCCCAGGTGGGTGCCGTCATCCAACCGAATGCCCGCACCCCCCGGTGTCCGGTAAGCGGAAATGCGCCCTGTGTCGGGCCGGAAACCGTTGGATGGATCCTCGGTGGTGATCCGGCATTGCAGCGCAGCACCTTGTGGGGCGATCGCCTGCTGACTCAGACCCAGCTCGTCCAGGCTGCGCCCAGCCGCGATGCGTAGCTGACTGGACACCAGGTCGATGTCGGTGATCTCTTCGGTCACCGTGTGCTCCACCTGGATGCGCGGATTCATCTCGATGAACACGTAGTTGCCGCGTTCGTCGAGCAGGAACTCCACGGTGCCGGCGCAGGTGTAACCGATGTGCCGGGCGAACACCACCGCGTCGGCACACATCCGGTCACGGACTTGAGGATCCAGATTCGGTGCCGGGGCGATCTCGATGACCTTCTGATGCCGACGCTGGACGCTGCAATCCCGCTCGTAGAGGTGGATGACGTTGCCCTGGGTGTCGGCCAGGATCTGCACCTCGATGTGGCGTGGATTGATCACCGCCTGCTCGAGGAATACCGTGGGGTCGCCGAAGGCGGACTCCGCCTCCCGCGATGCCGCCTCTATCGCCTCTGTCAACTGGTCAGGATCGGCGACCCGGCGCATTCCTCTGCCACCACCGCCGGCCACTGCCTTGACGAACAGCGGAAAGGTCAGTGACTCCGCGGCTACCAGCAATTCCTCGGTGACCGACGATGGCGCCGAGGACTGCAGCACCGGCAGTCCTGCGGCACGCGCCTCGGCGACCGCACGCGACTTGTCGCCGGTCAGCTGCAGCACTTGCACCGACGGACCCACGAAGGTGATCCCCGCGCTGACGCATGCGGCCGCCAATTTCGGGTTCTCCGAAAGGAATCCGTAACCGGGGTAGATCGCATCAGCGCCGCAGGCCTGTGCTGTCGTGACAATCTCGTCGACGTTCAGGTATGAGCGGACCGGGTGCCCCTCGTCACCGATCTGGTACGACTCATCTGCCTTGGACCGATGTGCCGAGTTGCGGTCTTCCACCGGGTAGACCGCAACCGTGCCCAAGCCCAATTCGTAGGCGGCACGGAACGCCCGGATCGCGATCTCGCCCCGGTTCGCGACCAGAACCTTGGATATCACCGGATCGGATGAAGTGCACGTTGCGGCGGTCCGACGTACTCGCTGAGCGGACGGATCAGCGCATTCGACGACACCTGCTCCATGATGTGAGCAGTCCAGCCGGTGATTCTGCTCATCACGAAAAGTGGTGTGAAGAAACCGATGTCGAAGCCCATCATGTAGTACGCCGGGCCGGTCGGGAAGTCAAGGTTCGGCTTGATGCCGTTGGCCGCGGCCATTCCCTTCTCCAGCACGCCGTAGATATCGAGCCAGCGCTGTCCGTCACGAACTGCGGCCACCCGGGCAAGGGCCTTCTTCATGGTGGGCACCCGCGAATCGCCGTTCTTGTACACCCGGTGACCGAATCCCATGATTTTGTCTTTGCGATCCAGCTTTCCTTGCAGCCACTCGGAAGCTTTGTCGGCCGTACCGATTTCGAGCATGTCGTGCATGACGGCCTCGTTGGCACCACCGTGCAGTGGGCCTTTGAGTGCACCAATGGCCGCCGTTACGGCGCTGTAGATGTCGGACTGGGTGGAGGTGACCACCCGCGCGGCGAAAGTGGAAGCGTTGAAGCTGTGTTCAGCGTACAAAACCATCGACTGCTCGAATGCGTCGACGATCACCCGCTCCGGCACATTTCCGAAGCACATGTGCAGGAAGTTCTCCGCATAGCTCATGTGGCTATGCGGGGCAATGGGTTCCAAGCCGCGGCGCCGGCGCATGTCGGCGGCGACAATTGTGGGCAATAACGCGAACATACGCAGCGACTTGGCGTAATTCGCCTCGGCGCTGCTGTCGTCCTCCTCGGCGTCTTCAGCACCCAGGTAGCTGATCACCGTGCGTACCACGTCCATCGGGTGGCAGGTGTCGGGCTGCTTGGAGATGAGCGACAGCAGCGATCGGTTCAGTCGCCGAGAGGCACGCTCGCGTTGGGTAAACAGCGCCAGTTGCTGGTCATTCGGCAATTCGCCGTGCCACAGCAGGTACGCCACCTGCTCGAAACTGCAGTTCGCAGCGAGGTCTTGTACTGCGTATCCGCGATACGTCAAGGAGTTGGTCTCCGGCACCACCTTGGAAATCGAAGTGGTGTCGACGACGACACCGGCCAGGCCCTTATAGATACGCGGCTTGTCTTCGGTGGTGTCTGTCAAGGCGCTCATAACGTGACTCCTTCTAGGGCAAAGTTGTAGGTATCCGAATCGAACTGGTTGTAGTCCGCGTATCGCAGCAACTCGTACAGTCGGCCGCGGTGCTGCATCCGGTCCAAGAGCCCGGATTGCGTTCCGCTGTCGGCAATTTCGCGGAGACCAACCTCGACGGCGTACATGGCGAGGCGCAGCGTGGTCACCGGGTAGATGACCACGTTGTAACCGATGTCCGACAGCTGCTTCGCCGTCAGCAACTGCGACTTGCCGAACTCGGTCATGTTGGCCAGCAGCGGTGTGTCGACTGCAGCGCGGAACTGCTCGAATTCGGCCGGTGTGTGCAACGCCTCGGTGAAGATCAGGTCAGCGCCCGCGTCGGCGTAGGCCCTGGCGCGGTCGATAGCTGCCGATAACCCCTCGATGCCGGCGGCATCGGTACGCGCGCAGATGATGAAATTCGGGTCCCGCCGGGAAGATACCGCGGCCCGCAGTCGTCTGAGCATCTCGCCGGTGGGCACCACTTCCTTGCCGTCGAGGTGCCCACACCGCTTCGGGTTGACCTGGTCTTCGAGGTGGCACCCGGCCAGGCCCGCGTCCTCGAGAACGGTCACGGTGCGCGCCGCGCTCATCGGTTCGCCGAAGCCAGTGTCGGCATCGATCAGACTGGGCAGGTCAGTCACCGCCGCAATTTGGGCGCCCCGGGTGCTCACCTCGGTCAACGTGGTCAAACCGATGTCGGGCAGCCCCAGGTCGGCCGAGAGGACCGCGCCGGACACATATACGCCGTCGAACCCGAGCTCGGCGACGAGCTTGGCAACCAGCGGCGAAAAAGCGCCCGGAAAACGTTGCAGTCGACCACTTTCCAGCTCCGCGCGGAATCGCGCCCGCTTGTCGGCGGCAGACACCGTGCCACCGATGAGCCCGGTCATCAGAAGATCCCGGACGGAATAGTCGGCGCCTTCTCCAGCTCCGATGCTTCAAGGACGATGTTGAGCGCCCCCAGACCGCCCGCCTGCAGTCCGGACAACCCCTCCACTACCGACAGGAACCGTTGCTGCTCGGCTTCGGTGACCACACCCTCGGCCAGCTCGGTGAACTTCGCAGCATACTGTTTGCGTTCAAATGGCCTGGCGCCCAGAGGATGTGCGTCGGCAACGGCGATCTCGTCGACTATCACGTCACCGCTTTTCAGCGTGACCTCGGCGCGCCCGCCGAAGGCCTTCTCCGCAGGATCACTGGAGTGGTAGCGGCGGGTCCACTCGGGATCCTCGTGGGTAGAGATCTTGTGCCACAGCTCGACGGTGTCCGGCCGGTGTGCCCGTTCCGGTGCGTAGGACCGCTCGTGGTGCCAGGTGCCGTCCTGCAGCGCGACGGCGAAGATGTACATCACCGAGTGGTCCAGGGTCTCCCGGGAGGCATCCGGATCCATCTTTTGCGGATCATTCGATCCGGTGCCGATCACGTAGTGGGTGTGGTGGCTGGTGTGCAGCACGATCGTGGCGATCTGGTCCAGATCGCCGATTCGCTCGCGCAGCCGGCGGGCCAGGTCGATCAGGGCCTGACTCTGGTATTCCGCGGAGTGCTCCTTGGTATAGCTGTCCAGGATGGCGCGCTTGGGTTCGCCCGGTTCGGGCAGCAGAACCTGGTAGGTGTGCTCCGGGCCGGAAAGCAGCCAGGCGATAACGCCGTCCTCGCCTTCCCAGATCGGCGCCGGCGCCCCCTCCCCGCGCATGGCGCGGTCTACGGCTTCGATGCCGACCTTGCCGGCCCACGCGGGCGCAAAGGCCTTCCAACTCGAGATCAGTCCCTTGCGGGACTGGCGGGTCGAAGTGGTCAGGTGCAGTGCCTGCCCAACGGACTGGTAGATCGTCTCCTTGTCGAGTCGCAGCATGGTGCCCAAACCGGCCGCCACTGAAGGGCCCAGATGAGCGACGTGGTCGATCTTGTGCTCGTGCAGGCAGATTCCCTTGACCAAGTCGATCTGGACCTCGTAGGCGGTGGCCAGGCCGCGAATCAGATCGGCACCGGCGATGCCTAGATGTTGGGCGACCGCCACCAACGGTGGAATGTTGTCGCCCGGGTGCGAATACTCAGCGGCCAGAAACGTGTCATGGAAGTCCAATTCGCGAACGGCCACGCCGTTGGCCCACGCCGCCCATTCCGGCGAGTAGTCGCCGGTGACACCGAATACCTTCGCGCCACGGGTTGTGACGGGGTGCGCGAGGGCCTGTGCGCGTGCGGCCGTGACCGGACGTCGAAGGGCCGACGCCGCGGATACCGCGGCGTTGTCGATGATGCGGTTGATCACCATCGCCTCGGTGTCCGCAGGAACGTCAACCGGGTCAGCGGCAATTTCGGCAATTTTCCAGGCCAAGTGCTCAGTTCGAGGGAAGTCGTCGGCGCTACGCCGGGCCCGCACGTCGTGTATCCGCATAAACCGCACATTACGCAGCCACGGATAGGTCGTAAATGCCCTAAAAAAGCGTAATTTTGTGTCCTTCGCTGGGTATATTTGCAAATATTGTGAAACAGGTTACGGGTAGCGTGTCACGGGTGGCGAAGACATTCGCCGGCGCACGGCTGAGACGGTTACGCGAAGACCATGGGCTGACCCAGGTCGCGCTGGCACGTGCGTTGGGCCTGTCTACCAGCTACGTCAACCAAATGGAGAATGACCAGCGGCCCATCACAGTAGCGGTCCTGCTCACCCTCACCGAGCGTTTCGACCTGCCGAGCCAATATTTCGCGCCGGACTCCGATGCCCGCCTGATCTCCGACCTTTCCGAGGTGCTCGCCGAGGGGTCGGCGACGGCCGCGCAGATCGAAGAGCTCGTTGCCCGGATGCCGGCGGTCGGTCAAACGCTGGTCAATCTGCATCGCCGATTGCACGACGCCACAGCCGATCTCGAAGCCCTGCACAGCCGCGCCAACGTCGAACTCGCGGCGCCGGCGCAGCAGCCGATGCCGTTCGAAGAAGTTCGCGACTTCTTTTATGACCGCAAGAACTACATCGGCGAACTGGATGTCGCCGCCGAGGAGTTGTTCAACCGGAACCGGCTGCGCATCGGCGGCCTCGATGGGCAGCTCGCTGAATTCCTGGACACTCAGCTCGGTATAACCGTGGTGCTCGACGACGGCGAAGTACTCAACACCAACGCCAAGCGCATGTTTCACCCCGAATCCCGCACGCTGTACCTGGCGCGGTGGTTGCACCCCGGGCAGCGTGCGTTTCAGCTCGCAACGCAGATCGCGTTGCTCACGCAGGCTGAGTTGATCACCGGAATAATCGCCACCGATGACCAACTCAGCGACGACGCGCGAGGCGTCGCCCGCATCGGGCTAGCCAACTACTACGCCGGTGCCCTGCTCCTGCCGTACCAAATATTCCTCGATGCCGCCGAGAGCGTGCGTTATGACATCGACCAGCTGGCAAGACGTTTCGAGGTGGGATTCGAAACCATCTGCCACCGGCTGTCCACCATGCAGCGGCCGAACGCTCGGGGCGTCCCGTTCATCTTCGTCCGCACCGACAGCGCGGGAAATATTTCAAAACGCCAGTCCGCCACGGCGTTCCACTTCTCCCGGGTAGGCGGCAACTGTCCGCTGTGGGTGGTTCATCACGCTTTTTCCCGGCCCGGTCAATTTCTGACGCAGGTGGCCCAGATGCCCGACGAGCGGACTTACTTCTGGATTGCCAGGACCACCACGACCGAACCCAGTCGTTATCTGGGTCCGGACAAGAGTTTTGCCATCGGACTCGGTTGCGACCTGACCCACGCCGAAAAGCTGGTCTACTCAGCAGGTGTTGACTTGACCGATGCCGAGGCAGTGGTGCCGATCGGTGCCGGTTGCAAGATCTGCGATCGACCCGCCTGCCCGCAGCGCGCCTTTCCCTATCTCGGCCACCCGGTGCGCGTCGATCCCCACACGAGTACCGATCTGCCCTATCCGCCAGCCATATCGGGAATTGCCGGCCGCGTTTCGCTGTGAGCGAAATCGCTTCTGCTGCTTGAAGTCCGGCCGGTCTTGTCGGTGGCTGTCCATAGAATTCGGGGTATGTCGGGCAGTTCGGGTGCGGAGATCGTCGAGGCGCTCGACGGGCTGGAAGCGTGCACGGATCGGCTGTGTGAGTTGACCTTTGAGGTGCCCGGCACCCCAGAGCTGTTGGCAACCCGGGAGCGCCTGGAGCGGGTGGTGCGCAAGTTGCGGGTGCCCGGGCATGCGGTGGTCAATCAGTTGAAGGTGGTGGCCACCAACGCCGAGCTCGGCGGCACGCTGGCGCAGGCGTTGTCTGACCGGTTGCGGGTCTCCAAGTCCGAGGCCGACCAGATGATCCGCCAGGCCGCCGACCTGGGGCCGCGCCGGGCCCTGACCGGCGAACCGCTGGGCCCGCTGCTGGCCGAGACTGCGGCCGCCGAACGCCAAGGGCTGATCGGGTCCGAGCAGGTGGAGATCATTCAGAAGTTCTTCGCCAAACTCCCCAGCCACGTCGATGCCGCCGACCGCGCCGAAGCCGAATACAAACTGGTGTTGATCGCCACCGGGCACCGCCCCGAACAACTCACCGAGTACGCCCAAGTCTACAAAGACTGCCTCAAACCCGACGGCGACTACATCCCCGATGAACCCGAACGGGCCCGCAAACGCGGCCTCACCCTCGGGCGCCAGCAAGACGACGGGATGTCGAAGATCAGCGGCCTGATCACCCCGGAATTGCGGGCCACCCTGGAACCGGTGCTGGCGAAGTTGGCCGCCCCCGGCATGTGCAACCCCGAGGACAACGCCCCGATCATCGACGGCCGGGCCTCCGAACAAGCGGTGGGCCGCGATACCCGCACCCGCGACCAACGCAACCACGACGCCGTCCAAACCGTGTTACGAGAGATCTTGAAATCCAAAACGCTGGGTCAGCACCACGGCTTGCCGACCAGCATCGTGATCACCACCACCCTGACCGAACTGGAGGCCGGTGCTGGGCGCGCGCTGACCGCCGGCGGCACCCTGCTGCCCATGGCCGATGTCATCCGCTTGGCGTCGGAAGCCCACCACTATCTGGCGGTGTTCGACAAAGACAAAACCCTGGCCCTCTACCACGGCAAACGCCTAGCCTCCCCCGAACAACGCCTGGTGCTGCTGGCCAAAGACCGCGGCTGCACCGCCCCGGGCTGCACCGTGCCCGGCTACTGGACCCAGGTCCACCACGTCCTGTCCTGGCTAAACACCCGGCGCACCGAAATCGACCAACTCACCCTGGCCTGCGGACCGCACAACCGCATGGTCGAACTCCGCAACTACTACACCTGCAAAAACAAACTCGGCGACACCGAATGGGTACCACCACCGCATCTCGACTACCACCAACCCCGCACCAACTGCATGCACCACCCCGAACGAAAACCCGAAACCGACCAGGCCGACGATCCGTAGCGGACCGCTCCCCTACCCCGCTTGCGGCGCCGGCGGCCGGTAGAAGATCAACAACTGCCCGATGGCACCGGCCAGGCCGAGTCCGACCGAGATCGCCAGGCCGGGCCATCCGGTCATCCACAGCTTCTCGTCGAACAGCAGGTAGTCCAGGCTGAGCCTGCCCGGGCCGACGGTGGCCACTGCGACGGCACTCAGCGCCAGCACCAGGTTGTACTCCCAGCCCTCTTTGACGATGAAAAAGCCGTTGTGGCGGTGCACCGTCCACGCCGCGACGATCATCAGCGACACGAAACCCGCCGCCGGGATCGGCGTCAGCAAACCGGCTGCCAGGCCCAGTCCGGCGGCGGTCTCGGTGCTGGCGGCCACGGTGGCATGAAACTTCCCGGGCTTCATTCCGATGCTCTCGAACCAGCGCGCGGTCCCCGGTATCCGGCCGCCGCCGAAGAATTTGTTGAGGCCATGCGCGGCCAATGTCAGACCCAGTACCAACCGCAGAATCAATAACCCGACATCGATGGCAGTCATACAGTTCAAACTAGATCATCGCTTGTGACGGACGCGGCCAACCACCGGTGTGGGACCATTGCGGGCGTTCCGGCGTTTGCCCGCAGCACCGATCGGGCAGCTCAAAGACTAGGGGGTGCACCATGGCTCGGGTCGCACCACGCCATGATTCCCCCGTCGGCACCCTGCACGACAGCGTCGTATTGCTCGACGGCCGGGCTGATCGGCCCCGGGAGATCCTGGGCAACAAGGGCCACGGCATCGACACCATGCGCAGGCACCATTTGCCGGTGCCGCCCGCTTTCTGCATCAGCACCGAGGTCGGCACCCGGTATCTGGCCGATCCCGCGCCGACGATGGATGCAATCTGGGACGCCGTCCTGGACCGGTTGGGGTGGCTGGAAGAGCAAACCTCTCGCACCTTCGGGAAGGGGCCGCTGCCGCTGCTGGTCAGCGTGCGCTCGGGCGCCACCCAGTCGATGCCCGGCATGATGGACACGATCCTCGACCTCGGGATGAACGACGCTGTCGAGCAGGCGTTGGCCCTCGGAGATGCGGCATTCGCCCGCGACACCCGTCGGCGGTTCACCACCATGTACCGGCGCGTGGTCGGAGACGATCCGCCCGAGGACCCGTATGCACAGTTGCGCGCGGGCATCGAGGCAGTGTTCGCGTCGTGGAACTCCCCGCGCGCCAAGGCATATCGCGGACACTACGGCCGCAGCGGAACCGGCGGCACGGCCGCGGTGGTGCAGGCGATGGTGTTCGGCAACCTGACCGCCGACTCCGGTGCCGGGGTGTTGTCGTCACGCAATCCGATCACCGGAGCCAATGAACCGTTCGGCGAGTGGTTGCCGGGCGGCCAGGGTGACGACGTGGTGTCGGGACTGGTCGATGTCGAGCCGATCCATGCCCTGCGCGATCAGCAACCGATCATCTTCGACGAGTTGATGTCCGCCGCCCGACGCCTGGAACGCTTCCACTCGGACGTGCAGGAGATCGAATTCACCGTGGAAGACGGGAAACTCTGGCTGCTGCAGACCCGGGCGGCCGAGCGGTCAGCACCTGCCGCGGTGCGCCTGGCTCTGCAGCTCCGGCACGAACAGCTCATCGACGATGCCGAAGTCCTGCGCCGGGTGACTTCCGCGCACATCGAGGCGGTGCTGCGACCCGCGCTACAACCGGAAAGCCGGTTATCCGCAGCGCTTTTGGCCAAGGGTCTACCGGCCTGCCCAGGTGTCGCAACCGGCACCGCATACACCGACGTCGACGAGGCACTGGACGCCGCCGACCGCGGCGAGCAGGTCATCCTGGTGCGCGACCACACCAGACCCGAGGACGTGCTCGGGATGCTGGCCGCGCAGGGCATTGTCACCGAAGTCGGTGGCGCCGCAAGCCATGCCGCCGTCGTCAGCCGCGAACTGGGCCGGGTGGCGGTGGTGGGCTGCGGTCACGGTGTCGCCGCGGCGCTGGCCGGCAAGCAGGTCACCGTCGACGGTTACGAAGGCGAAGTACGCCAGGGTATTCTGCCGCTCACCGCATGGTCCGAGGACGACACTCCGGAGTTGCGCGAACTCGCCGAGATTGCGCGACGGGCGGGAGTCGACCGGTGACCGAATTGGCTGTGCTGCAGGCTGTTCGCCTCAAAGGGCGGGTCAGCGTGCCCGACCTGGCCGCGACCCTGGGGATGGACCTCGACACCGTCGGCAAGACAGTAGATCGACTGGCCGACGCCGGGCTACTGGTCGAGGGACCCACGGTACGGATCTCCCCGACGGGTCGCGCCCGGCTCGCCGAATTGCTCGCCGCCGAACGCCAGCATGTCGCCCCGGCCACGATCACCGCGGTCTACGACGAATTCCGTTCGGTCAACGGCGAATTCAAATCTCTGGTCACCGACTGGCAGCTCAAGGACGGCCGGCCCAACGATCACGCCGATGCGGATTACGACGCCGCAGTGTTGGCCCGCCTCGACGATGTGCACCGGCGCCTGGTGCTGATCATCGGCCCGGTCACCGCGCAACTGCCGCGCCTCAGCGCCTACGTGACCAAGTTGGACGTCGCGCTGAACCGAGTGAAGTCAGGTGAGATCCCTTGGCTGACAAGGCCACTCATCGATTCCTATCACACCGTGTGGTTCGAACTGCACGAGGAACTGATCCTGGCCGCCGGTCTGACCCGGGAGGAAGCTGCCCGATCCGGCGACGCAGGCTAGTGACTACAGCGCCGTGTCCAGCAGCCGCATGTAGGCATCCACATCGGGAACAGCCGATCCCGACGCGTTGATGCTGACCGCAACGGTGTCGCCGATGCCGTGCACTCCGTGGGTCAGGCCCATCAGCGGGGACAGCGACGGGTACCCGGCGGTCAGCACCACCGGGGCGTCCCCGAAGCGCAGATCGGCGGGGCCGCGATGCACGCTGGAGACCACCGTGTTGCCGGCCACGTGCGCGGGCCGGGCGTCGACGTCGAACTTCGATACTCCCCAACGCAATAACGCCGCGGGGACGGTGGCGAATGCACGGTCACCGGCCCGGACGGCGGGGTGCTCGAGGCGACGACGCGCGTTGGCCAGGTCGACGCCGATCCGCTGCAGCCGTTCGGCGTGCGCGAGTTGCGGATACAGCCCCACCACGGCGTTGGCGAAATGGTTGCAGCCCAGGCGGGCACCCGATTTGGCTATTGGCACCTCGGCACCCAATGAATCGATGTCACCGCCCAGCATTTCCGACATCGCGTCCGAGACCGCGGCCAGTACGCCAACGGTGACGGTGGCACCCGGTAGTTGGGAACGGTGGCGTACCAACGTGCGAATGGACCGCGCACCCCGTGGCCGGGCATTGGTGGCCAGCGGCGGCCGGGTGCCCAGGGCCGGCGCCACCAGCCCGGCTTCGGTATCGGCAACCAACTGCCGGTGGGTACGCACCGCGTCGAGCGCCCGCAGCGGCACCAGCCCGGACCGCGGCCTGGGGACCTCTGGCGCCGGGCCCGCCCTGCCGAACAGGAACGCGGCCAGCGCGGCGCCCCGGCGGCCGTCGGCGAACGCGTGCGTGGCCTGCACAACGACAACGGCGCCCGGTCCGGATACTCCCGGAATGCCCTGCACCGGGGTGAATAGATGGATGCGCCAGGGGATTCCAACCCTGCTCATTTGGTTGTCGGCCAAGCCGGCCACTGCCGCGAGACAACCGTCCCAGCTGTCGTCGGCCAGATCGTGCCGGGCGGTACAGGCGGGCCCGACGTCGGCGGGCACCCACCGTGGATAGCGGACGGCACAGTCGTCCTCGGCGCGAATCGCCAATGCGGGGCTGGCCTGCGCCCGTCGGCGTACCTGCTCCAGAGCATGCTCGACGTCGTCGGGTGCACCGTCGAACGCGTAGAGCAGGAACTCGTCGTTGGGGACTTTCGCCGACATCCAATAGAACTGGGCGTCGACGGCCGCCATCCGCGGCATCAGGGGGAGCCGATGAACGCCAACACCAAGTCAGCCACTTTGTCCGGCTGTTCGAGCTGCAGGAAGTGTCCGGCGCCGGAGACGATGGCCACCTCGCTACCGGTGGGCAGCACCGGCTGCACCCAGCGCGCGAAAGCCGGTGTCATGCAGCCGTCGTCGTTGCCGTGCAGGTACAGGCTCGGCAACTTGGGCGCCTGCACCCAGTGCCGGTGCAACTCGGCGTACTGCTGCGGCGGGCGGGTATTGCGGATCGTGGCACGGTACGGTCCCAGCGCCGCCCGCCAACTCTCCGGCGTGCCGATCGCGGCGTCGACGTGGCGCAGGTCCTCGTCGGCGCGGTAGCCGGGCGACCACCGTCGCCACAGCAGCGGCAGCACCCAGGACGCCGACCGTTCCGGCAACCACGGCAACTGGAAGTAGCTGATGTACCAGCTGCGCACCAGCTGGGGTGGTATCTGACGGAGCAGCCGCCCACGCTCGGGCACTTGCCCGAACGGGCGGAAGGCACCGACCGGCGGCACCGACATGATCACCGCCTTGGCGAATGGGGTGTCGGGCAGCGCAGCGAGCCCGGCGGCGGCCATCGCACCCCAGTCGTGACCGATCACCACGTCGCGCTCAGTGCCGCCCGCGGCCGCACGTACCCGCAGCGCGTCGTCCATCAACGCCCCGATGTGGTAGCTGCCGTCGGTCGGGATCGACGACGGTGCGTAACCACGCATGAAGGGGGCCACCACCCGCCAGCCGGACGAGACCAACCGGGGCGCCACCTTGCGCCAGCCGTAGGCGGTATCGGGAAAGCCGTGCAGGCACAACGCAATCGGGGCATCCGCAGGACCCCACATCAGGGCTTTGAGGTCGGCGTTGGGGCTCCTCACGTCGACCCAGCGTGGTTGTGGCAACACGACTCCTGTTCACCGGCTCAGTCCAACGTAACCGGCAGCCAGGGCGAGCAGAAGCCCGAGCTCACACTTGCACGACAGCTTCCTCCAGATCGGCCACCACGATCCTGCTCATCCCGTGCATCGCCCTGGTGGCCGCGGCGGCGCGTGCCGGGTCGGGGTCGCCGACCAATTCCATCAGCCGGTCCGGGACGACCTGCCAGCTCAGGCCGAACCTGTCTTTGCACCAACCGCACTGCGATTCCTGGCCGCCCTCGGTCAGCCGCTGCCAGTAGTAGTCGACCTCGTCCTGGTCTGCGCAGTGGATCGTGAAGGACACCGCCTCGTCGAAGGTGAAGTGCGGTCCGCCGTTGATGCCCAGGAATCGGGTGCCGTCCAGCACAAACGTCCCGAACGCCACGGATCCCGGTTCACCCGGCCCGGCGTCGCTGTACCGCGTGAACCCCTCGACGTACGAGTGGGGGAACACCGACGTGTAGAACTCGGCCGCCTCTTCGAGGTTGTCGTCGAACCACAATGAGGGCGTGATCGCTGGCATGTCGCCTCCCGGTTGTTGGAAATACCTGCACCGAGATAGACCCGGGCCGCGCCTGAAACTCATCGGCGCTTGCCCCGAAAGATTACGAGTGTAATCATCTGACGGGTGGACTTAGCTGGGTGGTTGACGTGCGACGGGTGATCCAGTATTCGACGGGCAACGTCGGCCGTCACGCGCTGCGCATGCTGATCGAACGGCCCGATCTCGAGCTGGTGGGTGTGCACGCGTCCAGCCCGGGCAAAGTGGGCCGTGACGCCGCCGAACTGTGCGGACTCGCCGCGCCGACAGGCATCACAGCGACCGACGACGTCGATGCCTTGGTCGCCTTGAACGCCGACTGCGTCGTCTACACCTCGCAGGCCGAAACCCGGCCGCAGGAGGCGATGTCGGAAATCAGCCGTTTCCTGCGGGCCGGCACCAACGTCGTGGGGTCCTCCTTCGTGTGGCTGGTGGCACCGGGACACGCCGGTCGGTGGTTGCGCGAGCCACTGCAGCGGGCCTGTGCTGACGGCGACACCACGCTCTACATCAACGGCGTCGACCCCGGCTTCTCCGGCGACACCCTGGCCTACACCGCGCTGAGCCTGGCCGAGCGCGCCACCAGCATCACCGTGCAGGAGATCTGCGACTACGCCAGTTACGATGACGCCGAATTCACCGGTGTGAGTTTCGGTTTCGGCACCACACCGGATCACACGCCGATCATGTTCAGCCCCGGTGTACTCACCTCGATGTGGGGTGTGCAGGTACGCAGCCTGGCGCAGGACCTGGGCGTCGAGCTCGACGAGATACGCGAGCGGTGCGAGAAGTGGGTGACACCGCAGCCCATCGACTGCGTGATGATGCACGTCGAACCGGGACAGGTCGCGGCCGTGCGCTTCGGTGTCGAAGGGGTGCGGGCCGGCGCAGTCGTCATCACCATGGAGCACGTCAATCGTCTTGGCGCGCAAGCTGCTCCCGACTGGGCCTATCCGCCGGACGGTCGTCCCGGCGTGCACCGGGTGGTCGTCGAAGGCAGCCCGGGCGTGGAAATCAACACCCACCTGGGTAGTGCCCGCGTCGATCACAACGACGGTGGCGTGATCGCGACGGCGGCAAGGGTTGTCAATCTGATCGAGGCGGTGTGCCGCGCACCCGGCGGGATCCTGGCCGCCCACGACCTGCGGCCGCTGGATCACCTGCGCGGCGTGATGTGGTGACCCCGTGACAGCACCGCGCCGACCGCCGTCCGGTGGCCAGGCGCGTGCCGAACGCAGCCGCCAGGCCGTCATCGACGAGACCGTCCGCTACGTGCTGCAGGAGGGATTCGCCCCGCCCAGCATGCGGCAGATCACCGAGCGTGCCGGATTGACCTGGGGCGCAGTGCAATACCACTTCGGAGACCTGAACGGCATCTTGATGGCGGTGGTGGACAAGGGATTTGCCGACCTGCTGCAGACCCTCGACGACCTGCCCGCGCAGGTGGCACAGATCCGGTCGCAGGACCGACCGGCTTTTGTCGTCGAGGCGGTCTGGCGCGCGTTCTCCAGCCCGACATCGATGGCCGCCCTGGAGATCCTGATCGCTACCCGCGCAGCCCGCGCCGCGTCAACCAACGCCCACCTGACCGCGATGACGGCCCGCATGACAGAGATCGGTGAGCACCTCGCCACCGGCATCACCCCGGGGCAGGCAAGCCGGCTGGGCAACCTGATCTGGAGCACCATCCGCGGCCTGGTCGCCCTTCAGCTCACCTGGCCCACACCGCTGGACAGCACCCACAACCGCGAGATGCTCGTCGAGGTCATTCGCGCCTACCTGGCTTCTGCACCCCAACCGAAGGAGACTCATCACATGCCCAGCCCCCAGACGGTCGAGTTCTCCGGGGTCGACGGGATCACCCTGGTCGCCGACGAATGGAACCGCGGCGTGCCCGATCCGGCAGACCGGCCGACGATCCTGATGCTGCACGGCGGTGGCCAGAACCGGTTCTCCTGGAAGAACACCGGCCAGGTCCTGGCCGACGACGGCTATCACGTCATCGCGATCGATACCCGCGGACACGGAGACAGCGACCGCGCACCCGATGCCGACTATGACGTCGAGACGCTGACCGCCGACGTCATGCACGTCCTGGACGTGATCGGCCGCCCCGTGGTGATCATCGGGGCCAGCATGGGCGGGTTGACCGGCATCCTGGTCGCCGACCGGGCCGGGCCGCAGAAGGTGACCAAACTGGTCCTCGTCGACGTGGTGCCGCGGTTCGAAAAGAACGGCAGCGCCCGGATCCGGGACTTCATGATGACCAACATCGACGGCTTCGAAACTCTCGAACAGGCGGCCGATGCCGTCGCCGCCTACCTGCCCCACCGGACCAGGCCACGCAGCCCGGAAGGTCTGAAGAAGAACCTGCGGCTGCGCGACGGCCGCTGGTACTGGCACTGGGATCCGGCGTTCATGACCAAGCCCGGCGACGACCCGGAACTGCGCACCGAGGGCTTCGAGCAGGCGGCCGCCGACCTGACCATCCCGGTCCTGCTGATTCGGGGCAAGTTGTCCGATGTAGTCAGTCCCGAAGGCGTGCAACACTTTTTGTCTCAGGTGCCCGGCGCGGAATTCGTCGAGTTGTCCGATGCGGGGCACACCGCGGCGGGCGACGACAACGACGCCTTCAGCGAGGCGGTGGTGCGGTTCGTCGAGGGTTAGTTCGCCGGCTTCTCCGCGTGCCCGCCGAACTGTTTGCGCATCGCCGACAGCGCCTTGTTGGCGAAGTCGTCGAGGTCGCGTGAGGCGAACCGGGACTGCAACGCGGTGGTGAGCACCGGCGCTGGAACGCCTTCGTCGATTGCCGCGATCGAGGTCCACCGGCCCTCACCCGAGTCGGAGACCCGACCGGAAAAGCCGTCCAGATCGGGCGATTCATGCAAGGCGATCGCGGTCAGGTCCAGCAGCCAGGAACCGATCACGCTGCCGCGGCGCCATACCTCGGCGACATCGGGGATGTCGAAGTTGTACTGGTAATACTCGGGGTTGGATAACGGCGCGGTTTCAGCGTCGCCCTCTTCGATGCGGGTGCCGATGTCGGCGTTGCGCAAGATGTTCAGGCCTTCGGCGAGCGAAGCCATCATGCCGTACTCGATGCCGTTGTGCACCATCTTCACGAAGTGGCCGGCTCCGGCCGGGCCGCAGTGCAGGTAACCGTTCTCGGGTTGGGCGACCCTGCCTTCGCGGCCCGGGGTCCGCTCGGCTGCGTTCACCCCGGGCGCGATGGTGGCAAAAATCGGTTCGGCATGGTCGAAGGCGTCCTGGTCGCCGCCGATCATCAGACAGTAACCCCGCTCGCGGCCCCACACGCCGCCGCTGGTGCCGCAGTCGAGTAACCGAATACCGTTGTCGGCCAACGTCTTCGCATGCTTCATGTCGTCGCGGTAGTACGAGTTGCCGCCGTCGATCACGATGTCGCCGGCCTCGAGGATACCGGCCAGTTCGTCGATCACCCCCGTGGTGATGGTTCCGGCGGGCACCATCACCCACACCAGCCGCGGGGCGGCCAGTTTATCCCGCAACTCGCGCAACGAGGAGACACCGGTGACGTTCTCCTCGCCGGCCATGGCCTTGACCGCATCGGAGCTGTGGTCGTACACCACGCACTGGTGTCCGCCCGTCACGACGCGACGGACGATGTTGGCGCCCATCCGGCCGAGGCCGACCATGCCCAGCTGCATCTCGTCTCCTTCGTGCCGGGTCACCGGCAGTTCCACGAATCACCAACAGATCTGAGGTGCCGACTACACCGTCAGCATGTATTTCCCGGGGCCGCCCTCGTCAACCCTAGACATCATCGGCCCGGCGAGATAGCCGTACAGCGGCCTGTCAGGATGTTCGGCATGGGCGATGCGCTGCGGATCGCGGTCTACATCCTGGGCGGCATCGCCGTAGCCGAAGCCGTCGGATTGGTAGTGCTGTGGCGACTGCTGCACCGTAGCCGCGCCGAGTTGGCCGAACTGCAGCACCGCGCCGACGTGCGCACCCGGTTGTGGTCCGGCGGCCGCGAAGCGGTCAAAACGGTGTGGAACACCGCCAACTTGGTGCGCAAAGAAGGTTTCGGAGCGGCGGTGCGCGGCTCCATCGAAGACTTGGCCGACTGGGCCGAGGTCGAGCGGCCCGACCTGGCCAAGGTCACCAAGGATGGGCGTGTGGTGATCTTGTTCTCCGACATCGAGGAATCCACCGCGCTCAACGAGCGCATCGGCGACCGCGCCTGGGTCAAGCTGATCGGCGCGCACGACAAGCTGGTGCAGGAGCGGGTGCGAAAGCGCGAAGGTCACGTGGTCAAGAGCCAGGGCGACGGATACATGGTCGCGTTCGCCCGAGCCGATCAGGCGGTCCGGTGTGGAATCGACGTGCAGAACGCGATCTTCAAAGACGGACAACGCAAGCGCCACCAGGAGATTCGGGTCCGGATCGGCATCCACATGGGACGCTCGGTACGCCGCGGCGAGGATCTGTTCGGTCGCAACGTCGCGATGGCCGCCCGGGTTGCCGCGCAGGCCGAAGGCGGCGAGATCCTGGTGAGCGAACCGGTGCGCGACGCCGTTCGGGAGTGCGACGACATCACTTTCGACGACGGTCGGGAGGTGGAGCTGAAAGGCTTCTCCGGCAGTTACCGGTTGTTCGCGGTGGGGGTCGGATCCGATTCGGACTGATCGCGGTCCGCAGCGGACTCGGCCAGCCGCTGATGCAGACGGGCCCGGACCTCGTCCGGCGCGTACGCACGGCGTTTGCGTTGATCGCGCACCACCACAGCGCCACCGGCAACGACGCCCGCGGCACCGGCCAACCCGATCCACTTCCAGATGTTGCGCATCAGCACAGGCTATAACGGCCTGATCCTGCCTAAAGTGCTCTGGTGGACTCGAGCACCCTCACCCTGGAGCAAGCGCTGACCGAAACCCGCACCGGTGACCTGTGGTTGTTCCGGGGCGGCTCAGGACCGGACCGCGCCATCCAGACCTTGACCAATGCCCCGGTGAATCACGTCGGCATGACCGTGGCCATCGACGATCTGCCACCGCTGATCTGGCACGCCGAACTGGGCGACAAGTTGGTGGACGTGTGGACCGGCACCAACCATCGTGGTGTCCAACTCAACGACGCGCGCGAGGTGTTCCAGCGGTGGACGCAGAACTACCACCAGCGCTGCTGGTTACGTCAACTGACGCCGTATGCCAGCCGCGAGCAGGAGAACGCGCTGCTGCAGGTGATCGCCCGGATGAACGGCACGGCCTTCCCGACGACCGCTCGGCTGACCGGCCGCTGGTTACGCGGGCGGTTACCGACCATCAACGACTGGTTCCGCGGAATCCCGTTGGTGGACAAGAAGGTTCGCGCACACAGCGAGCGGAGAAAAGCGGCGCAGCGCAACATGGGCATGGCCACGGCGTACTGCGCGGAGACGGTCGCTATCACCTACGAGGAGATGGGCCTGCTTCTCACCGACAAGGACACGAACTGGTTCGACCCCGGCAAGTTCTGGAGTGGCGACACGCTGCCGTTGGCGCCCGGCTACCGACTCGGCAAAGAGATCGCGGTCAGTTGAACTGAATTCCCGCATTCGGAATTCGACATTCCGACAATGCGACCAGGAATACGCAGGGAGCTTCGCGGGTATATTCCACAAAGTCTGATAAGCAGGTTGGGGAATTTGACGCAAACCACACCCTGGGCACATTGTGATTCAACCCACAAATGCGCCGCAGGGTGTGGCTGCGGTTATGGTTTGCTGCGACAGGAAACGTTGGTCAGGCGACTGGCGCGTCGGGTTCGCCGACGGGACCCGGGGTAGGCTCGCCGGCCTCAGCAGCGGGTGGAGCCATCTCCGGCGCCGCCGCGTCCACCAGCACAGGCGGACCGTCCGGCACCGGCAATTCCCCTTCAGGCAGGTCGCCTGCGGGCAAGAACATGTGGTGGGTGAAGCCGGCCTGGTAGGCACCGGCGCCACCGATACGCACGCCACCACCTTCTCCGCTGGACACGGCCGTGCCGTCGGGCAACGTCACCGCAGTGTGCCCGCCATTCCAGCCGATCACCAACGCGTTGGGAGCGGTACCGGGCTGAAAGCCTCGAGCCGCCAATGCGGCCGCTTCGTTTCCGGTATTAAACCTGTTGCCGAATACGGGTTGGTCGCTGGCAGCATTTGCGACCCACGAAGCCAATCCTGAACAGTCGGTCCCGGCCGGCGAATCTCCACCCGGAATGTACGGCGTCCCGGACACCTGATTAACGAGTGCTAAAAGCGTGGCTAGTGCAATCATGAATCGGCACGCTACCGACGAGTTCGATAGGTAATCAAAATTTGTGGTGCCGGTCACGCCGTTTCCAATAGCGGATTGAACTGCGCTTACAGCAGCGATGTCACGTATCAATCAATAAAGTGAAACAGATGTGATCAGTGTGATTATTGTAATTGGTCAGCAAATTACGCTACGCAAACGTGTGAGCGTTTGACGTGCTAGGACAGCTATCCTCGGTTGAGCGGAGCAATGCTGCAACGTGGACGCCGAGAGGTGACTTAGACTCGAAAATCAATGGTCGCGGCTGGTGCAGAGCCGCTCAATGAACACCGAATCGTGTCTCCACTGCGTGGCGTGGGTCATATCGATGTCTACACGAGGGATACGTCACTTTCGCCGTCCCAGCGACCATGCGGCGCCTACTCCGGGATCACCCAGTCCGACCACCGGTTGGCCGGGTTGACCCGATACGCACCGGGGAAGACCCGGGCCATCAGCGCCGGCATGGCCTCGGTTCCGGGCAAGGTTCCCACCCGTTTCCACGTTTCGGGGTCCTGGCAGGACAGCTCGAAGGTGAGTTGTACTGGAATGGACCCCGGCATCGCCTCCGCGCAGGCCTGCGTCGCCGTCACCGTCCGTTCCGCTGCCGCGGTGGGCGCGAGAGTCAGGACTGCGCCCGCGATAACCAGGACTGCCAACGATCTGATCATCTGCGTCTCCCGTCGTCCTTGCCGGTGCTTACACCGGAGTCCAGTGGTTGCTCGGCATCGGGGCCGGGGCCGGGCGATGCCACCCGTCAGGCCGGCAACCGAGCTCGCCGGCGCGGCGCGGGTCAAGAGCCCCTTCGACCGCTGTGCCATCCGCATCTCTCAAGAATTTCCTCGACCGCGTGTGAAGGCAAGTGCTGATGTCAAGCGCAGGCGGCACCAACCCGTTGCTGGCTAAACTGCGATGGACTCAAGACTCGAGGGGACAGATCATGGTGCCGAAAGCCTTCGCGTTGCTGGTCGTGGCCGTGGGGTTGGCCGCACCGGCCTTCGCCGACACCAAAGACGACGCGTTCCTAGCCAACCTCAACACCTCCGGCATGAGTTTCGGTCCGCCGGATAGAGCGATCGCGGTCGCGAAGACCATCGTCTGCGGGTCCCTGCACGACAATCCCGGCAATACCAATGCGGAGCTGATCGCCAAGGTCATCGATGCGACCAACTGGCCGTCGTTAACCGCCGCCTACTTCACCGGCGCCGCCATCCAGGCGTACTGCCCCCAATACGGCGGTGCCCTGACTCCGCCGAGCGTTCCCAGCAAGGTTCCCACCTCGCCCCCCAGCACCGCCCCGGCGGGACCGACGACACCGAGCGTCCAGTCAGCGTGACGGCGGGTCGGCGCGTGCCCTCCTCGCGGCGCCGGTGAGTTCGACGCGATAGGTCACCGCGGCAGCCGCCCGACGGCGCGCACCTCCTCTGGCACCTCATCGAGGGTGCAGGTCTCTCTCAGGCCACTTGAGGAAGTCCGCGCTGGCAGCCCTCAGCGCACGCCACCGAGGAACTCGACGAGCAAGTTCTCTACCGCGGCGCCACACATCACCTGCCTACTACGCGGTCCTGCTCGATTGCAGATGGATTTACAAACCGAAACTCGATCGCCACCGCTCCCGGTCACGCCAGCCCAACCCACCCAATCTGGCCTGCGACCAGGACGGCGACCACCACCAACAGGACCACGTCGACCGGGCGGACGCGCACGTTGTCGGCCGGGCTCATCCTCATCTCGCGGGCAATCAGGAATAGCGGGAACGTAACGCTGATCGCGGTAACGAACCCGCCGAAGACATAGAGCCACACGAACTTCACGCCGTGCTTTCGAGCCTCGACCACCATCAGGACCACAGCGGCAAGCGCCAACACGACAAGATCACCGGTGTACGACCGGCTTGCCGGAGTGACTTTCAGGTCGTTCATGAAGTCGTGCATGAACCCCCCGAAGGTGTAACTGAGATTGGGCACCCAGGTCGCAAAGAGTCCGACGAAGGCGATGCATCCGTAGACCGCGCACCGCACAGTCCGGGAAGTGAAGCCGCGGGACGGGGCCTCGGCGGGGTCAGTTGAAGTCATTCACCAACGCTAAAAGGCCACGACCTGTTTTCACAGCAGAATCCCGGCCCGACGGCTATCCGTGTCGGAACTCCACCACGTCCCCATCGGCCATCACGTAGTCCTTGCCCTCCATCCGGACCTTGCCGGCGGCTTTGGCCGCTGCCATCGAACCGGCGGCGACGAGGTCGTCGAACGACACGACCTCGGCCTTGATGAATTTCTTCTCGAAGTCGGTGTGGATCACGCCGGCCGCCTTCGGCGCGGTGTCACCCTGGTGGATCACCCACGCGCGCGCTTCCTTGGGCCCGGCGGTCAGATAGGTCTGCAGGTTCAATGTGTGAAATCCGGCCCGCGCCAACGCATCCAGGCCCCGCTCGGTCTGCCCGATCGACTCCAGCAGCTCGGCGGCGGATTCGTCGTCGAGTTCGATGAGTTCGGATTCGATTGCAGCGTCGAGGAATACGGCATCGGCCGGCGCGACGAGCGCACGCAACGCGGCGATCCGCTCGGGATCGGTCAGCACCGCCTCATCGGCGTTGAACACGTACAGGAACGGCTTGGTGGTCAGCAGGTTCAACTCCCGCAACAGCGTGGCATCCATCCCGGCACCGAACAGCGTCTTGCCGCCGTCGAGGATCTGCTGGGCGGCCACCGCTGCGTCGTACAGCGGCTTGCGCTCTTTGTTGGTGCGGGCTTCCTTCTCCAGCCTGGGCAGCGCACGCTCGAGTGTCTGCATGTCGGCCAGGATCAACTCGGTCTCGACGATCTCGATGTCGGATCCCGGGTCGACCTTGCCTGAGACATGCGTCACATCGTCGTCGGCGAACACCCGCACCACCTGGCAAATGGCATCGCACTCGCGGATGTGGGCCAGGAACTTGTTGCCCAGGCCGGCTCCCTCCGACGCCCCCTGGACCAGACCGGCGATGTCGACGAAGGTCACCGGCGCCGGCACGGTCCGCTCGGATTTGAACAGTTCGGCCAGTTTGTCCAGCCGCGGATCGGGCAGCGACACCACACCCTCGTTCGGTTCGATC
Organism: Mycobacterium sp. NGS29; assembly: GCF_059812965.1. Classification (NCBI taxonomy): domain Bacteria; kingdom Bacillati; phylum Actinomycetota; class Actinomycetes; order Mycobacteriales; family Mycobacteriaceae; genus Mycobacterium; species Mycobacterium sp. NGS29. The sequence goes on from NZ_JCALDR010000025.1 coordinate 25,670, forward strand.
GTCGCGAACGGGTAGTTGGCCGCCACCACGTTGTTGCGCGTCAACGCGTTGAAAAGGGTCGACTTGCCGACGTTGGGCAAACCCACGATTCCGAGGCTCAGGCTCACGGGAAGGCAAGTCTACGGGGAACGCTATCGGCGAGTGCCTGGCGATATACGGGCTCTCGCCCGAATTGCCGGTACGGTCAACGTGTGTCAGCGCAGCGGGACAGGTCGACGGTGCAGCCCAGCCACCGCTCGATCGTCCCTACCATCCCGGGTGTGCCCTGGTGGGCGGCGGTCCTCATCGCGGTCGCAACCACCGCGGTGGGGTATCTGATCGACTCCGGACATAAGGAGCTGACCCATGTCTTCGCCGGGTGTTACATCGCCGGATGTGTGGCGGCGGTCCTGGCGGTACGGCAGGCCGCGGTGTTCACCGCGGTCATCCAGCCGCCGCTCATCCTGTTCTGCAGCGTGCCCGGGGCCTATTGGCTGTTCCATGGCGGCAAGGTCGACAAGTTCAAAGACCTGCTGATCAATTGCGGATATCCGCTCATCGAGCGTTTCCCACTGATGTTGGGCACCGCGGGCGGGGTGTTGCTGATCGGCATGATCCGCTGGTACTTCGGCAAGAACGCCGCAGCTGTTCCCGATGCCGCCAATGACGATGAGACCGCGCCCGAGCGGCCCTCGCTGTTCAGCGGCATCGCCGCCAGAGTGAGCTCGCTGTTGGCCGGTCTCTCGGGTGACGACGTCGATGCAACTGAGGCCCCCCAGCCGGCCCATGCGAGGTCTCGGACCGCGAAGACCAGCCGGACCGCGCGAACCAGCCGTTCGGCGCAGCGCCCGGCCCGGACCCGCTCCCGGCATGCTCGGCCGGACGATCCGTACGAGACCGACGAGGAGCGCCCCCGCCGCAGCGCCCGTCGCAGTTCGGTGGCCGACAAACCCGACTTCGACCCCGCCGACCCGCCCCGCCGCCCCCGTCGTCGCCGACCGGACGAGGGTGACACCGATCGGGGCGCCCCGCCGCCGCGGGACGTGCGTCGAGAACCGCGCCCGCGTCGCGGCTCCTACGAACGGTCCTACGAACGGCCAGAGCCCCGTAGCAGCCGCTTCGATCCGTACGACAGTTACGACCGTCCCGAGTCACCTGCCCGTGGTGAACGCCGCAGCCGACACGAGCGGCGCAGCGGTGGCTACGAACCATATCCGCCGTACGAACCGTCCTACGAGCCCCGCAGCCGTCGCGCCGCACCCGCGGGATCGAACGGGTCCAACCCGACGCATCATCCGATCTCCCAGGTGCGGTACCGCGGTCAAGCCGGTCAAGCCGCGCGAGGTGAATCCCAGGACGAGGCGCGTCCGGAGCGTCGCAATGGCTCCCGGGCACCGCGCAGGCGCACCCCTGATCCCTGGGACTACGAGGCTTAAGACTTGGACCGCGCCGGGCGGATCTCCCGGGGCAACGCGAACACCAGCGTCTCGTTGGCCGTGGTCACCGGTTGCACCATGTCGTAGCCATGCTCGGCGAGCCGCTCGAGCACACCCCGCACCAGCACCTCGGGGACCGATGCACCGGAGGTCACCCCGACGGTGTGGACACCGTCCAGCCACGCCGGGTCGATGTCGTCGGCCCAGTCCACCAGGTACGCGGCCCGGGAGCCGGCACCCAGCGCCACTTCGACCAGCCGTACCGAGTTCGACGAGTTGCGGGAGCCGACGACGATCACCAGCTCGCATTCCGGCGCCATCGCCTTGACCGCGACCTGACGGTTCTGGGTGGCATAGCAGATGTCGTCGCTGGGCGGATCTTGCAGTTTCGGGAAACGCTCGCGCAACCGCTCGACGATCTCCATGGTCTCGTCGACCGAGAGCGTGGTCTGCGACAGCCAGATCACCTTGTCCTCGTCCCGGACGGTGACGTGGTCGACGGCTTCGACACCGTCAACCAGCTGCACGTGATCTGGGGCTTCGCCGGCGGTGCCGATGACTTCCTCATGGCCCTCGTGGCCTATCAGCAGGATGTCGTAGTCGGCGCGGGCGAACCGTCTGGCCTCGTTGTGCACCTTGGTGACCAGCGGGCAGGTCGCGTCGATGGTCTGCAGGTTGCGCGCGGCGGCGGCCGCATGCACCGTCGGGGCGACGCCGTGCGCGGAGAACACGACGATGGCCCCCTCGGGCACCTGGTCGGTTTCCTGCACAAACACCGCACCGGCGCTGGCCAGCGTGTCCACCACGTGCCGGTTGTGCACGATCTCGTGCCGCACGTAGACCGGGGCGCCGTGCTTCTCCAGCGCACGCTCGACGGTCTCCACGGCGCGATCCACCCCGGCGCAGTAACCACGCGGCTCGGCCAGCAGCACCCGCTTACGGGTCGGGGAGTCGACCACCGAGCTCGAAGCACCGGGAATCCCCATGTCAACAGTGGGCACCATGTCCTTCAGGGTACGTTCCGCCGATACCCCGTCGCCATTTCGCGAGCAGGGCGCGCGCTCAGCTTGGACTTAGCCGCTGCTTGAGGCAGTCTTGGACCCATGACTACTGCACCGTATGGGTTTCGGCTGCTGGTCGGCGCGGCGACAGTCGCCGTCGAGGAGACAATCAAGCTCCCGCGAACGATCCTCATGTACCCGATGACGTTGGCGTCCCAGGCGGCTCATATCGTGATGCGCTTTCAACAGAACCTCGCTGAACTGGCCATCAAGGGCGATACCACGCTGGAGTCGCTGTTTCCGCCGAAGGACGAGCAACCCGAGTGGGCGACGTTCGACGAGGACCTCGAGGTGCTGGACGGCGGCGGTCAGGGCGGCTTCTCCGCCATCCCGGTCGACGGCGTGGACGGCGAGCGCCGCACCGAGGGCCGCTTTGCGCTGTACTCGGTGTCCGACACCGCCGAAGCCGCCGACTCCGCGAAGCCGCCGACCGACCAGCCCAGCACCCCTGCGGCCGGCGTACCGGTCCCGGCGGTGGCGACCGAACTCGACTACCCGCAGTTGACCCTGGCGCAGTTGCGGGCCCGGCTGCAATCTCTGGACGTTGCCGAACTCGAAGCCCTGCTGGCCTACGAGCAGGCCACCACGGCCCGCGCGCCGTTCCAGACGCTGCTCGCCAACAGGATCACCCGCGCGTCCGCGAAGTGACACCAGCTCCGCAGCAGAAACCCACGGCGAACTCTGTCGACAACCCCTTCCCGGTCCGCGCGGTCGCCATCCGCGTCGCCGGCTGGATCGACCGGCTGGGCACCGTCTGGGTGGAGGGTCAGCTGGCCCAGATCAACCTGCGACCCAACACCAACACGGTCTTCATGGTGCTGCGTGATCCGGCGGCCGACATGTCGCTGACCGTCACCTGTTCGCGTGAGCTGGTACTCAACGCTCCGGTGAAACTTACCGAGGGCACCCAGGTGGTGGTGTGCGGCAAGCCCTCCTTCTACACCGTGCGGGGCACATTCTCGTTGCGCCTCAACGAGATTCGCGCGGTCGGTGTCGGAGAACTGCTGGCCCGTATCGACCGGCTGCGCCGGTTGCTGGATGCCGAAGGACTGTTCGATCCGCGACTCAAGCGCCCGATTCCGTTCCTGCCCACCATGATCGGCCTGATCACCAGCAGAGCCAGCCACGCCGAGCGGGATGTCACCACGGTGGCCACCACCCGCTGGCCGGCGGTGCGCTTCACCATCCGGCACGCCGCGACCCAAGGCGTCAACGCCGTCGCACAGATTGTCGCTGCGCTGGCAGAACTCGACCGGCACCCTGATGTCGACGTGATTGTGATCGCCCGCGGCGGTGGCAGCGTCGAGGATCTGTTGCCGTTCTCCGACGAGACCCTGTGCCGAGCAATCTCGGCCTGCCGCACTCCGGTGATCAGCGCCGTCGGACACGAACCGGACAATCCGCTCTGCGACCTGGTCGCCGACGTGCGGGCGGCCACCCCCACCGACGCCGCCAAGATGGTGGTGCCCGACACCGCCGCCGAGCAACGCCGGATCGACGAGCTGCGCAAGCGCACTGCTCAGGCACTGCGCAACTGGGTGTCACGCGAGCAGCGGGCACTCGCACAGTTGCGCAGCCGTCCGGTGCTGGCCGACCCGCTGCGCATGGTGATCACGCGCGAGGAGGAAGTGCAACGAGCCCGCTCGGCGCTGCGGCGTGACATCAAGCGGTTGCTCGCCGGGGAGACCGAGCGCGTAGGCCACCTCTCTGCCCGGTTGTCGACACTGGGCCCGGCGGCAACCCTGGCCCGCGGCTACGCCGTGGTCCAGGTCGTGACCCCCTCCGGCGCCGAGGTGCTGCGACGCACCGACGACGCACCGGCCGGCACCGGGCTGCGGGTGCGGGTCGCCGACGGAGCCATCGCAGCGGTGAGCGAGGGACGCACTGATGGATCCTGATCCCCGGCACGAGACGACTACACCTATTAGTCAGCTCGGCTATGAAGATTGCCGCGACGAGTTGATCGACGTTGTGCGACTGCTGGAGCAGGGCGGCCTGGACCTCGATGCGTCGCTGAAACTCTGGGAAAGAGGCGAGCAACTCGCGAAAAGGTGTGAGGAGCACTTAGCTGGTGCCCGCCAACGGGTGACCGATGCACTCGCCGCGGGCGACCCTGAATAGGGCCGGCTGCGGTCAAACTCGGACACCTGTTCTATTCCAAACTGGAACACGTTTCAGTTATGCTCCCCGGTATGGGTGATGCAGCACTGACAACCGAACTCGGCAGCGTCCTAGTCACCGGCGGATCCGGCTTCGTCGGCGCCAACCTGGTCCGGACCCTGCTGGAGCGCGGACATCAGGTCCGCTCCTTCGACCGCGCCCCCTCGCCCCTGCCCCAGCATCCGAAGTTGGAGGTGCTGCAGGGTGACATCACCGATGCCGCCGTCTGCGCGGCGGCGGTGGACGGCATCGACACGATCATCCACACGGCCGCGATCATCGACCTGATGGGTGGCGCGTCGGCGACCAAGGAATACCGGCAGCGCAGCTTCTCGGTCAATGTCGGTGGCACCGAGAACCTCGTCACGGCCGGCCGCAAAGCGGGTGTGCAGCGGTTCGTCTACACCGCCTCCAACAGCGTGGTGATGGGTGGGCAGGACATCACCAACGGCGACGAGACGATGCCCTACACCGACCGGTTCAACGACCTCTACACCGAAACCAAGGTCGCCGCTGAGAAATACGTGCTCGGCCAGAACGGTGTCGACGGCATGCTCACCTGCTCGGTGCGACCCAGCGGCATCTGGGGCACCGGTGACCAGACGATGTTCCGCAAACTGTTCGAGAGCGTGATCAAGGGCCACACCAAAGTGCTCGTCGGACCCAAGTCGGCAAAGTTGGACAACTCCTACGTGCACAACCTGATTCACGGCTTCATCCTGGCCGGCGAACACCTGGTGGACGGCGGCACCGCGCCGGGGCAGGCTTACTTCATCAACGACGGCGAACCGATCAACATGTTCGAATTCGCCCGTCCGGTGGTCGAGGCATGCGGCGAAAAGTGGCCCAAGGTAAGGGTTCCCGCCCCCCCGGTACGCCTCGCGATGACGGCATGGCAGCGGCTGCACTTCCAATTCGGCGCTCCCGCACCGCTACTCGAGCCGCTGGCCATCGAGCGCATTGCCATCAACAATTACTTCTCGATCGCGAAGGCCCGCCGCGACCTGGGCTATGAGCCGCTGTTCACCACCGAGCAGGCCCTCAAGGAATGCCTGCCCTATTACGTCGACCTCTTCCACAAGATGAAGAGCGAAATGAAGGCCGGCAAGAAAGCCGGCGCGGCTACCGGAAGCTGACCATCTGGGCGCCCCAGGCTTCCCTGATGCGCGCATCCACGTCGTCGACGATGGTGTCGCGCTTGTCGATCACCAGACACGGGCGATTCGGCTCGGAATAGCGCGGCCAGGCCGGCTCACCGGCCGGGCCATCGGGCTCACCGTGCGCCGCGAAATTCAGCCACCGCGTCCGCATCCGGTGGGAGACGGCGGTGGCGGTCTTGGCACCCCCCAGCTTCAGCGACATGTCCTGCGGCGCGCCGAGAGTGCCCCACACATAAGGCAATTCGGTGGCATGAGCGGCTCGTACCGTCAACAGCTTGAACACCGGTGTCGCATAGTCGAACCGGTACAGGTACACCGGCGCCACCCTGCTGTGGCCGTCGGCCAGCCACACCGACGGCATCCGGAAGCCGATGTCGGTGGCCATCCCGACGCTGCGCGACTTCTGCCGGCGCGAGTAGGCCGACCCGAACTCCTCGAAGGTGGGCAGTTGCAGGTCGGGCTGCTCGACGGCGATCTGACTGAACATCGTGGTGATCGCGTGCGGCGTGATCGGCATCAGCGGTGAGCGCAGCAACCGGAACAACGCCGCCTCGTGCTTATTGGTCCCGATGATCAACGGAATCGGCAGCAGGCGGCCCTCCTGCGCCAGTTTGACCGGCTGATCCTCCAACAGGTCACCGTCGACGATGGGGACGAACGCCAGCGTGCCCGGATTGCTGACGGGGATCTCGTTGAACACTTCACTGGTCGCCGCGATCAGCGCCTCGGTGGACGCGGAGGCCACCTTGTGCCCCTCGGACTCGGCGATACCCAGTTTGTTGAGCACAGCCACCGAAACCCGGCGGCCCCTGTCCTGGTCGTACACCGATGTGGCGGGCGAACTCTGCGCAATAGCCCGAACGAACAACCCCGCGGCGGCAGGGACGCCCAACAGCGTCGTCACGATTCCGGCACCGGCGGACTCGCCGAACAGGGTCACGTTGTCGGGGTCGCCGCCGAACGCCGCAATGTTGTCGCGTACCCAGGCCAGCGCGGCCAGCACGTCGCGCAGCCCGATGTTGGAGTCGAACTGCCGCTGCGCACTGCTGAACGACGACAGGTCCATGAATCCCAGCGCCCCGACCCGGTAGTTGACCGTGACCACCACGACGTCGCCGTCGGCGGCCAGGACATGACCGTCGTACAACGGCTGGCTGCCCGAACCCAGCACGTAGGCGCCACCGTGCAGCCACACCAGCACCGGTTTCCCGGCGCCCGGGTCGGTGCCGGCCGGCGCCCAGATGTTCAGCCGCAGACAGTCCTCGCCCTGCGGTGCACCCAGGTCCAGCTTCATGTTGGGCAGCGTCGACTGCGGACAGGCTGGCCCGTAGGCGGTGGCGTCGGCGACCTCGGTCCACGGCTCGGGCGGCGCCGGCGCCCGGAACCGCAGATCATCGATGGGCGCCTTGGCGAACCGGATGCCTTTCCACGCGGTGACGCGGCCCGGCGGGCCGGCCAAGTCGGCGCCACGCACCGGACCGTAGCTGGTCTCGACCACAGTCATGCTGTTCCTTCCCAACCGTTAAGGTTACGGAGCGCGCTCAACATACCCGCGGAGGGCGGTCTCGGTCAGGGCATGAACACCGAATTCACGCTTACCCAGAAGCGCGCGCTTGCTATCGTCACGATCCTCGCGGTGTTGTTCGGTTTGTACTTCCTGCGCAGCTATTTCGTCCTCGTGGTGGTGGCCGCCGTCGGGGCTTACCTGTTCGCCCCGCTCTTCGAGTGGTTCAACAAGCGCCTCAACACCGGGCTGTCCGCCACCTGTACCCTGCTGTCCGCGCTGGCGATTGTGATCGTGCCGCTGAGTCTGCTGGTGAGCCTGGCCGTTGTGCAGATCGCCCGGATGGTCGACTCGGTTGCCGAGTGGGTCAAATCGACCGACCTGAGCACGCTGGGCGACAAGACGTTGCACCTGGTCAACGAGTTGCTCGGCCGGGTGCCGTTCGTGCACGTCACGCTCACGGCGGAGAACCTGCGCAAGTCGATGGTCTCGGTCGCACAGAACGCGGGCCACTGGCTACTGAACGTGCTGCAGAACACGGCAGGCAGTCTGGCCGGCACCATCACGTCGGCGATCATTTTTCTGTACGTGTTCGTCGCGCTGCTGGTGCACCGGGAGAAGATCCGGAACCTGATCGCCCAGCTCAACCCGCTCGGCGAAGAAGTCACCGACCTGTATCTGCAGAAGATGGGGTCGATGGTGCGCGGCACCGTCAACGGGCAGTTCGTGATCGCCCTCTGCCAGGGTGTCGCCGGCGCCGCGTCGATCTACCTGGCCGGATTCCACCAGGGCTTCTTCATCTTCGCGATCTTGCTGACGGCGTTGTCGATCATTCCGCTCGGCGGCGGGATCGTGACCATACCGTTCGGCATCGGGATGTGCTTCTTCGGACACATCGGCGGCGGGCTGTTCGTGGTCCTGTTCCACCTGATCGTGGTCACCAACATCGACAACTTCCTGCGGCCGGTGCTGGTGCCGCGTGATGCCCGGCTGAACTCGGCGCTGATGCTGCTCTCGGTGTTCGCCGGGATCAGGATGTTCGGCCCGTGGGGCATCATCATTGGCCCGGTTCTGATGATCGTCATCGTCACCACCATCGATGTCTACCTTGCGGTCTACAAGGGTGTCGAACTCAAACCGGTGGACGATAAACCGGTGCAGCGCAAGTGGTTTGGGCGCCAGAAGAATACACACCAGAGGGACGGGGCTTGATGGCGCGCGAACCCATCCCGACGTGGAACTTCTCCTTGGTGCTGGTTCGGCTGGGCCGACGGTTCCTGTTGGTGCATGAACGCAAACACGGCCAACTCTGGTATTTGCCAGCCGGACGGGTCGAGCCGGGCGAGACATTCGCGGTCGCCGCGCACCGCGAGACGCGGGAGGAGGCCGGCATCGACATCGTGCCGGACGGGGTGCTGCGGATTCAGCACACGCCATTGTCAGGCAATGCACGGATGCGGGTCATTTTCGTGGCCCACCCAGCTGATGACACTCCGCCGAAGTCGGTGCCCGATGACGAGTCCCTGGGCGCGGCGTGGTTCACCGTTGAGGAGATGGCCCGCCTGCCGCTGCGCGGGGCCGAAGTCGCCAACCTCGCCCGCGAGGTGCTCGAGGGGGCGTTCATCCATCCGATGTCGCTGTTCGGGTAAGCCCACATCAGCGTGACCGGGGCGCCGCAGCGTCCTTGAGTTGCACCACTCGGCCGCCGACTCCCCGGACATCGGCCACCCAACAACGGGCGCCAAAAAGCTGTCGTGAGCGGCAATTCAATTCGGGGTGCTCAACACCCGCGGCATGAGTTCAGCAGGCTAAGTGAGCCGCTCGGTGAGGAACTCGACCACCCGCTTGCGCGCCTCGTAGGCGGGTTGACCGTCGATCTCACGGACCTGGTCGGTGAGCACCGAGTGCGCCATCCGGCTGAACCCGTGCTCGTTGCCGGGGCCGGAATCGATTTCGATCACCTCGAAGGCGTCACCCAGACGTGCCTTGAGCGTCTTGAACCGCTCACCCGGTGCCATCGCGTCCGCGCTGAACCGCAGTCCCATTGCGCACAAGCCATCGTTGGCGCAGCGATCGGCGACGACACTGAGTTCGGACTCGCTGAGCCCGGGGTCGCGGCGATGCTTGCCGGTCAGCGGAAACGGCACCGACGGCTGGCTGAGCACCGGGGCCAGCACACTGTCGTCGACGGCGGCGGCCAGCGCGAAACCGCCGGTGAAGCACTGCCCGATCACCCCGACTCCCTTGCCGGGCGTCGCGGCGTTCAGATCGCGGGCCAGCGCCCGCAGGAACAGCGATACCGGCCGCTCCTTGTTGGTGGCCATCGCGGCGAATTCCTTTGCCACACAACCCCGGCTGATCTCGGCCAGGACATAGGGGATCGATATCTTTCGGCCGGGACGGCCGAAGAGCGACGGGATGGCGACGGTGAACCCGTTGTCCACCAGATGATTTCCCAACCCGAGCACGCCGGGATGGATGCCCGGCATCTCCGGGATCAGCACCACCCCGGGACCCGACCCCTTGCGGTACACGTCGTGGGTGTAGCCGGCGGCGGTGAACGGCGCCGCCGACCAGCCGGACAGATCTGCTTCGGGTGCGGTCATCCGGGGTGCCCTTCTATCGGGTAGCGGCCAGCGGCTGCTGCGCTTGCGTCGCGGCAGCCAGCGTACGGAACTCGTCGGGGCTGCCGGCGCCGGTGATCGCGATCTGCGTGGGGCCGGCCGGGCTGGCCAGGCGAGTGGTCCACACCGGCTCGACGGCACCGTCGCGGTCCGCGCCCTGGTAGACCACCCAGCTGGTCCCGGCGATGTTCTCGACGCCCCGCGGGTACATGCCCGAATGGATGGAACCGACCAGCTTGTCTTCGTCGGCGTTGCTCTGGGTCAGGCTCAGATACATCCCGGTCGGGCTGAGGTAGCCCACGGTCGACGTCGCCGCGTGCAGGTGCTCGTCGTGATCGGTGCGACCGCCGTCGATACCGCCCCGGCCGCCCGAATTGGGTCGCCAGCCGCCCGGCAGTTGCGGCAGGCGGATCGGGAAGCCCAGCGTGGCCGCGTCGGCCCGCAACGCGGTGGCCGCGTCATAGGACGGGACCGTGCCCCGGTTGGGGCCGCCGGGGGAGATCGAACACATCCCCACCATGCCCGCCAGCAAAATGCAGCCCACCACCAGCGGGGCCAGCGACCAGAACATGTCACGACCGTCCTGCAGCAACCGCGGCTTGGCCGGCTTGGGGGTCGGTTGCGGCTCAGTGGTCACTCCCCGAGTATCCCAGCTCCAGCCCGGCGTTCCGCTTCTGGGACAATCGCGCCATGACTGCACAGGGATCCGGCGCGCCGCACAGCGCCGTTGCAAGCCCGTCGGCCGCCCGACCGCCCCGTGGTGAAGCTCCCGACCGCAACTTGGCCATGGAGCTGGTCCGGGTCACCGAGGCGGGCGCGATGGCCGCAGGCCGGTGGGTGGGGCGCGGCGACAAGGAGGGTGGCGACGGCGCCGCGGTCGACGCCATCCGCGAGCTGGTGAATTCGGTGTCGATGCGCGGCGTCGTGGTGATCGGCGAGGGCGAGAAAGACGAAGCGCCGATGCTCTACAACGGCGAAGAAGTCGGCAACGGCGACGGACCGGAGTGCGACTTCGCCGTCGACCCGATCGACGGCACCACCCTGATGAGCAAAGGCATGCCGAACGCCATTTCGGTGCTGGCGGTGGCCGACCGCTACGCCATGTTCGACCCGTCGGCGGTGTTCTACATGAACAAGATCGCCGTGGGGCCCGAGGCCGCACACGTGCTGGACATCACCGCACCGATCGGTGAGAACGTCCGCGCAGTCGCGAAGGTCAAGGGACTGCTGGCGGCCGACATGACCGTGTGCATCCTGGACCGCCCCCGGCACGCACAGTTGATCGCCGATGTCCGCGACACCGGCGCCCGCATCCGGCTGATCACCGACGGCGACGTCGCCGGCGCGATCTCGGCGTGCCGGCCCGGCTCCGGCACCGACATGCTGGCCGGCATCGGCGGCACGCCCGAAGGGATCATCACCGCCGCCGCGATCCGCTGCATGGGCGGGGCGATCCAGGCACAGCTGGCGCCCAGGGACGACGCCGAACGTCGCAAGGCGCTGGACGCCGGCCACGACGTGGAGCGGGTGCTGACCACCGAGGACCTGGTGTCCGGCGAGAACGTCTTCTTCTGCGCCACCGGGGTCACCGACGGCGACCTCCTCAAGGGCGTGCGGTATCAGCCGGGCGGCTGCACCACCCAGTCGATCGTGATGCGGTCCAAGTCCGGCACCGTGCGCATGATCGAGGCCTACCACCGGTTGTCCAAGCTCAACGAATATTCCGCAATCGACTTCACCGGCGACACCAACGCCGCCTATCCCCTGCCGTAACCACTCTCAGTGAGGATCTGATTTATGGCCGACTCCGCCAGTAACGACGGCGACTACCGCATCGAGCACGACACCATGGGTGAAGTCCGGGTGCCGGCAAAGGCGTTGTGGCGCGCCCAGACTCAGCGGGCGGTAGAAAACTTCCCGATCTCCGGGCGCGGACTCGAGCGCGCCCAGATCCGCGCGCTCGGGTTGCTCAAGGGAGCGTGCGCCCAGGTGAACAAGGACCTGGACTTGCTGGCACCGGAGAAGGCCGACGCGATCATCGCCGCCGCCAACGAGATCGCCGACGGCCAGCACGACGACCAGTTCCCGATCGACGTCTTCCAGACCGGTTCGGGCACCAGCTCGAACATGAACACCAACGAAGTGATCGCCAGCATCGCAGCCGGCAACGGCGTGACGGTGCATCCCAACGACGACGTCAACATGTCACAGTCGTCCAACGACACTTTCCCGACCGCCACCCACATCGCGGCCACCGAAGCCGCGGTGAGTCATCTCATCCCGGCGCTGCAGGTGCTGCAGGATGCGTTGGCGGCCAAGGCTTTGGAGTGGCAGACAGTGGTCAAGTCGGGTCGGACGCACCTGATGGACGCCGTTCCGGTGACGCTGGGCCAGGAGTTCAGCGGATACGCCCGCCAGATCGAGGCCGGTATCGAAAGAGTGCGCGGGTGCCTCCCCCGGCTGGGCGAACTGGCCATCGGCGGCACCGCGGTCGGAACCGGGCTCAACGCCCCCGAAGGATTCGGCGTGAAGGTGGTCGCGGTGCTGGTGGAAAAGACCGGCATATCCGAGTTGCGCACGGCGTCAAACTCTTTCGAGGCGCAGGCAGCGCGCGACGGGTTGGTGGAGGCTTCCGGCGCGTTGCGCACCATCGCGGTGTCGTTGACCAAGATCGCCAACGACATCCGCTGGATGGGGTCCGGCCCGCTGACCGGGTTGGGCGAGATCCAGCTGCCCGACCTGCAGCCGGGTAGCTCGATCATGCCGGGCAAGGTGAATCCGGTGCTGCCGGAGGCGGTTACGCAGGTCGCGGCGCAGGTGATCGGCAACGACGCCGCCGTGGCGGTCGGCGGGTTGTCGGGCGCGTTCGAACTCAACGTCTATATCCCGATGATGGCCCGCAACATCCTGGAGTCGTTCAAGCTGTTGACCAACGTCTCCAGGTTGTTCGCCGAGCGCTGCATCACCGGACTGGTCGCCAACGAAGAACGGCTGCGCGAACTGGCCGAATCGTCCCCGTCGATCGTGACGCCGCTGAACTCGGCCATCGGCTACGAGGAGGCCGCCGCGGTGGCCAAGCAGGCGCTCAAAGAACGCAAGACCATCCGCCAGACTGTCATTGATCGCGGCCTGATCGGCGACAAGCTGTCCGAAGAGGAACTGGATCGCCGACTCGACGTGTTGGCGATGGCCAAAGTCGAACCGATCGACTGAACGAGCAGAGCTGCCGCGTCCCCCGGATAATCGGTGACGCTGGTCCGTGGTCGCCGCGGGGAAGGCGGATAACGAGAATGAGAGTGGTTGACCTATGACGGTGCCTCCCGGCGGCCCTTACGGCCAGGATCCTTACGCACCGAATCCTTATGGGCAGCAACCCTATTGGGGTGGACCGCCGCAGGGCCAACCCCCGACACAGGGTGAGCCCTACGGTTACCCACCCCCTGCGCAGCACGGCACCGACGGTTGGGGCGCCCCGGGTTACCCACCGCAGCAGTATGCGCAGCCCGGCCAGCAGGTGCCGCCGGGCTGGGGTCCGGGCGGTTACCCGCCGGGGCCGCCGCCGCGTAACTCGAAGCTGCCATGGCTGATCGTCGCCGGCATCGCACTGGTGGGCGTCATCATCCTGGTGGTGATCTTCGTGGCATCGCTCAACAGCGGCAATGACCCCGCCTCGACCGCGTCGTCGACCAGCACCAGCACCGAGGCCCCCTCGGGCCCGGGCAGCGGCCAGCAGACCGCAACGGACTGCGCCTCCAACGTGTCCGGCGGCGCCAAGCCCACCGGTGACACGGTGAGTGCAGGCAAATTGTCGTTCCCCGCCAGCGCGGCACCAGGGTGGGCGCCGTTCATCGACGATCAGAATCCGAATCTGATCGACGCGGTGGGCCTGGGCCGCGAAGTGCCCGGCGGCAGCCAGTGGATGATGCAGGTCGAAGTGGCCGTGACGAACTTCGTGACCAGCATGGACGTCAGCGCGCAGGCCGGTAAGCTGTTGGACTGCCTGGCCAATGGTCCCGGCTACAACCAGGTTTCGCCGACGCTGGGACCCAAGACGACGTCGTCGACGACGGTCGACGGGGTGAAGGCGGCCCGCGTGCAGGCCGACATCTCGATCGCCGACACCACGCGCGGCGTCAAGGGCGACACGGTCACGGTCATCGCGGTCGACACCAAACCGGTCACCGTCTTCTTCGCCGCCGTCCCGATCGGTGACTCGGCGTCGCAAGCCGTTGTCGACAGTGTCATTGCGGCATTGAAGGTTTCGCGCAAGTAGCCGGGCGCTAGTCGATGCTGGTCGGCGCCGAGACACGGGTGGGTTCGGAGCGGCCCCGCAACACCGTGGAGTAGCACTCGGCCCAGCAGTTGCGCTCTGCGCCGGCGCGCTCGATCGCGGCACCCGAGCACAGGATTCGCCGTTCGGAGGTCTTGGCGAGGTCGGCCAGCCGGGCGGCTTCGTTGACGGCGTCGCCGATCACGGTGTATTCGTACCGGTTCTCCGCACCGATGTTGCCGGCGAACATCCGGCCCGCCGACACCCCGATGCCGAAGTCCACCAAGGGAAGTCGGCGCAGCTTGCGGGCCAGCGCGCGCGCCGTGGCCAGCGCGTCCGACGCCGGCTCGTCGGTGCGCAACGGAGCACCGAAGATCACCAGGGCCGCGTCACCTTCGAATTTGTTGATCAGTCCCCGATATTCGTCCACGGTGTCCACCACGATGCGGAAGAAATCGTTGAGTAACTCGGCAACCTCTTGCGGCGGCAGGTTTTCCGCGAGCCGGGTGGAGCCGACCAGGTCGATGTAGAGGACCGCCGCCTCCACCACGTCACCGGACAGGGAGGTACCTTCCTCCAGCGCCCGGCGGGCCACGTCGGCTCCCACGTGGCGGCCGAACAGGTCGCGGATCCGCTCGCGTTCCTCCAGGCCGGCGACCATCCGGTTGAAGCCGCTCTGCAGCCGCCCGATCTGGGAGCGCTCGTAGACCCCGACGTAGGTGGCCATGTGACCGTGCTCGATCTCGCCCATCGCGTCGGCAACCTCGCCGAGCGGATCCGAGATCGAGCGGGACGTCAGGATCATCGTCGGCAGTCCGAGGACCAGCGCTGCCATCGCCACCACCAGCACCGGCACGTCCAGGGCGGCCGATGAGTCGATGAGCCACCCCGCCGAGCGCAGGGCGACGACCGTTGCGATCACGCCGATGGGCAGCGCGCTGACCAGAAACCACAGCAGGACCATCCGGGCGAACACGCCCGGTACGGCCAGGCGCGGCTCGCAACCCCGGGTGGCGACACCCATGATCGGCCGCAGGGTGCGCTGCGCCAGCAGCAGGCCGGTGCCTGCGGCGGCGGCGGCGCCGATCACCACTCCGATCGCGATGGGCACGATCAGCGCTGCTCCGCCACTGAGGTTCAGCAGGATCAGGATCACGCCGCACGCCGTGTAGGCCGCGGCCATCAGCAGCGATTGGCGGCCCGCGATCTTCATCGCGGCCTCGCGCTGCTCGGGGGTGGGTTCGTGGCCCGGGGCATACCAGCGCAGCGTCGGGGCGATGATCGCGGCACCGCCGATCGCGACCCCGCAGGTTGCCAGCAACACCAGCAGCACCACCAGACCGGTATTCTTCTCGGCGAAGTCGGCGCTGGCGATGCCCGGCGTGTGACCGCGCAGCGGGATCAGGATCGCTGCGGCGTCGGCGACGGCCAGCAGATAGGCCAACGCCAGGTCGGTTGCGTACCGAAACGAGAGCCGCACCGCCGACTTCGGCGCCTGGTTACCCTCAACCACCGTTGTTCGGCCCGCCCGAGTTCTGCCCCGGAATATCGGTGATCGGCAGATTGGGCATCGGCTTGGGCGAGGGGGTGTTGGGCAGCGGCGGCACCTGGACTGCCGGGATATCGCGCAAGGTGTGCACCGGCGGCCCGTTCTCCCGGCTGCCGTAACTGCTGCCGGGGGCGCGGGGCCCGAGCATTTCGCTGACCGTCACCAAGTGGTAGCCATTGGCCTTGAGCACCGGGATGAACTGGTAGACGAGGTCGACGGTGCTCGAGTAGGTGTCGTGGAACAACACCACCGAGCCCGGTTTGATCTGGGCCATCAGCACCTGGCGGGTTGCCGCGGTGTTGGCGTCGTTGGCCCAGTCGAAGGGAATGACGTCCCAGAGGATCTCGGCCATGCCCAGTTGCGCGGCGGTCTGACGCACCTGCGCATTCGACAGGCCGCCTGCCGGCCGGTAGAGGGTGGGCCGACGGCCCGTCGCGGCGGCGATCGCGTCGTTGGCGCGGGTGAACTGGCTGGCGATCGCCTCGGGCGGGATGGACGTCATGTTGGGGTGTTCCCAGGTGTGGCTGCCGATCTCCATGCCCGCGTCGGCGATGCGTCTCGCGCCGCCAGGATTGGCTGCCACTTTGTTGCCGATCAGGAAGAACGTGGCCCGGGCGTCGTCGTTCCGCAGGATTTGCAGCAGCCGGTCGGTGTAGGGGGACGGCCCGTCGTCGAAGGTCAGGGCGATGCACTTGACGATCGAGCAGTTCAGGCTGTCGGCGCGCGTGACGTGGCCGGTCAAACCACCGATCACCAGGATGACCACCGCTGCAACGACGCCGAAGACCATGCGCCCGTAGCGCCAGGCCTGGTTGTCGGGTCGTTTCGGCACGCAGGCAGTTTACCGAACCGCCGCCCGGCGACAGCGCCGTCAGTGCGGCCCGGCGATCTCCTCGAGCATCTCGGTGACCAGCGCCGCGATCGGCGAACGCTCGCTGCGCAGCAGCGTGATGTGGGCGAACAGCGGGTGACCTTTGAGCTTTTCGATCACCGCGGCGACCCCATCGTGGCGGCCGACCCGCAGGTTGTCGCGTTGAGCGATGTCGTGGGTGAGCACCACGCGGGACCCGGTGCCCAACCGGGACAACACGGTCAGCAGCACGTTGCGTTCCAACGACTGGGCTTCGTCGACGATCACGAACGAGTCGTGCAGGGACCGGCCCCGGATATGGGTCAGCGGCAACACCTCGAGCA
The DNA here is from genome assembly GCF_059812965.1 of Mycobacterium sp. NGS29. Classification (NCBI taxonomy): domain Bacteria; kingdom Bacillati; phylum Actinomycetota; class Actinomycetes; order Mycobacteriales; family Mycobacteriaceae; genus Mycobacterium; species Mycobacterium sp. NGS29. The sequence goes on from NZ_JCALDR010000025.1 coordinate 42,607, forward strand.
TGCCGCGGGACAGCACCTCCTCCAGCACCGCCGGGCTGGCCAGCCCTTCGAGGGTGTCGAAGACGGCCTGCGCCCAGGGCCCCATCTTGTCGCTCTCGCTGCCCGGCAGATAACCGAGTTCCTGGCCGCCCACGGCGTAGAGCGGACGGAACACGACCACTTTGCGCTGGGTGCGGCGCTCCAGCACGGCTTCCAGCCCGGCACACAGCGCCAGCGCCGATTTGCCGGTCCCGGCCTTGCCGCCCAGGGACACGATGCCCACCGACTCGTCGAGCAGTAGGTCCAGGGCCACCCGCTGCTCAGCGGAACGGCCACGCAGCCCGAACACCTCCCGGTCGCCGCGGACCAACTGAACCCGCTTGGCCGGGGTGACCCGGCCCAGCGCGTGCGAGGTACCGCCGAGCAACCGAATTCCAGTGTGACACGGCAGGTCCCGGGCCTCAGCCAGGTCGATCTCACCGTCGGCGAACAACGCGTCGATGTCCTCGGTGGCCGTCTCGATCTCGCGCATCCCCGACCAACCGGAGACGACGACGTCCTGCGCGTGATACTCGTCGGCCGGCAGACCGACGGCGGCCGCCTTGACCCGAAGCGGAATGTCCTTGCTCACCAACGTGACTCGCTTGCCCTCGGCAGCGAGGTTGGCGGCGCAGCTCAAGATCCGGGAGTCGTTGCTGTCGGTCCGGAAACCGGCGGGCAACACCGCCGGGTCGGTGTGATTGAGCTCGACGTGTAGCGAACCGCCTTGTGCGCCAACCGGAATCGGCTGATCGAGCCGGCCGTGCTCCAACCGCAGATCGTCGAATAACCGCAATGCCTGACGGGCGAACCAACCCAGCTCATGGTGATGGCGCTTGGCTTCCAGTTCGCTGATCACAACCAGCGGAACCACCACCTCGTGCTCGGCGAACCGGCTGCATGCCCACGGGTCGGAGAGCAGCACGGAGGTGTCGAGCACGTACGTCCGGGTTTCGGTCACGGGGCGCTCCTCGAGCGAATGACGCCCGGGCGGACCCACTCGAGCGTGTCGGCGGGGGCCGCGGCACCAGGACCGGGGCCGGTCCTGCCTTTCCAACGACCGGTGCAATGACCGGTGCAGGAACCGGGAGTGCCGCCCTGGCAGCAGAGCAGATCGCTGGCCATCGAAAGCGACGCTACTCCGGTGGCCGCACCGCCGCAGTGCAGGCGCGCCGAGACACCGGAAACCGGTTGATCAGTGCCGAATTGCTCGTCAGTCCGTGACGAATTGGTGCAGCGCCGGCTCGTCGGCCAGACCCCAGGCGCTGATGCGCTCGGAGATCACCTGCTGCAGCTGCGCCTCGTCGTAGATGCCGGCGTCGGCCACGTTCTGCAGCTTGTCCCGGTAGGCGTCGATGTCGGCACCGGGCACCTGAAGCTCGGCCGCACACGTGGCGATCGCCGTAATCGTCTCGTCGTGGGTGTAACCCAACAGGTGGGTGACCAGGCTGGCCCAGAATTCCTCGTGCCGCGCTTCGTCTCGGGCGATCCGGTCGATCAGGCCGGCCAGGATGGGCTCCTCGATCCGGGCGGCCAGGTTGCGGCAGAACGTGGCGTAGGAACGTTCCACGAAGGCCATGTACACCAACGTCTCGACCTGCGAGTAGGTTTCGGCGCGGTAGCCCTTCGTCACGTACTGGACGCGGGCCTGCTCGTTGGCTGTCGGGTCCATCTCGCGCGTGACCACCAGGTACTGGCGCAAAGCGATTGCGTGGTGGTGTTCCTCGGCGGTCCAGCGACCCAACCACCGGCCCCAGTAGTCCTCGAGGATGAAGTGGTCGATGAGCTCGCGGTGATGGGCGGCCAGATTGTCCTTCGTGAGCAGCAGGATCTCGCAGGCGTCGATCAGCGGCCGGGGCAGCGTGGCCTGAGAGGGATCCCAGTCGCGCCCACCGAGGAACGCGAAGTTCTCACCGCGGTCGAACGGTACGTAGTCGTGGGCGAACCACAGGTCCTCTGTGCTGAGGTGGCGATCGTGGAGGGCTTCGACCACGGGTTCGAGTTCCAGCGTCAGCGCATTAGCGACAGGTTTCTGTGCCATGCGGTAACTGTAACTCGCATACACAGACGCTTTCAAATTTGACGCGCCGTGATCGCCACCACCCGCGACAGACGCATGAGCACCCGTTTTCGGGGCTGTTCCGGCTCCCGGCTCAGCGGCCGACCAGGCTCCAGTCTTCGAGGCCGTCGTACAACGGGAACTCGCGGGCCAGCCGCGTCACCCGCTCCCGCAGCCCGGCCACCTGCCCCTCGGAGGCCGAGGTGCCGGCCGCCAGCGCCGCCGCAATGATGTCGGCGACTTCGGCGAACTCGGCGTCACCGAAGCCGCGGGTCGCCAACGCGGGGGTTCCGATCCGCAGGCCCGACGTCACCATCGGCGGTCGCGGGTCGTTGGGGACGGCGTTGCGGTTGACGGTGATACCCACCTCGTGCAGCAGGTCCTCGGCGGCCTGGCCGTCCAGCGGCGAATTGCGCAGGTCGACCAGCACCAGATGGACATCGGTGCCGCCGCTGACCACCGAGACACCGGCACTGGCGACATCGTCGACCAGCAGCCGCTCAGCCAGGATCCGGGCGCCGGACAGCGTGCGCTGCTGACGTTCGGCGAACTCCGGGGTGCCGGCGATCTTCAGCGCGACCGCCTTGCCGGCGATGATGTGCATCAGCGGCCCACCCTGCTGGCCGGGGAACACCGCGGAGTTGATCGCCTTGGCGTACTCCTGCTTGCCCACGATCATCCCGGACCGGCCACCGCCGAGCGTCTTGTGAATCGTGGTGGACACCACGTCGGCGTGCGGCACCGGCGAGGGGTGCAGACCCGCGGCGACCAGACCGGCGAAGTGCGCCATGTCCACCCACAACTTGGCGCCGACCTCGTCGGCGATGGACCGGAACGCGGCGAAATCCAGCACCCGCGGGTAGGCGGACCAGCCGGCAATGATCACCTTCGGGCGGAACTCGAGCGCTTGGGCCCGCACCACGTCCATGTCGACCAGGTGGGTGGTCGGGTCTACACCGTAGAAGGCGTTCTCGTACAACTTGCCGGAGAAGTTCAGGCGCATGCCGTGGGTCAGGTGGCCGCCGTTGGCCAGGTCCAGGCCCAGCAGCCGCTCGCCGGGCGCCATCAGGGCGTGCAGCACCGCAGCGTTGGCCTGTGCGCCCGAGTGCGGTTGCACATTGGCGAAGTCGGCGCCGAACAGCGCCTTGGCCCGGTCGCGGGCGATGTTCTCCACGACGTCGACGTATTCACAGCCGCCGTAGTAGCGCCGCCCGGGCAGCCCCTCGGCGTACTTGTTGGTCAGCACGCTGCCCTGGGCCTGCAACACCGAACGCGGCACGAAGTTCTCCGAGGCGATCATCTCGAGGGTGTCGCGTTGGCGCCCGAGTTCCTTGCCCAGCAGCTCTGCGATGTCGGGGTCGACCTCGGCCAGCGGGGCGGACATCACATGGGAGGAAACGCGGGCGTCAGGTGCGGCAGTCACGGTGGTCAGTCTATCCAGCGCATATTTGACCGGCCCACCCGTGAGGCCCGCTGACGTTGCTGCAAAAATAGGCCAATGCCGCGGCCGAGCGAGCCGAGCCCGTATGTCGAGTTCGACCGACGGCAGTGGCGCGCGCTCCGGATGGCCACCCCGTTGGCCCTCACCGAAGAAGAGCTGATCGGGTTGCGCGGCCTCGGTGAGCAGATCGACCTGTTGGAGGTCGAAGAGGTCTACCTTCCGCTGGCCCGGCTGATCCACCTGCAGGTCGCGGCCCGTCAACGACTGTTCGCGGCTACCGCGGAGTTCCTGGGCGAACAGCAGCAGAACCCGAACCGTCCGGTGCCGTTCATCATCGGAGTGGCCGGCAGTGTGGCCGTCGGCAAATCGACCACCGCCCGGGTGCTGCAGGCACTACTGGCCCGCTGGGATCACCACCCCCGGGTGGACCTGGTGACCACCGACGGCTTCCTCTACCCCAACGCCGAACTCGATCGACGAAACCTGATGCACCGCAAAGGGTTTCCCGAAAGCTACAACCGTCGCGCGCTGATGCGGTTCGTCACTTCGGTGAAGTCCGGTTCGGAGGCCGCCTGCGCCCCGGTGTATTCGCACCTGCATTACGACATCATCCCGGGTGCCAAACACGTGGTCCGCCACCCCGACATCCTGATCCTCGAGGGTCTGAACGTGTTGCAGACCGGTCCGACGCTGATGGTGTCGGACCTGTTCGACTTCTCGCTGTATGTCGACGCCCGGATCGAGGACATCGAACAGTGGTACGTCTCGCGGTTCCTGGCGATGCGCAGCACGTCGTTCGCGAACCCGGAATCGCACTTCCATCACTACGCGGCGCTGTCGGACCCGCAGGCCGTGGTCGCCGCCAAGGAAATCTGGCGCTCGATCAACCGGCCCAACCTCATCGAGAACATCCTGCCGACCCGGCCCCGCGCCACGTTGGTGTTGCGCAAGGACGCCGATCACTCGATCAACCGGCTCCGGCTGCGCAAGCTCTGACGGCGGCCCCGCGTCGGCTCTGCGGTGCGGGCGGCGGGCAGCCGCACTTAGTCGCCCAGGGCGCAGCGTCAGCGCGATTCGTCCTAGACCGCCTGCGCTTCGAGCACGCTGAACGGCGAGGCGGTCGCCACCACCCGGCGCAACCGGTAGCCGGCACGGTCGAACAGCCGCTCGAATTCCGCTGCCGTTCGTTCCCGCGCGTCGAGGGCGAGCAGCATCTCGAGGTCCAACCAATTGCCTACGAATTCCCGGTGGTGTTCGGGGATCACAAACTCGATCAGCAGCAGGTGGCTGCCCACTTCCGCCGCCGCCCGCACGTTGCGCAGGATCCGCACCGCGTCGTCGTCGGGCCAGTCGTGGATCACGCTTTTGAGGACGTACGCGTCTCCCCCGGCCGGGACCGACTCGAAGAACGACCCCTCGACTACCTCGATGCGGTCGGCCACACCGCGTTCGGTCAGCACGGCCGGGGCCCCCGCCACCACCTGCGGTTGGTCGAACAACACCCCGCGCGCGGTCGGGGTAGCCGCCAGTATTTCCGCCAGCAGGCGGCCGTGCCCACCGCCGACGTCGACGATGGTGGCGAACGAGCTGAAGTCGTAGGCTGCGATCACCGGGCCGATCGACAACGCCGATCCGCCGGTCATCGCCTGGTTGAAGATCTCGCCGAGTTCCGGCTCAGCGGCGAGGTACTCGAACGCCGGCTTGCCGCGCAGCGCCGGTATGACGGATCGGCCGGTACGGATCGCGTCGGTCAGATGGCTCCAGTGCTCCCGGTGCTGAGGCGACCCCAGCCAGCGGGCCCAGCCGGTGAGCGGCACCTCGGCGTCCCGGCGCAGCGTGCCGGCCAGTGGAGTCAGGTCATACCGACCATCGCGGCGCTGCCGGAACACGCCCCTGCTGATCAGCGCCCTGAGCAGGCGGGCCACGGCATCGGGATCGGCGTCAACCGCGGTCGCCAATTCCTGGGCCGTCAGCGGCCCGTCGGCGAGCGCGTCGGCGATGCCGAGTTCGGCCGCCGCGACGATGGCCTGGGACACCCACGCGTTGGAGACCATCTCCATCATCGCGACCGGCGGCGGCACCATGCGGCGGTGCAGCGCGGCCAGATGATGGCGCGCGGTGTCGATCAGCTGAACAACTCTGGGCGGGGGAAGTTTGGGCATGGGATGTCCTTTCCTTGCGCGCGTAAGCGCAGTCGGGCTTCGGGCGACGACGGTCAGTCGTTGGAAACGGGGACCCGGCCGCGCAGATCGGCGGCGATCAGCTTCGCCGCCGCGTTCTGCCAGTTATGCAGCGAGCGCTGCGGTACCTCGGTGACCAGCCACTGCCCTGCCTGGCGTGCGGCCGGATCCAGACCTGCCGCGAAGCCGCACAGCCCGACTGAGGCCAGCACCGGCACGGGCTTACGCGGATCGCGGCCCAGCAAATACCGACCCAGCCACCCGCTCAGTGGGCACACCGCCACCGACAACGCAGCCATGCAACCTAGTTTGGCACGGCCAACTTGCCATCGCTGCGTCAGCCGCCGGCCTACGCCGCTACGTGGTGGTGGTGACGAGGCTCGCCCGGAACGGCGAAATGGCTGCCAGCGCCTGTTGCAGCGCACTCATCTGGCCGTGCAGGAAACCGGAGACCTGGCTGCCGATGTTGCCGACGCCAGACATCAACGCGGCCCCGGCCACATCGCTGGTGTTGGCGATGCCCGACATCGCCTCGCCCAGGTTCTGCCAACCCGACAGCAACGAACCGGAGTTGTACCAACCCGACGTCAACGCCCCGTTGGCATTGGCGAAACCCGAACTCAGATCGCTGGAGTTGAAGAACCCGGACGTACCACTGGAACTGCCGTTGAAGAAGCCCGACGACAGCGACCCGGAAGAGTTCCCGATACCGAGCAGGCCCGGTGCCGTGAGGTTGAGTTGGCCCAGCAGTGTCATGTCGATGGGGATCTGGATATTCGCCCCGACCATGAGGTCCTTCAGGACGATCGGGTTGATGACGATGGGGTCCACCACCGGGGACAGGAGGGTTCCCTCGAAAGTGAAAGTGAAGAGAACTTGAATCGAGACGTCGACCGGGATGCCGAACTGAGGGATCGGTTGAATGGTGATCGGGTAGAAGAATCCGGTGATGGGGATGGCCACGTTGGTAGCCGCCACCAGATCGATCGGAATCGCCGGGAAGTTGATCGGGATGGTAGCTCCTTCCACCCCTTGGCTGTCGGCGAGCATGAATGAGCCGAGGTTCATACTGCCGGTGTTGAAGGAACCGGTG
>NZ_JCALDR010000026.1:0-44985 GCF_059812965.1 Mycobacterium sp. NGS29
CACTGGTCCTGGACGACGGCGCGGTGCGCGCCGTTGTGACGCAACGGCGTTCGTTGCTGCCTGCCGGCATCACCGGGGTTTCGGGCAAGTTCTTCGGCGGCGACGTCGTCGAATTGTGCGGATCGGAAGGGGTGGTGGTGGCCCGGGGTGTGGTCGCGTACGACGCGGGTGAACTGGCCGGCATGATCGGCCGTTCCACCTCGGACCTACCCGGTGATTTACGCCGTCCGGCGGTACACGCCGACGATCTGGTAGTCGTGCAACAACTTCAGTAGGTCACTGCGCAGGCTGCAGATACAGTGAGCCCCAGACTATTTCAGTCAGGGTCGCGGCCAGCTGGGTGTCGTACTCCGACGGCTGGACCGGCAGGTTCTGGTGGCAGGCCCGCTCGACCATCCAGGTCAATGCGCTGGCGGTGGTCACCGCATGCAGCTGCGGACGGATCGACCCGTCGGCCTGGCCTTCTTCGATGACCCGCGTCAAGCGCCCGCTGACGTTGTTCAGCAGGTCGCGGTAGGCCTGCGCGGTCGTGGGGTCGTAACCGGAGACTTCGTTGAGCGCCACCAGAACTGGTTGGTGACGACGGAAATTGGCGATGATGCTGGCCATCGCCACCCGGGCGTCATCGGGATTATGCCGCCAGGCCACGTCCCACCAGCGCTCTCCACTGGTAGTCAGGTCGTCGAGTACCTGATTGGCGAGGCGGCGCAACAGGTGGCCCTTGTCTTCGAAGTAGATGTAGAAGCTGGCCCGCGAGATGCCGGCCTCGGTGGCCAGGCGATCGACGCTGAGTTCGGTGAAGCTGGTGCCGTCGCGCATCAGCCGTTCGGTGGCCTCCAACAGCCGGCGTTCCATCTGCTCTTGTCGCTGCTCACGCTCCTGCTGGCGATTGCCCTGGGATTTGCGTGTCACGGCCGGCATTCGACGAGCATAACCGACCCATGGACGTCTTGACTAGACGAAGTGTCTAAGCATATCGTCGAATCAACGGAAGGACGCATCCATGAGCACATCTGTGCAGCCCGCCACCCGCCCTTATGATGCGATCGACCTGTCCTCCAAGGCTTTTTGGTCGACGACGGCCGCCGACCGGGAACGATCTTTCGCCACATTGCGAGCCGAGCGGCCGGTCAGCTGGCAGCCGCCGGTAGAAGGCGACCTGATCGACAATCCGGCCGATCCCGGCTACTGGGCGGTGACCCGCCGTGCGGACATCGTCGAGGTCAGTCGCACCAATGAGGTGTTCCTGTCCGGCAAGGGCGTCATGTTCGCCGACATCCCCGAAGAGTTGCTGGAGGCGTCGCAGTCCTTCCTGGCGATGGACCCGCCGCGGCACACCAAACTTCGCAAGCTGGCCAGCGCGGCGTTCACCCCCCGACAGGTCCGGCGTATCGAAGATTCGATCAAACACAACGCCAAGGTCATCGTCGAGGAACTGCGGGCCGCCGGCAGCGGCGCCGACTTCGTCGACATCTGCGCCAAAGAACTGCCAATCCGCACCCTGTCGGACATGATGGGCATCCCGGAATCCGAGCGCCACCAGGTGGCAAGCGCGGCCGACGCCGTGGTCTCCTGGGCTGATCCCGAATTCCTCGACGGTCGCAACCCGCTCGAGTTGCTGTTCCAGAATCAGCTGTACCTGCACCAGGTGGCCGGAGCGCTGGCCGCGCAGCGCCGCGAACAGCCAGGGGACGATCTGTTCAGCAGCCTGGTGACCGCCGAAGTGGATGGTGATTGCCTGACCGACGCGGAGGTGGCCGCCTTCTTCGTCCTGCTCGCCGTGGCCGGCAACGACACCACCCGCCAGACCGCCAGTCACGCATTGAAGGCACTCACCGATTTTCCCGACCAAAAAGATTGGCTTTCCAGTGATTTCGACAACCGCATCGGCACAGCGGTCGAGGAGTTCATCCGGTGGGCCACCCCGGTGATGACCTTTCGCCGTACTGCGGCAAAGGATTACGAACTCGGTGGTCAGACCATCCGGGCCGGGGAGAAGGTCGCCATGTTCTACGCCTCGGGAAACTGGGACCGCGACGCCTTCGACCATCCCGAACGGTTGGACCTGGGCCGCAATCCCAATCCGCATGTGGGCTTCGGCGGTGGTGGCGTGCACTTCTGCCTCGGCGCGCACGTGGCGCGAGCACAGCTGCGTGCCCTGTTCGGCGAACTACTGCGCCAGGTGCCGGAAATTCAGGCCGGCGAACCGTCTTACGTCGTCGGCAATTTCATTCACGCCATCCGGCGCATGCCCTGCACTTTCTGACAGCTCGGCGCAACAGGAGTACAGTCGCGCACGCTTGTAGGGCTGTGCTCCTGACCCGTCCGACCACGGCGCTGTCGCCGGTCTGGTCGTCGCCAAGAATCTGTTGAGAATCCGCACAGTCGCTTCCGAGAAGCTCGTCACATCAGCGAGTTGGTCACCCTGACCGGTCGCACATGCCAGAGATTCGGAGAAGACCATGTGGGCATTGACAACATCGAACGGACTGCGCGTCGACAACATCCGGTACGAGCACGACGCCCGGATGGCCGTTCACAACCTGGGTTATCCGCGAGTCATCGGTCCCTACTCCTGGCAGGTGATCGACAATCAGGGCCGCCAGTTCGTCGCCGAGGTCAGAAGGGCGCGTTGACGCTCAGTTCGGTGACTAACAAGCTCAACATCTCCGAACAGCCCCCGTCGACCTTGACGTCAGCCAGGTCGTCACCCCGGGTGCGACCCCGATTGACGATCGCCACCGGCGTGCCGGTGGCGGCGGCGTGGCGCACGAATCGGTACCCGGAGAACACCGTCAGCGACGAACCTGCTACCAACAGGGCATCAGCCTGATCGACAAGTGAATAGGATTGAGCGACACGGTCTTTCGGTACGCTCTCACCGAAATACACGATGTCGGGTTTGAGCATGCCGCCGCACCGCGGACAGTTCAGGTAGCGGAACGAGTCGGTCTCTTCGACGACGGCGTCGGCGTCCGGAGCCACCGCCAACCCACCGACGGCTTCGGCACGTTCGGTGAAGCCCGGGTTGAGCGCTTCGAGTTCGTCCGCCAGCGCCTCGCGGCTCATGGTGAAGCTGCAGTCCAGACAGGCCACCTGCGCATAGGTGCCGTGCAGATTGATGACGTGCCGGCTGCCGGCCTTGGTGTGCAGCAGGTCGACGTTCTGGGTGATCAGCCCGGTCACCGCGCCCGCCTGCTCCAACGCGGCCAGCGCCCGATGCCCGGCATTGGGCCGGGTGTCGTCCATGTGTCGCCAGCCGACGTGGTTGCGCGCCCAGTACCGCTGCCGGAACGCGGGGTCGGAGGTGAACTGGCGGATCGTCATGGGATTGCTGGGCGGCGACTCCGGACCCCGATAGTCGGGGATGCCGGAATCGGTGGACAGCCCTGCGCCGGTGAGTACCGCCACGCGCCGACCGCTCAGCAGCGCGACCAGTTCGGGGGATTCCACCCCTTCGAGGATAGAACGCTGCGGGGGCCCGCCGAGCCGGCGACCACGGCTCGAGCAGCCCTTCGCGGTTCGGATGTTTGCCCGAACTCTGCGGGGGCAACATCGGGCGTAGTAGTGGGCCACGTGACAATGAGGGGCGATGAGCTTCTATTCCGCATATCAGCACGGGTTCGTGCGCGTCGCCGCATGCACGCACCAGACCACAATTGCCGACCCGGCAGCTAACGCCAAGTCAGTACTGGAGTTGGCGCGCGCCAGTCATGAGGAGGGTGTCGGGCTGGCGATCTTTCCGGAGCTGACGCTGACGGGATATTCGATCGAGGACATCCTGCTGCAAGATGCCTTGCTGAACGCAGTCGAGGAAGCGTTGCTCGACATCATTGCGGCGTCCGCGGACCTACTGCCCGTGCTGGTCGTCGGCGCGCCGCTGCGGCGACTGCACCGCATCTACAACACCGCTGTCGTCATTCACCGTGGCGCGGTGCTCGGGGTGGTGCCCAAGTCCTATCTGCCGACCTATCGGGAGTTCTACGAGCATCGGCAGATCGCGCCCGGGGACAGTGAGCGGGGCACGATCCGATTCAGGGACGTCGAAGCCCCGTTCGGTGCCGATCTGCTGTTCGCCGCCTCCGATGTGCCAGGCCTCGTGCTGCACGTCGAAGTCTGTGAGGACATGTTCGTTCCGGTCCCCCCCAGCGCTGAGGCGGCGCTGGCGGGCGCGACGGTGCTGGCCAATCTTTCCGGCAGTCCGATCACCATCGGGCGTGCTGAGGACCGTTGCCTGTTGGCGCGGTCCGCATCGGCGCGGTGCCTGGCCGCGTACCTCTATGCCGCGGCGGGGGAGGGCGAGTCGACAACGGACCTGGCTTGGGACGGTCAGACGATGATCTGGGAGAACGGCACCGAGCTTGCGTGTTCGGAGCGCTTTCCCAAGGGGCCGCGCCGGTCGGTCGCCGACGTCGACCTGGAGCTGCTGCGCTCCGAGCGGCTACGGATGGGCACCTTCGACGACAACCGTCGCCACCACCGGGCGACCGCCGACTCGTTCCGTCGCATCGACTTCCGGCTCGACCCACCCGACGGCGACATCGGCTTGCTGCGCAACATCGAGCGGTTTCCCTTCGTCCCGGCCAATCGTGAACGGCTGGAACAGGATTGCTATGAGGCCTACAACATCCAGGTGTCTGGCCTCGAGCAGCGGCTACGCGCACTGGATTATCCGAAGCTCGTCATCGGTGTGTCCGGAGGTTTGGATTCCACCCACGCCCTGATCGTCGCGGCCAAGGCGATGGATCGGGAGGAGCGTCCCCGCAGCGACATCCTGGGATTCACCTTGCCCGGCTTCGCCACCGGCGATCACACCAAGAACAACGCGATCAAACTCGGTGAAGCGTTGGGAATCACCTTCGAGGAGATCGACATCCGCGAAACCGCCAACCGCATGTTCGAGGAGATCGGCCACCCGTTCGCCCGCGGCGAGAAGGTCTACGACGTCACCTTCGAGAACGTGCAAGCGGGACTGCGCACCGATTATCTGTTCCGCTTGGCCAACCAGCGCGGCGGCATAGTCCTTGGCACCGGCGACCTTTCGGAGCTGGCACTGGGGTGGTCGACGTATGGCGTCGGCGATCAGATGTCGCACTACAACGTCAACGGCGGTGTACCCAAGACGCTCATTCAGCACCTGATCCGGTGGGTCATCTCGTCCGAGCAGTTCGAGCAGGAGGTGTCCGATGTGCTGCAGTCGGTCGTCGACACCAAGATCACCCCGGAACTGGTGCCTGCCGGCGAGGAGGAAGACCTGCAGAGCAGCGAGGAGAAGGTCGGACCGTATGCACTGCAGGATTTTTCGCTCTTCCAAGTACTGCGGTACGGATTCCGGCCTTCCAAGATCGCCTTCCTGGCCTGGCATGCCTGGCACGATCCCGACCAAGGCGAATGGCCGCCCGGATTTCCCGAGCAGAATCGCCCCTCCTATTCGTTGAGCGAAATCAGGCACTGGCTTGAGGTTTTCGCGAAGCGGTTCTACTCGTTCAGCCAATTCAAGCGCTCTGCATTGCCCAATGGCCCCAAGGTGTCTCACGGCGGGTCACTCTCGCCGCGCGGGGATTGGCGTGCGCCGTCGGACATGTCGGCACGGATCTGGCTCGACGAGATCGAGCGAGAGATCCCCGAAGACTGAGCTTCCCGCACTCCTGACGTCACCACCACACGAGCACCGCGGGTAAATCACAGGCCGACTCCGCATCACCTTTCGGTGAAGGCGCGGACACAGCAAGGCCTCACTTCTGCGCGGAGTCCCGCTAGCGGCAGCCCGCGAACTAGTGTGCACCAAGATCGGAGACCCGTAACGAACCGGCGGCAGAAGGGAAGCCGATTGACGTCGGCTGAGCCAACAGAGGCAGCACCGGAGATTGAGAGTGCTCCGGGTAAGAAGCGCGCCACCGGGTTCCTGTCTCGCATCCGCTCCCGGGTAAGTATCCAGTCTAAAATACTTGTCGCCCTACTACTCTCGAGCATCCTGTCGGTGGCGGTGATCGGCCTCATCGGTGCTCTCTCCGGCCGCAGTGCGTTGCGGGAAGTCGAGTCCGAGCGGCTCATCGAGTTGCGCGAATCCCAGAAGCGCCAGATCGACGCGCTGTTCTCGGAAGTGGCCAACTCTCTGGACGTCTACAGCGGCGGATTCAGCGTCAACCAGGCTGTGCTGGCGCTCACCGCGGGGTTCAGTCAACTGGCTACCGCGACGATCAACCCCGCCCAGCAGCAGGCGATCACGAGCTATTACGACAACCAGATGATCAAGCCCGTCAAGCAGGTGACCGGGGAGGAGATCGATCTCAACGCAGTCCTGCCGAATACCAACTCCCAGAAGTACCTGCAGGCCAACTACACCGCCGCGGTGCGCCCCAACTCGGAGCCGGTGCTGGATGCCGGCGACGGCAGCGCCTGGTCGGCGGCCAACGCGCGCTACGACTTTTACATGCGTGACATCGTCAACCGGTTCGACTACCGGGATGCGCTGTTGTTCGACCTGGACGGCAATGTCGTGTACTCGGTCCGCAAGGGGCCGGACCTCGGCACCAATATCCTGACCGGGCCCTATCGGGAATCCAATCTGCGTGATGCGTACCGGAAAGCGTTGCGGTCCAACGATGTCGAGTACGTCTGGATCACCGACTTCCAGCCCTACCAGCCCGCGCTGGGCGCTCCGACCGCGTGGGCGGTCTCACCCATCGGCATCGACGGCAAGATCGACGGCGTGATGGCGTTGCCGTTGCCGATCGCCAAGATCAACAAGATCATGACCGCCGACAAGCATTGGCAAGCCGCCGGGATGGGTGCGGCGACCGAGACGTACCTGACCGGTCCCGATGGCCTGATGCGTTCGGATTCGCGGCTTTTCCTGGAAGATCCCAAAGAGTACCGGCATCAGGTGATCGCCACCGGCACGTCGTCCGAAATTCCGGACCGGGCGATGAAACTGGGCGCACCACGCTGGTGCAGCCGGTCAAGAGTGCCGGCGTGCAGGCCGCGCTGCGCGGCGAGACCGGCGTCATGCGCGGCACCGACTACACCGGCAACCAAGAGCTGGAAGCCTATGCGCCGTTGGACATTCCGAACTCCGACCTGCACTGGGCGATCCTGGCAACCCGGGATGATTCGGACGCCTTCGCGCGGTTGGGACGGTTCAGCAAGACGCTGGCGGTCGCGGTCACGGCGATGATCTTTGTGATCAGTGTGGCTTCGATGCTCATTGCGCAGGCCGCTGTTCGCCCGTTGCGGCGGTTGGAGCTGGGCACCCAGAAAATCAGTTCCGGTGACTACGAGGTCACGATCCCGATCACGTCGCGTGACGAAATCGGAGATCTCACCAATGCTTTCAACGAAATGAGTCGCAATCTTGCGATCAAGGAAGAGCTTCTCAACGAGCAACGCCGAGAAAACGACCGGCTACTGCTGGCATTGATGCCGGAGTCCGTCGTCCAGCGCTATCGCGAGGGGGAGGCCACCGTCGCGCAAATGCATCAGGACGTTGCCATCATCTTCGCCGACATCGTCGGGGTCGACGAGATCTCCAACGACCTGACCGGACAGGAACTGGTCGAAGTCGTCGACGATCTGTTCCGTCAGTTCGATGCGGCGGCCGAAGCCCGCGGCGTCGAACGGATTCGAACCTTTCACAACGGCTATCTCGCCAGCTGCGGCGTCATCACACCGCGGCTCGACAGCATCCACCGCAGCATCGAATTCGCGCTCGAAATGCGGCGGGTCATCGAGCGTTTCAACAGCAAGAGTCGGCACGTGCTGGGCCTGCGCGTCGGCATCAACACGGGAAACGTCGTCAGCGGACTGGTTGGCCAGTCCGGACTCGTCTACGACATGTGGGGCGCGGCGGTGAGCCTCGCATACCAGATGCACAGCGGCGCACCGCAACCCGGCATCTATGTGGCGGCACAGGTGTACGAGGCGATGCGTGACACCCGTAAGTTCACACCGGCCGGCACCATTCTGGTTGGCGGTACCGAACAGACGATCTACCGGCTGATCGAGCGACAATGACGAATCCGCTGCATTCTTCGTGGTTCTATTGGGCACTTGCGGTGGCGATCGGCTTTCCGCTCGGGTTGATCCTGCTCACCGAACTGCAACACTCGCTCGTTCGCCGACGGAGTCGGCTCACCCGGCAGGTCAGCATGGTGCGCAACTGGCTGCTGCCGCTCGGTGCGCTGTTGCTGCTGCTGGTCAAGACTTCCCAGATTCCGGCCGGCGACGCCCCGGTTCGCTTACTCACCACGCTGTTCGGGTTCCTGGTCCTGGTGCTGTTGCTATCCGGGCTCAATGCAACCGTGTTCGAAGGTGCGCCCGAAGAGAGTTGGCGCAAGCGGGTTCCGGCGATCTTCCTCGACGTCGCCCGCTTCGCGCTGATCGGGCTCGGCCTGGCCGTGATCCTGTCCTACATCTGGGGCGTCCGCGTCGGCGGCGTCTTCACCGCCCTGGGCATCACGTCGGTGGTCATCGGGTTGATGCTGCAGAACTCCGTCGGCCAGATCGTGTCGGGTTTGTTCATGCTGTTCGAACAGCCGTTCCGGATCAACGACTGGTTGGACACCCAGACGGCGCGGGGACGCGTCATCGAAGTGAACTGGCGGGCCGTACACATTCAGACCGGCAGCGGACTGCGGATCATGCCGAACTCGATGCTGGCCAGCACGGCGTTCACCAACCTCAGCCGCCCGGCGGGCCCGCACAAGTGCTCGATCACCACCACCTTCGCCACCACGGACCCGCCGGACCAGGTGTGCGCCATGCTGTCGACGGTCGCCAGCGGGCTGCCGCTCATCCAGGCCGGTACCGTTCCGGCCTCGATCGCCCTGGGCGGCGGCGAATACCGCACTACGCTCATGGTCACCTCACCGGCCGACGAAGGAGCCACGCAGTCGACCTTCCTGCGCTGGATCTGGTACACCGCGCGGCGGCAGCAACTGCACCTCGACGGCGCCGAGGATGATTTCTCGACGCCCGCCCGGGTCATGGAAGCCCTGCGCACGGTGGTGGCGAGCGAGCTGCGGCTCACCCTGACCGACCAGCAGTTCCTCGCCCCGTACGCCAGAATCGTGCGGTACGGCGCGGACGAGGTCGTGCAGTACCCGGGAGCGGTGCCCACTGCGATGACCTTCCTCATCGCCGGCAGAGTGCGACTGACCGTGACCGACGAGGACGGCGTGATGGTGCCGGTCTCGACTCTGGATGAAGGTTCTTTCATCGGTGTCACCGCGCTGACTCGGCAACCCAACGTGGCGGGTGCGTATGCGCTCGACGAAGTGACCGCGCTGGAGATCGACCGCGAATACCTGGAAAAGATCGTGATGAACAAGCCGATGCTGCTCCAGGACCTGGGCCGAATCATCGAGGAACGGCAAAGTACCGCGCGGCGCATCTCCCGGCGGGAGAGGGTCAGCTGACCCTCCAGGGGCCCGACCTCAGCACCCTGTAACGGTGGTCGAAGCAGAAGTCCGGCTGACCCAGCCCGACTGAGTGGCATTAAGCCCGATACCCTGGGCTAATGAGTGTGCAAGCCCACGCCCGCAGCGTGCCGGCACCCGATCTGCGCCTGGAGGTGCACGATGCCGCCCGACGCGCCCGGGTGGCTGCCCGCGTTCTGGCCGCAACGCCCACGGTGGTCAAAGACCGCGCGTTGCACGCTGCGGCGGACGAGATCCTGGCCGACGTCGAGGCGATCCTCGCCGCCAATGCCGAGGACCTGGACGTCGCCGGGCGAGCCGGCACTCCGGCCGCGATGCTCGACCGGCTGGCATTGAGTCCGCAGCGGATCGACGGCATTGCCGCCGGTCTGCGTCAGGTCGCGGGACTGCCCGACCCGGTCGGCGAGGTGCTGCGCGGGTCCACCCTGCCCAATGGTCTGCAGCTGCGCCAGCAGCGGGTTCCGCTCGGCGTGGTCGGGATGATCTACGAGGGCCGCCCCAACGTCACGGTCGACGCGTTCGGTCTCACCCTGAAGTCCGGCAACGCGGCCCTGCTGCGCGGCAGCTCCTCAGCCGCGCGATCCAACGAGGCCCTGGTCACCGTGCTGCGTCGCGCGTTGGTCGGCCACTGCCTGCCGGCCGACGCTGTCCAGCTGCTGTCCTCGGCCGACCGGGCCACCGTCACGCACCTCATCCAGGCGCGCGGCCTGGTGGACGTGGCCATCCCGCGCGGCGGCGCCGGACTCATCGAAGCGGTGGTGCGGGACGCGCAGGTTCCCACCATCGAGACCGGCGTCGGCAACTGTCACGTCTACGTCCACCACGCCGCCGACCTCGACGTCGCCGAGCGAATCCTGCTGAACTCCAAGACGCGCCGGCCCAATGTCTGCAACGCCGCGGAGACCTTACTGGTCGACGCCGCGATCGCCGGGCAGGCGATGCCGCGGCTGCTCAGTGTCCTGCAGGACGCCGGCGTCACCGTGCATCTCGACGCCGGCGAGGAGGACCTGCGTCGGGAATATCTCGCGATGGACATCGCGGTGGCCGTGGTCGACGGTGTCGAGGGCGCCATCGCGCATATCAACGAGTTCGGCACCGGGCACACCGAAGCCATCGTGACTACCGATCTTGCTGCCGCGCAACGTTTTACCGAGCAGGTGGACGCCGCGGCGGTGATGGTGAACGCGTCGACCGCGTTCACCGACGGTGAGCAGTTCGGGTTCGGCGCCGAGATCGGCATCTCCACCCAGAAGCTGCACGCCCGCGGCCCGATGGGGTTGCCGGAGCTGACCTCGACCAAGTGGATTGTGTGGGGTGACGGCCACACCCGTCCGGCCTGAACCCTAGGAGTCATAGATGAGCGTGCCCGCGCGGCCCGTGCCGCTGTTCGCCGACATCGCCGACGTCTCGCGCCGGCTGGCCGAGACCGGTTACCTGCCCGACACCGCTACTGCCACTGCGGTTTTCCTGGCCGACCGGCTCGGCAAGCCGTTGTTGGTGGAGGGCCCGGCCGGGGTCGGCAAGACCGAACTGGCGCGGGCGATTGCGCAGGCGACCGACTCCGGTCTGGTCCGTCTGCAGTGCTACGAGGGCGTCGACGAGGCCCGCGCGCTGTACGAGTGGAACCACGCCAAGCAGATCCTGCGAATCCAGGCCGGCTCGGGTGACTGGCAGGCCACCAAGGACGACGTGTTCAGCGAGGAGTTCCTGCTGCAACGGCCATTGCTGACGGCGATCCGCCGCACCGAACCCACGGTGTTGCTGATCGACGAAACCGACAAGGCGGACATCGAGATCGAAGGTCTGCTGCTGGAGGTGCTTTCAGACTTCGCGGTGACCGTCCCCGAACTCGGCACCATCACCGCGACGCGAACACCGTTGGTGGTGCTGACCTCCAACGCCACCCGCGAACTGTCCGAGGCCCTCAAACGTCGTTGTCTGTTCCTGCACATCGACTTTCCGACCCCGGAGCTGGAACGTCGGATCCTGCTGTCCCGGGTGCCCGAACTGCCGCAACACCTCGCCGAGGAACTGGTGCGCATCATCGGGGTGATGCGCGGGATGCAGCTCAAGAAGGTGCCGTCGATAGCCGAGACCATCGACTGGGGCCGCACGCTGCTGGCGCTGGGGATGGACACCATCGACGACGCGGTCGTCGCCGCCACCCTCGGGGTGGTACTCAAACACCAGTCCGACCAGCAGCGCGCGGCCGGAGAACTAAGGCTCAACTGATGGCTACCCGACGCATCCGGCCCAGCCGGCCACTCGCCCCACACGGGTTGCCCGGACACTTGGTCGGGTTCGTGGAAGCGCTTCGCGGCAGCGGGATTTCGGTGGGCCCGTCGGAGACGGTGGACGCCGGACGGGTGATGGCCACGCTGGGGTTGGGTGACCGTGAGGTGCTGCGCGAAGGGTTGGCGTGTGCGGTGTTGCGCCGACCGGAGCATCGGGAGACCTACGACGCCATGTTCGATCTGTGGTTTCCCGCTGCGCTGGGCGCCCGCGCCGTGGTCACTGAAGGTGACGGGTCCGAAGACCCGGACGCGCTGCCGCCCGACGATGTCGAGGCAATGCGCCAGTTGCTGCTGGACCTGCTCACCGAGCACCCTGAACTCGCCGACATGGACCAGCGGCTGGTGCAGATGATCGCCCGCATCGTGGAGGCCTACGGCAAATACAATTCCAGCCGCGGCCCGTCGTTTTCCTCCTACCAGGCGCTCAAGGCGATGGCGCTGGACGAGTTGGAGGGCAAGCTGCTGGCCGGGTTGCTCGCCCCCTACGGCGACGAGCCCACCCCGAGTCAGGAACAGATCGCCAAAGCGCTTGCTGCGCAGCGTATCACGCAGTTGCGCAAGATGGTCGACGCGGAGACCAAGCGTCGGACCGCCGAGCAACTGGGCCGGGAGCATGTGCAGATGTACGGCATTCCGCAGCTTTCCGAGAACGTCGAGTTCCTGCGCGCGTCGGGTGACCAGCTGCGCCAGATGCGCCGCGTGGTCGCGCCGCTCGCGCGCACCCTGGCGACCCGGCTGGCTGTGCGGCGGCGTCGCTCCCGCGCGGGATCGATCGACCTGCGCAAGACGCTGCGCAAGTCGATGTCCACCGGCGGCGTGCCGATCGACGTGGTGCTCAAGAAGCCCCGTCCAGCGCGCCCGGAACTGGTGGTGTTGTGCGACGTGTCCGGGTCGGTCGCCGGGTTCAGTCATTTCACGTTGTTGTTGGTTCATGCGCTGCGACAGCAGTTTTCCCGCGTCCGGGTGTTCGCCTTCATCGACACCACCGACGAGGTGACGCACATGTTCGGTCCGGAGGCCGATCTGGCGGTGGCTATTCAGCGGATCACCCGCGAGGCGGGTGTGTATGCCCGCGACGGGCACTCCGACTACGGCAATGCATTCGTCACATTCATGCAGGGCAACCCGAATGTGCTGTCGCCGCGCAGTTCGTTGTTGATCCTCGGCGACGGCCGCACCAACTACCGCAACCCGGCGGTGGACGTGCTCGACGACATGGTCACCGCCGCCCGGCATGCGCACTGGCTCAACCCGGAGCCCAAACACCTCTGGGGCAGCGGTGATTCGGCCGTACCGCGCTACCAGGACGTGATCACCATGCACGAATGCCGGTCGGCCAAGCAGCTGGCAGCCGTGATCGATCAGTTGCTGCCCGTCTGAGTTCAGCTGGTTTTGCGGAACACCAACCAGCGCATCTCGATCGGGCTGTTCTCGCGCTCGACGGGAAACACGTCCAATCCGCTGACCCACGCCGCATACCAACTGGTTTGCGGCCACCCACCGGGCGGCAGATGGGCCTGCTCGTAGTCGTACACCGACTCGTCGGAGATCAGTTCGAGAGGCAGACCGGCCACTGCGTCGTCGAGTTCCTGGCGGGTGAAAATGCTGGTGTACGCCTGTTGCCCGAATTCACGTGTGGCACTGTCGAGTTCGAAACCGTTGCGGGTCAGGAATGCGTTGAACACCAACTGCGCGCCGGGAGCCAGGCATTCGGCGGCGAGCTCGAGCAGGCCGCGTAACTGCTGCGTGGTCCGGAAATCGGACACCACCTCGGACAGCGTGATCAGTTGATAGTCGCGCCGCAGGTCATCGGTGGTCTCGAAAACATTGCGCACGATGATGCGTACGTCGAGCTGTTCCTGACGCGCCTGCGTGCGGATGATTTCGGCGAACTTGGGCGTCAGCTCCACCACATCGACCGGATGCCCGCGCCGGGCCAGTGGCAGCGCGTTTCGTCCGGTGCCCGCACCGATTTCGAGTATCCGATGTGTGGTGGGATCGGTGGCTTCGCCGGCCAACGCCCAGACACGGGCGTCGGGCTGGGTGCCGAACAACGGTGGCTCGCGAGTGGCGATCCAGTTCTCGTAAGCCTCGGCCACGGTGAACCATCGAGCGTTGACCTGATAGTGCAGCGTCGGGCCGACGGGGGCGTTGTAGGAGATGACGATGTTCGAACGATGCGAGATGGAATAGGCCTCCGCCAGTTGGCCTTCCAGCACCTTGCGCAGATGGGCCAGCTCGTCTTCGTTGAATTCCCGTCCGACCCCGCTGAAGATCCGGCTGCACATCTGCACGTATTCCTCGAGCATGCTCGGAATAGCCGGCAGCGATATCTCACCGGTGACCACCGATCGGGTGTAGACCCGCTTGGTCATGGCGTCTCGCCACTGCTGCGCCTGATCTGTTGTTGGCAGCGAATTTTCCACAGACTCCTTGTACACGATCGAAGCTCCCGATGGGGCGCCATCGCACCAAAAGGACGTCTCGGTTCAGCTGAGCAACTCGATCTGCACATTCAATGCGCGGTAAACCTCCAGTGCCCGCCGGTCGCGGGTGGCGAGTGGTAGGCGGTGCTCATTGGCCGAGGCGCCGACCAGGGCGTCATACACGGTGCCGCCGGCGATGCCGATCGTTCCCAGATCGTCAAGCAGTGCGGTGGCCGCGCGCGCACCGAGATATCTGGTTTCCGGGAATGTCTGGGCGAGCAATCGTGCGACGGTCGCCGCGGTCCGGCGGGCCGGCGGCGGCAACCTGGTGAGCACCGAGAACGTTTCGAAAGCGGCGTGTCCCGCCAACCCCAGGTCGCACCCGCGCAGCGCGCGGAAGGTCTGCTCGTGCTGGGCATGGTCGGCGACGACGAGCGCAACCGCGACGCTGGTGTCGACCAGCAGCGTGCCGGATCTAGCGCTGGCCGGCATCGCGCAGCGTCCGCACCACGGCGTCGTCGATGTCGGCCCCACCCGCCGGAATCACCAGACGGCCGTCCCGCTCCCCGAGTGACTCCCCGGCGATGGGTTCGACTCGCAGGGCCGCACCGTCGGCCGTCACCTCCACCTCGCCCGGTCGCAGGCCCAGCTGATCCCGCAATGGCTTAGGAATAACCAATCGACCTGCCTTGTCAATGGTTGCACGCATGCCTAGAGAATACCGTGACCGCTGCTCCAGTAAGCTGGCACACCATGCAAACGCGGCTGCGCAGGCTGGGAGTGATGGGTGGGACGTTCGATCCCATTCATTACGGCCACCTGGTCGCTGCCAGCGAGGTGGCCCATGCGTTCGCGCTCGACGAAGTGGTGTTCGTGCCCAGCGGCCAGCCGTGGCAGAAATCCCGCAATGTGTCCGCCGCTGAGGACCGGTATCTGATGACGGTGATCGCCACCGCATCCAACCCCCGCTTCTCGGTGAGCCGCGTCGACATCGACCGCGGCGGTCCCACCTACACCAAGGACACGCTGCGGGAACTGCGCACCCTGAACCCCGATGCCGAGCTGTACTTCATCACCGGAGCCGACGCGCTGGCCTCGATCCTGTCCTGGCAACGCTGGGAGGAACTGTTCGAGCTGGCGCGGTTCATCGGGGTCAGCCGGCCGGGCTACGAGCTGAGCCAGGACCACATCACCGGCGTGCTGAGCGATCTGCCGGAGGATGCGCTGACGCTGATCACCGTTCCTGCGCTGGCCATCTCGTCGACCGACTGCCGGGAGCGCGCCGCGCAGCGCCGGCCGCTGTGGTACCTGATGCCCGACGGCGTCGTGCAGTACGTCTCCAAGCGGCATCTCTACCGGGCACCCGAGGAAAGCGAGGACCCGGCCGCCCGCAGCCTGGCCGCCGGTAAAAGCACATGAGCGCAAATCAGGAAGCGATCGACATGGCCACGGTGGCCGCCCACGCTGCGGCCGCCAAGCTCGCCGACGACGTGCTGGTCATCGATGTCTCCGGCCAGCTGGTCATCACCGACTGCTTCGTGATCGCTTCGGCGTCCAACGAGCGCCAGGTCAATGCAATCGTCGACGAAGTGGAAGAGAAGATGCGCCAGGCCGGTCACAAACCGGCCCGCCGCGAGGGGGCGCGGGAAGGCCGCTGGACCCTGCTGGACTACCGCGACATCGTCGTGCACATCCAGCACCAGGACGACCGCAACTTCTATGCGCTGGACCGGCTATGGGCAGACTGCCCCGTGGTTCCGGTGGACCTGTCCGACCCGGAGGTGGACGCGCCATGACCGCGCGCCGGTTGGTGATGCTCCGACACGGGCAGACCGACTACAACCTGGGCAGCCGCATGCAGGGTCAGCTCGACACGGACCTGAGTGAGCTGGGCCGCGCTCAGGCGGTTGCGGCGGCAGAGGTGCTGGGCAAATTGCAGCCGCTGCTGATCGTGTCGTCGGACTTGCGCCGCGCCTATGACACCGCGACCAGCCTGGGGGAGCAGACCGGACTGCCGGTGCGGGTGGACGCGCGACTGCGTGAGACCCACCTCGGCGAGTGGCAGGGTATGACGCACAGCCAGATTGACGCCGACGTTCCGGGGGCCCGGCTGGCGTGGCGCGAAGACGCCCGCTGGGCACCGCACGGCGGGGAGAGCAGAGTCGACGTCGCCGCCCGCAGTGTGCCGCTGGTCGCGGAGTTGGTCGCCGGCGCGCCCGAGTGGGGGGATGCGGGCGCCCCGGAGCGCCCCGTGGTCCTGGTCGCGCACGGCGGCCTGATCGCCGCGCTGTCGGCGGCGCTGTTGAAGTTGCCGGTCGCCAACTGGCCGATCCTGGGTGGCATGGGCAACTGCAGTTGGGTGCAACTGTCCGGGCATTCCGAGGGTGGCGCCGGCTTCGACGAGATCGGGTGGCGGTTGGACGTGTGGAACGCCTCGGCGCAGGTGTCCAACGATGTCCTCTGAATACCGACCGGTCGGTAAACCGACCCTGTTGATCTTCGCCGACTCGCTGTCCTACTACGGGCCCACCGGTGGCCTGCCAGCAGACGATCCGCGCATCTGGCCCAATATCGTTGCCGCTGAACTGGGTTGGGATGTCGACTTGATCGGGCGCATCGGGTGGACCTGTCGTGACGTGTGGTGGGCAGCGACTCAGGACCCCCGCTCCTGGGCTGCGCTGCCCCGGGCCGGCGCGGTGATCTTCGCTACCAGTGGGATGGACTCACTGCCGTCGGTGTGGCCGACCGCGTTGCGTGAGTTGATCCGGTACGTGCGCCCGCCCCGGTTGCGGCGCTGGGTCCGCGACGGATACGGCTGGCTCCAGCCACGGTTTTCGCCGGTGGCCAGGCCCGCCCTTCCTCCCCGGTTGACCGCCTATTACCTGGAAAAAACCCGCGGTGCAATCGATTTCAACCGGCCTGGCATTCCGATTGTGGCGTCGCTGCCGTCGGTGCACATGGCCGAGACATACGGCAAGGCGCACCACGGGCGCGCGGGAACCGTCGCAGCGATCACCGAATGGGCCCAACAGCATGATGTTCCGTTGGTGGACCTCAAAGCCGCTGTCGCGGATGAGATCATGAGCGGGCGAGGAAATCCCGACGGCATTCACTGGAACTTCGAAGCGCATCAGGCGGTCGCCGAACTGATGCTCAAGGCGCTGGCCGAAGCCGTGCAGAAGACTGGCGCACCGAGCGAGAAATCCCACCGACCGTGAGCCGCGCCGGTGACGATGCAGAGCGTAGCGATGGGAAGGAGCGGCGCCGGTGACCGTCGTCGTGGTCACTGACAGCTCGTCGCGGATTCCGGTCGATCTGCGCGACACGTGGGGTATCCGGGAGGTCCCGCTGCACATCCTGCTCGATGACGCGGACCTGCGTGACGGCGTGGACGACATCCCCGCCGACATCCACAAGCGCAACGCCACCACCGCGGCAGCGACTCCTGCCGAGCTCGGGGGCGCCTACGAACAGGCGCTGGCCGACAGCGGCGGTGACGGCGTTGTGGCAGTGCATATTTCGTCGGGACTGTCCGGAACCTACCGGGCCGCCGAACTCGTCGCCACCGACCTCGGACCGGCGGTACGGGTGATCGATTCCAAATCGACGGCAATGGGCACCGGATTCCTGGCGCTGGCCGCCGCGCGCGCCGCTGCGGCGGGCGAGGATCTGGCTGCCGTCGCCGCTGCCGCAGCGTCCGGGGTGTCGCGGACGCACGCCTATATGGTGGTGCACCGGCTGGACAATCTGCGCCGCAGCGGCCGGATCGGCGGTGCCAAGGCGTGGTTGGGCACCGCCCTGTCGCTCAAGCCACTGTTGCACATCGACGATGGAAATCTGGTTCTGGCACAACGGATCCGGACTACCCGGGGCGCTCTCACGGCGCTGGTCGATCAGGTGTGTGAATTGGTGGGGGAGCACCCGGCTGCGCTCGCGGTGCACCATGTCGCCAACCCGGCGGGCGCGCAGGACCTGGCGGCGGCGCTGGCCGAACGGCTACCGAAGTGTGAACCGGCGATCGTCACGCCGTTGGGTCCGGTGCTTGCGCTGCACGTCGGCGACGGAGCGATTGCGGTGTGTCTCCAACTGGCCGAATAGTTTTCGGCGCATCAGATTCGCCGGTCGAAGACCGTGGTACCCGTCGCGTCGTTGTTCCAGAAGCCGATGGGTGGATTGGCGGTGATCACCGTCCGGGTGTAGCGGGGTCGGGGGCGCGGTGGCCGTGTCACCATAGCTGGGTGAGTGACGACCGGGTCCACTATGCGCGCAACGGCGACGTACACCTCGCGTACCGGGTCTTCGGCGACTCCGGACCGACGGTCGTCTGGGTACCGGGGTGGGTGGTCAGCAATGTCGACGTGATCGACGAACCGGGCAGTCCGTACGCGCGCAGCATCGAACGCTTCGCCGAACGGGTCCGGTGCGTCGTGTGGGACCGGCGTGGCACCGGTCTCTCCGATCCTGCGACGCACCTGCTGTCCCTGGACGAACGCGTCGAAGATCTGCTGGCGATCCTCGACGCGGTCGGACTCGATCGGGCCGCACTCATGGGTACCAGTGAAGGTGGATCGGTAAGCGTCCTGTTTGCCGCGTCCCATCCCGATCGCGTCAGCTTGCTGGGCCTGTACGGCACTGCCGCACGTTTCTTGCAGGATCTGCCTGATTTCCCGTGGGGTTTCACCCCCGCCGAGATGCGGTCACAGCTCACCGTGATCGAACACGACTGGGGCCGAGGAGCATTGGTGGAGCTCTTTTACGGTGAAGCGGCCGAGGTCCCCGGCGTGCGTGAGCTGTTCGGCAAGCTGCAGCGATCGATTTCGAGTCCCTCGATGGCGAAGCTGTGGTGGCAGGCGTTCATGGAGTCAGATGTTCGTTCCGTACTGCCTGCAGTCCGCGTTCCCACCCTGGTTCTCGCACGTCCGGGTGATCAACTGGTGCCGGTCGAATCCGCGGCGGCGTTGGCGGCCGCCATTCCGAACGCTCAGTTTCATCGCTTGCCGCCCGGCCCCCACACCCCGTTCGACATCATCGACGTCTACTGCCAGCGGGTGCTTGACTTCTTCACCGGGGAGTCCGGTGCCCCGGTCGACGAACGCGTGCTCAAGACCGTGCTGTTCACCGACATCGTGAGTTCGACCGAAAAGCTCAGTGCCATGGGAGATTCCAGGTGGCGCCAGCGGCTCGACAGCCACGACAGCGTGGTCGACAGTTCGCTGGCCCGCTTTGGCGGTACTCGCGCCAAGCACACCGGCGACGGCGTATTCGCTCTGTTCGATGGGCCGACGAAAGCGGCTCGTTGCGCGTTGCAGCTGGTGCCGGCCCTTGCCGCCCAAGGCATCCCGATCCGTGCCGGCCTGCACACCGGCGAATGTGAGCGCCGAGGCGAGGAGTGGAGCGGTTTGGCAGTCCACATCGGCGCACGCGTCGGCGCGCTGGCCGGCGCCGGCGACGTGCTCGCGAGTCGCACGGTGCGCGACCTGTCCGCCGGCTCCGGTCTACGCTTCAAAAGCCTTGGGCCGCAACAACTCAAGGGCGTTCCGGAACAGATCGAGGTCTACCGGGTCAGCACAACCTGACCGGCTGCGAGGTCACGTCCGGGCGAAGGTGCGTCGGGCGTTGTCGCCGCGCGGATGCACCACTTGCGGCCACCAGAACCAGCGCCCGAGCAGCGTGGCGATCGACGGCATCAGCAAGGTGCGCACGATCAGAGTG
Source organism: Mycobacterium sp. NGS29 (assembly GCF_059812965.1). NCBI lineage: Bacteria > Bacillati > Actinomycetota > Actinomycetes > Mycobacteriales > Mycobacteriaceae > Mycobacterium > Mycobacterium sp. NGS29. Next base: position 19,870 of record NZ_JCALDR010000026.1, read on the forward strand.
TCCAGCAGCAGACCGATACAGACGGTGGACCCGAACTGGCCGAGCACTCGCAGGTCACTGCCCAGCATGGAAGCCATGGTGAACGCGAACACCAGTCCGGCCGCCGTCACCACTCCGCCGGTGCCGGCCATCGACCGGATGATCCCGGTTTTCAGCCCGGCGTGGATCTCCTCTTTGAACCGGGAGACCAGCAACAGGTTGTAGTCCGACCCGACGGCCAACAGGATGATCACCGACAACGCCATTACGATCCAGTGGATCCGGATGCCGAACAGGTCCTGCCAGATCAGCACCGACAACCCGAAGGACGCCGCGATGGAACTGGCCGCGGTTCCGACGATGACCATCGACGCAACCACACTGCGGGTGAGCAGCAGCATGATCATGAAGATCAGCGTCAGGGCCGACACCACGGCGATCATCAGGTCGTACTTGGCGCCGTCATGCATGTCCTTGAAGGTGGCGGCGGTACCACCGAGATATACCAGCGCATTCGACAGCGAGGACTGTTTGAGGCCTTCCTGCGCGGCCGTGCGCTCCGCATCCACCCGGGCAATGCCTTCGGGCGACATCGGATCACCCTGGTGGGTGATGAAGAAGCGTGCCGACTTTCCGTCCGGCGACAGGAACATCCGGAGGCCGGTCTGGAAGTCCGGGTTGTCGAACGCTTCCGGCGGCAGGTAGAACATGTCGTCGTTTTTGGCAGTGTCGAAACTCTGCCCCATCACAATCGCGGTGTCGCTCAGCGACTTCATCTGATCGAGCATGGCCTTGAACGTGGCCTGCATTGTCAGTGTCAACGCTTTCGTCGTCTTCATGGTGGTGATCATCGGCGGGATCAACACCAGCATCTGGTGGGTGGCCGCGGCGGTCCGCTGAATGTCCTTGGTCAGTTCGTCGAATTGTCCTGCGAGCTGGTCGAATCCGTCCAGCGACTCGAACAGTGACCGCAACGACCAACAGATCGGGATGTCGAAGCAGTGCTTCTCCCAGTAGAAGTAACTGCGGATCGGACGCCAGAAGTCGTCGAAGTCGGCGATGTGGTCGCGCAGTCGGTTGGTGATCTCGGCGGTTTCGGCCGTGGTCTTGGCGCTGTCGTCGGCGGCACTGGAGAGATCCTGCGTCACCTTGTACATGCGCTGCATCGTTTCGATCATGAACTGCATCTGGTCGGCCATCTTGGTGATGTCAGCCATTCGGTCCTGCAGGAAGGCCATGTTCTGCATCGTGGTCTGGCTCTGCATGCTGTTCTGAAAAGGTATGGAGCTGTGCTGGATTGGGATGCCCAGCGGTCTGGTGATGTCCTGCACCATCGCGATGCCCACGGTGCGCATCACGTTCTTGGCGACTCGGTCCAGCACCAGCATGTCGGCCGGGTTGCGCATGTCGTGGTCGGCCTCGACCATCAACATGTCCGGGTTCATCCGCGCCTCGGAGAAGTGCCGGTTCGCGGCCTCCTGGCCTTGGTTGGACGGGGCGGCGGTCGGCAGATAGAAACGGTCGTTGTAACTGGTCTTGAAGCTCGGCAACGCAACCATGCCGATCAGGACGACCGCGGTGCTGACCGCGAGAACCGGTGCGGGCCAACGCACCACCGCGGTGCCGACCCGTCGCCACATGCGTCCCTGCTTAGCTGCCCGCTTGGACTCGAACAGGTGCAGCTTGCTGCCCACGAAGACCACCGCGGGACCCAATGTGACGCCGGCCAGCACCACCACCAGCATCCCGATCGCCACCGGTGCACCCATGGTGTTGAACCAGGGGAGCCGCGCGAAACTCAGGCAGTAGGTGGCGCCCGCGATCGTCAAACCCGAGCCCAGCACCACGGGGGCCACGCCGCGAAATGTCGTGTAGTAGGCGGTTTCCCGGTCCTCACCGGCGCGCAGCGCTTCCTGATATCGCCCGACCAGGAAGATTCCGTAGTCGGTACCGGCGGCGATCGCGAGCATGGTGAGGATGTTCGCAGCGAACGTGGTGAGCCCGAATGCGTTGTGGTAGGCCAATACCGCGACGACGCCGCGCGCAGAAGCCAGTGCGACGAACGTCATGAACAACTGGATCAGCGTGGTGACGATGGATCGGTAGACCAGTAGCAGCATGATGGCGATCGCGCCCAGCGTGAACAGGGTGATCTTGGCCAGACTGGCGTTGCCTATCACATGCATGTCGTCGCTGAGCGCAGCCGGGCCGGTGACGTAGACCTTCAGCCCGGCCGGCACCGCGTTTTTGTCGATGACCTTGCGTACCGCTTCCACCGATTCGTTGGCTTCGGTGGTGCCTTGATTGCCACCCAGATTCAACATCACGTAGGCGCCCTTGGCGTCGGCGCTCTGGGCGCCGGCCGCGGTCAGCCGGTCGCCCCAGAAGTCCTGGATGTGCTGAACGTGTTTGGGCTGCTCGCGAAGCTGACGAATCAGGTTGTCGTAGTAGCGGTGCGCCTCGTCGCCCAGCGGTCCCTGGCTCTCCAGCACGATCATCACGGTGCTGTTGGAGTCGAACTCCTTGAAGTTGTGGCCCAGGCGCATCATCGCTTTCATCGACGGCGCGTCCAGCGGGGTCATCGGGGCGGAATGCTGCTCGCCGACGACTTCCAGTGACGGGACGACGACGTTCACCAGCACCGTGACGAACACCCAGGCCAGGATGATCGGGATCGCGAAGAGGCGGATGGCGTGCGGGATGGCGGGGCGGTGCGGGCGGGCAGCGGGCGCGGTGGTGTCGGCGCGGTCCTGCACGTTGATCGGGCCGGTCGCCGCACCCCGGGTGTCTTCGAGGTTGCTCATGCGGACTTCACCAGGCAGAAGGTCTGCGGGTTGACGCCGTCGGAGTTCTTCTGCTCCTTGACGATTCCGTCCACGGTGATACGGCAGCCGATCTGGCTGCCGTCGGACTGGGCCATGATGTTGGCACTCACCGAGGGCAGCGTCGTCGAGATGGTGAACGACCACGGCAACGTCGCGGCATTGACCTGGTGGGTGTTGGCGTCGGCGTCCCAATAGTTGATGTTGGCGGTAGCGCCGGGCGAGCCATAGATGTCGTACGTGACGACCTTGGGGTTGAACTGCACGATCTCGATCCCGGCGCCGGCGTTGGCATTGAGATCCTGGGAGCCGAATATCTTGTGAAGCCGCGACACGGCCAGGCTCGCGACGGCGAGCACCACCACCAGGACCAACGGGATCCACGCTCGTTTGAGCAGGCGGGCAGCGGTACCTCCGAGCGAACCAGTCTTCAACGCCACCGCCCAGCCACCGCCTTCCGCACGCCGATCGCACGATGCAACATCTGATCGAAGAGCTTGCTTCCCACCCGCCGGACATTGCCGAGGAGAATCTTTGCTCGGCTAAGTATGCTAACCCTTAGTGCACGCGAGCGTTCCTCGGGGTGGCCGCGACGTGTTTAACGGCACAGCCGGGGCGCGACGGCGACAACCAACCCGGCAGTGACCCTAGCGTGCGAACCGGCCGGTGATGGGTGGCAGATCGGCGAGTGTGACGATGCCCGGTCTGGCGGCCACCACCGCCGGTACCGCATTGGTGACCGGCAGCGCGGTGTAGATCATGCCCAGGCCCATGAACCCGGGTTCTTTCCAGTCCCGTGGCGGCAGACAGTGCAGCACCGTACGCATGTTGGGCAACCCGAACACCTGAATGACGTGCCCGTGCTCCAGAGGCTTGGGCGGAACCACGTGGTCGCCCATGGTCCAGTTGAACCCGACGCTGACCACGTTGCGCTCGCCCTCCCAGCCCCGGTGGTAGCCGTGTACGCCGGCGACGGTCCCGGCGGGGATGGTCATGAAACCCAGATCGCTGTCGCCGGTCGCGGCGGTGAACGTGACGTCGAAGGTCATCCGGTCCAGCCGCGCGCCGATCGCGTCGGCCATCATCGCGGCGGATTCGGCGAACACTTCGCTTTCCCGCCGCACGCTCTCGGCCAATCCCGGCGTGTCGGGGAGTTGCGAGAAGCCCATCGCGGTCTGGGTTCCGGCCGACTCGTAGGTCGAACAGTCCACCGACTCGGTGATGCGAATCTCGTCCACGCGCTCGCAGGACCCGCTGAGCACCATCGCGACCATGTTCGTCATGCCCGGGTGCGCGCCGCTACCGAAGATCGTCGAGTTGCCGCGCTGGCAGGCCTGCAGAATGCGCTCGCGGTCCTGCGGTGTCTGTTTGCCACCGGTGATCCACGCCGCGCTGGAGCACACGTTCACCCCCGACTCCAGTAGCCGCTCCAACTCATCGATGTTGGGCCACAACGGGTTATAGCAACAGGCGTCGGCACCCAGCGCGAGCAGCGCGTCGATGTCGTTGGTGGCCTGGATGCCGGTGGGTTTCGGCCAGCCCGACAGATCGGCGGCATCGACACCGACTTTGTCGGCGCCGTGCGCGTAGACCCCGACCAGTTCCAGGTCGGGCCTGCCGATGATGGCGTGCAACGAACGCCGCCCGATGTTGCCGGTCGTCCACTGGATCACGCGCAGGGGACGGTCAGTCATCGGGTTCTCCTTTGCACGCGCCTGCTCAGTGGTGGCCCTGACCCAACACGGCCAGCGCCCCGGAGAGTATCTGCGACATCGGATCCGCGCCGCCACCGAAGGTGGCCTGGGTGGCCGGGGCGGTGACGGCCGCGGGGTCGAACCCACGCACCGGGTCCACCTGGATCGGAGCGGTCAGCGGATCGTCGTTGCGCGAATACGCGGCGTTGACCATCGGGGTCAGTTCGGCGTCCATCTGGCTGAGCAGTTCGTCCGGCACCCCGAGGTAGCCCAGTGGCAGGATCAGCGGCAGATGCCGCTCGGGGATCAGGTATGTCGTTGTCTTGGCGCCCCGGGAGTTGACCGTGGTGCGGATGTTCTGCGGCGGCACCATGCTGGGGTTGGTGAAGGCGACCGCGGTGTGCCCGGTGGCCAGGCCCACCAGCGTGTTGGCCAGGGCCAGCAAGTTGTCCGGCCGGTCCGGGAAGTCGGCGATCGAGTCGTAGGCGGAGACGAAAACGCTTGTGTCGTATTGGCTTTCCACCGGCGGCGGGATGGTGTAGTCCAACGCGGGTACCACCGACCCGACCGGGAACATCGCGGTCAGGAAACTCTGCCCGAAGGCGTGCCGCGCGACCGGGTCGCCGAAAGTGGCAAACGTCAACTGGTCCGGCGGGGGAGCAGTCGGATCGTTGGCGAGCCGGGCCTGCACGGCGTTGAGGACAAGTGAACCCTCGGACAGTCCGATCGCGGTGCCCGGGCCGCCGGCGCGGATCGCCGAGTAGAGATTGTCCTCACCGACCACCACCGACTCGCCGACACTCGGACCGTCCGCACCAAGGCCGGGAAAGGACTCGTCCAATTGGCCGATGCCCGGGAAGATCCGGCCCAGTACGTGGCCCTGTACCTGACCGGCAGGGTAATTGACGATCTGGCGTCGCAGACCCGGGAACCATTCGTCGCCTTCGCGACGGATGTACTCGTCGTACGGGATGCCCAGCACGTGGGCGCCACCCAGTGCGTAGGCGTTACCACCGGGGGTCGGCGGGTCGGCCGGTGGTTCGTCGGCATTTGCCAGGCCGACGCCGAAATATCCTGTGGCGCAGACGGTTACCAGCGCGGTGACCCCTGCGAGCAGTTTCTTCATCGGCATACCCCGCCCGTCCGGCTCAGTCCCGTAGTTGTGCATACACCCGCTCCTAGTCGACCCGCTCGCCCGGTGACTCCCGCGACCTGAGCCGGGACGGCCACCAACTCGCCGCTCCGACCAGGGTAGCGATGGCGGGCACCGTCACGGTGCGCACCAGGAAGGTGTCCAGCAGGATCCCGACACCGATCACGAATCCGGCCTGGATCACCGTGCCGATGCTGGAGAACAGCAGACCGAACATCGACGCGGCGAAGATGAGACCGGCCGCGGTGATCACGCCGCCGGTCGAGGTCAAGGTGCGGATCACGCCGTAGCGCATGCCGTGCGGCGACTCGTCGCGCATCCGGGAGACGAACAGCATGTTGTAGTCGGCCCCCACCGCGACCAGCACCACGAATGCCAACGGCGGAACGCTCCAGTGCAAGTGCTGACCGAGCAGAAATTGGAACACCACAACGCCGATGCCCACCGCCGACAGGTAGGAGATGATCACCGAACCGACCAGATACAGCGGCGCGACCACCGCGCGCAGCAACGCCATCAGGGTCAGCAGCACGACGAGGATGGTGACCACGATGATGTAGCGGATGTCGCGCTCGTAGTAGTTGCGGGTGTCGCGCAAGGTGACGGGATATCCGGCCATCGATATCGAAGCGTCCGCCAGGGCGGTGTTCGGCTGGGCGCTTCGCGCTGCGTCGGTGATCGCGTTGACCTGGTCCATCGCCTCGGCGCCGAACGGATTGAGTTTGGTCTGCACCAGGTAGCGCACCGAGCGACCGTCGGGCGAGATGAACATCTTGGCGGCCTTCTTGAACTCCTCCAGATGCAGCAGCTGGGCCGGAATGTTGAATCCCGCCATCGACGGATCGGCTGCTTCGTTCTTCATCGCCAACAGGAACGCCGACGCCTCCCCGAGCCCGTCACCCAGCTGTCGGACCTGGTCGACCAGTTGTTCCACGCCGTCGGCCAGCTGGCGGCTACCCCCGGCGAACCGGTCGGCGCCCTGTTGCAGATTGGTCAGGCCCGACTGCAGGCCGCCGGGCTGGTCCAGTCCCAATGAGTGCATCGCTCGGGTGAAGCCGGTGAGGACGGCGCGCAGCCGGTCCACCGAAGCGTTCAGGGTCTGCCGGTCCTGGAACGTCTGCAGCTGTCCGGCCAGCTCGTTGATCTGGTCGAGGCTGCCGTCCCCACGTGCCCCGACCAGTCGTTGGAACTGGACGCGGGTGTCACTACAGGAGAGGTCGGCGTCGCAGACCGGGTTGTTCTGCAATGCCGCCAATACCGGCCCGATCCAGGCGAACATGTCCCGGACGGCGCTGAAGTTCACTCCCATCGAGTTGCCCAGGGCGTTGATGCTGTTGACCAGCTTGGCCGCGGTCACTACCTCCCGCACCAGCTTCTCGCCGCCGTACTGCGTTTTCATGGAGGCGAACGCATCTGTCAGACCCTGCATGCTGGCCACCATCTGGCTGACCTGGCCGCGCACGTCGCCGAGGTTGGCGGCCAGCGTATTGGCGCCGCTGACCAACTTGCTCAGGTCGTCGTTGTGGTCGTTGATCACGTCGGACGCGCCGCCGAGTCGGGCACCGACGGCACCCGCCTGGTAGGTGGCGCGGAACTCCTGCGGCACCACGCCGGTGGGCCGGGTGATGCCGCTGACCCTGGCGATGTCGGGCAACTGACTGACCCGGTCCGCCATCTGTTCCAAGTCGGCGAGCGCCTTCGGGGTGCGCAAGTCGTGCGGCGACTGGATCAGGATGTATTCGGGGACGGACTGGTTCACCGGGAAGTGGCGTTCCAGCGCGGCGTACCCGATCGAACTCGGGGCCGACGCCGGCACCACCTTGCGGTCGTCGTAGTTGTAGCGCACCAGGGCTGCGCAGCTCGCCAGCGCGATCAGCACCAGGACGCTGCCCACCAGATGGGCGGTCGGACGGCGCACGATGCGGATTCCCGACCGCCGCCAGAACCGGGCGGTGAGATCGCGCCGGGGCCGGACCCAGCCACGTGGTCCGGCGATCACCAGAATGGCCGGCAATAAGGTCACCGCGGCCAGAAACGCCACGCCGATCCCGATCGCTGAGGACGCACCGACCGTCGAGAACACCCCCATCCGGGCGAAACTGATGCCGAGGAAGGTGACGCCCACCGTGGCGGCGGACGCGGCGATCACTTTCCCGATGGAGATCAAGGCCCGGCGCACCGCGTCGTCGAAATCGGCGCCGTCCCTTAGATAGTCGTGATATCGGCTGATCAGGAAGACGGCGTAGTCCGTGCCGGCGCCGGCGATCATCGCGCTCAGAAACACGATGGACTGGTTCGACACGCCGAACCCGGTCAGCTGGGAGAACCCGGCCACCAGGCATTGCGCGACGAGCAGCGACATCCCGATCGCCGTCAACGGCAGCAACATGGTGACCGGGTTGCGGTAGACGAGTAGCAGGACGGCGAGCACCAGGACCCCGATGGCGATCTCGATCGGCAGTCTGTCGTGGTCGCCGGCGGCGGTGAGATCGGCGACGGTGGCTGCCGGCCCGGTCAGGTTGGCGGTCAGCGGCGTTCCGGCGACGTTGTGTTTGACGACGTTGGAGACGCGTCCGAACGCGGCGTAGGACCGGGGTGTGCCCAGCTCGCCGGCCAGTCCGACCGGCAGCACCCACGACTTGTTGTCTTTGCTGGTCAAGACCGGCCGCAGCGGCGGGGTGCCGATGAAGTCCTGCACCATCACGACATCTCTGGCGTCGCCGCGCAAATCCGCCACCAGCTTGCGGTAGACGGCTTCGTCGGCCGGTCCCAGCCCGCGGTCGTTGGTCAGGACCACCAGCAGTAAATTCTCCGAGCTGGACTCGTGAAACGCTTCGGTCATCTTGCGGGCGGTGACGGCCGACGGCGCGTCGCTGGGCAGGATGGACAGCGGATGTTTCTGGGACATCTCGTTGAGCGACGGCATCGTCAGCGGCAGGGCGACGGCGATCGCAACCCACAGCCCGATCACCAGCCAGGGCCAGCGCACCACTACATCGGCTAGCCGTCGCACTGCGTCCCCACCTCCGGTCCCAGCGTGCGCCCCCCAGCGACACTCGTTGTCCCACTTGCCATTCCGCGCGAAACGTCGCACCGCGCCGGATCGGAGACCGGGCATTTCGGGACAGCGCTATCCATCGAACTACCCCACACTACGCAACGCGGCCCCAATCACCGCTCTCAGCAACTCGGGTGCACACCGACTTCATCGCCTGCAGGTAGCGGGCGACGGACTTCTGCGCGACCGGGTTGTCGGGGAACATCACCGCCATCGAAGTGCCCTGCCCGTACCGGAATATGTAGATGGTCAGTTGATAGGAATACCGGCCGTCGGAGTAGATCCCGATGTTGTCGGCATAACCCATGTCGGCGGCGGCCAACACGGCGTTGAGCGGAGCCGCGTCGCCGTGCAGAAAATTCGAGACCGGGAAATTCGGCCGGGGCCAGTTGAGCCAAGGGGCCAACTCCAGCACCCGGTAGAACGGGACCTTCGCCATGTCCAGGCCCGAGTCGAAGGAATTCTGCGCGGCCCACGCCGCGTCCCCGAACGATGCCGCGGCGATCGGAATGGTGATCGGGACCAAGCCGGTGAACCAGCCCTGGGTCATGAAATTCTCCGACGTGCGGCGGGTATCGCGCGGGGTCAGGCCGTAGTAGGTCAGGGCACCGGTGAACTCATGTTCGACCAGGGCCATGCAGGCGAACAGGCCGCCGATGAACCGGGCGCCGGCACCGTCGCACGCGGATTCGAATTGGGCCGTCTGCTCCGGGTCCATCAGTTGGAGGGTGACCATGTCGCTGTCGGACGGCTTGAGCGGATTGCCCAGCGGAAGCGGGAATTCGGGAAAGCCGCCGCCGTTGTTTTCGGCGAAGTCGATCCAGGCGCGCACCTGTGGCGAATCCTCGGTCAACTGCGCGGTGAAGTCACGCTGCTGGACGCAGAAGTCGTCGTAGCTGCCGGTCTCGGGCAAGGCGAGCGGTCCGTTGCCGGCGGTCAGCGACTGATACATCGCGTGAGATTCCAGCATGGTGATGCCGATCAGCGTCGCGTCCCCGTGGACGTGGTCGATGCTGGCATAGAAGGTGAACTGGTCGTCACTCTGCACGATGCCGAAGCTGAAGCAACCCCATTCCAGGGGATTCGGTGTGGAGATCACATGCCGCCGAATCTCGTCGGCATCCATTTGACCGTGATTGACCGGAGCGAATTCGATGTCCGTCGGATCGGCGAGGGTGTGGCGGACCAGATCACCGGTGTCGGTGCATTCGAACCAGCTGCGGTAGGTGTCGTGGCGGCGCAGGTAGGCGTTGAGTGCACGATCCATGATGTCGATATCGCAGTGACCGGGAACCTCGCAGCCGGCGAGGATGAGCCGGGAAAAGTCGAGTCCCGCGGAGGTGCGCTCGTGATAATTGCGCAGATGCTGGGCCTGCATGTAGCTGACCGGAACCGAACTGACCGGAGCCTGCCGTGCCTTTTCCCGCGCTGCATCGGTCGGGTGCCAGGAGATAACCGTCCCGGGCCGAAAGCTCCATTGATTGATGGTGCCGATCGTGATTTTCCCGATGCGCAATATTTCCTCCCGGGTCTGCGCTACCCCGGTGCGGCCGCGCTGTTACCCAGATCAACATAACCGTTCCCCGATGGCACCGGTGAGCACGGCCGGAACGGGGTCGCAACCTGTGACCTTGCTTAGTCGCGGCGTGGCGGATCCGCTCGCTTGCCATACTGGGCGCGGGAAGGGTGCGGCTGCAGCGCAACCGGGCCGGCCGACCAGAGAGGGCAATGCATGGCAATCGTGGCGGAACCGACGGGGCCGACATCAGGGTTTGCAATCGTCGGTTATGCGGCGCGGTTCCCCGGTGCTGCCGATGCAGACGAGTTCTGGGACGTGCTGCGGCAGGGCCGCGATGCGGTCTCCGACGTGCCCCGGGACCGGTGGGACGTCGATGAGTTCTTCGACCCCGATCCGGACGCGCCGGGAAAAATGGTTGCGCGCCGCGCAGGATTCATCGAGGACGTGACGGGGTTCGACGCGCCGTTCTTCGGGGTGTCGACCCGCGAGGTGCGGTTGATGGACCCGCAGCATCGGCTGCTGCTGGAGACGGCATGGCAGGCGGTGGAGCATTCCGGTACCGCCCCGATGGCGCTGGCCAATTCCAACACCGGGGTGTTCATGGGTCTGTCCACCCATGACTACCTGGGCATGGCGTCCGACGAACTCGACTACGCCGAGATCGAGGCCTACATGGCGATCGGCACGGCGGCTGCTGCGGCAGCCGGCCGGATCAGTTATCGCCTGGGACTGCAGGGCCCGGCGGTGACGGTCGACACCGCGTGCAGCTCGTCGCTGGTGGCGATCCATCAGGCGTGCCAGGCGCTGCGGTTGGGCGAGTGTGACCTGGCGCTGGCCGGCGGGGCCAACGTGCTGCTCAGCCCCGCGACCATGATCACGTTCTCGCATGCGCACATGCTTGCGCCGGACGGACGCTGCAAGACGTTCGACGCGGCCGCAGACGGCTACGTGCGGGGCGAGGGTTGCGGCGTCATCGTCATCAAACGGCTCGACGACGCGATCCGCGATGGCGACCGTATCCGGGCCGTGATTCGCGGCAGCGCGATCAATCAGGACGGCGCTTCGGGTGGTCTGACGGTTCCCAACGGGGTCGCCCAGCAGCGGGTGATCACCGAGGCCCTGCACCGCGCCGGCGTCGCAGCCAGTGACGTCGGATACCTGGAGGCGCACGGGACCGGGACCTCGCTGGGTGATCCGATCGAGGTGCAGGCCGCCGGTGCGGCGCTCGGCAAGGGTCGCGACCCGGGCCGCCCGCTGCTGATCGGGTCGGTGAAGACCAACATCGGGCACCTGGAAGCGGCCGCCGGAATCGCAGGTGTGATCAAGGTCATCCTGGCGCTGGAGCACGAGGCGCTGCCCAAGCACCTGAATTTCCGCAAACCGTCGCCGCACATCCCGTGGGACCGGCTCGCGGTGCGCGTCGTGCAGGAGGCCACCGCCTGGGAACGCAACGGCGCGCCGCGCATCGCCGGGGTCAGTTCGTTCGGGTTCTCCGGGACCAACGCGCACGTCATCCTCGAAGAAGCGCCCGCTCGGGTGCCCGCACCCGCCGTGATCGACGACAGTGAGGACCGCCGGTTCAGCCTGCTGCCGCTGTCGGCCCGCAGCCCGGCCGCCCTGGTGCAGCTCGCGCAGCGGTATCGCGAGTGGATGACCGCGCATCCCGAGGCCGCTCTGACCGATCTGTGCTTCACCGCCGGTGTGGGTCGTTCCCACTTCGAGCACCGCGCCGCGCTGGTGGTGAATTCGGTGGAGTCCGCGAGTGAGCTGTTGGGCGCGCTGGCCGACGACCGACCGGCCCCCGGCCTGGTGCGCGGTGAGTCCGCTGCCGACGTCCCGAAGACGGCCTGGCTGTTCCCCGGCCAGGGCAGCCAGTTCGCCGGCATGGCCCGGGAGTTGTTCGAGACCGAACCGGTGTTTGCCGAGACGATGACCCGGTGCGCGGCAGTGGTCGACGCCGTGCTGGACCAGCCGCTGCTGGACGTCATCTTCGCGCCCGACGGATCAGACACCTTGCGCCAGACCAGCTATGCCCAGCCCGCCCTGTTCGCGGTGGAGATGGGTCTGGCCCGGCTCTGGCAGTCGTGGGGACTTCAGCCCGACGTCGTGCTCGGGCACAGCGTCGGCCAGTACTCGGCGGCCTGCGTCGCCGGTGTCTTCAGCCTCGAAGACGGCGCGTTGCTGCTCGCCGAACGCGGCCGTCTGTTCGGGAACCTGCCCGCGGGTGGCCGGATGGTTGCGGTGTTCGCCGCCGCCGAGCGGGTGGAGAGCTTCACCGACGAATTCCCCCGACTCTCGGTGGCCGCCTACAACGGCGCCAACACCGTGCTGTCGGGACCTGCCGAGGATCTGGACCGGGCGGTGGCCGCACTGACCGCCGACGGAGTGCGGTGCGACTGGCTGGACACCAGCCACGCGTTCCACTCGGCGCTGTTGGATCCGGCCCTCGACGAATTCGAGTCGTACGCAAGCCGTTTCGAATACCGCTCGCCGCAGCGTCTGCTGGTGTGCAACCGCACCGGTGCCGCGCTGGGCAGGACGGTGAAACTGGACGCGCGCTACTGGCGTCGTCATGCGCGCCAGCCGATCGAATTCGCCAAGAGCGTGGCCACTTTGGCCGACCTCGGCTGCGCGGCACTGCTGGAGGTCGGGCCGCAGCCGGTGCTCACCGCCGCGGCACTGCGGGTCTGGCCCGACCCGGCCACCGCGCCGCGCGCGATCGCGTCGCTGCGCCGCAACGGTGCCGACCACCGCCAGATCACCGAAGCCCTGGCCAGCGCCTACACCACGGGGCACCTGCCTGATTTCGGCGCGCTGCAGCATGGGGCCACCCACAAGCTCGACCTGCCCACTTACCCGTTCCAGCGCCGCCCGTACTGGTACCGAGACAGCCGCGCCCCGGTCGCCGAGACCGCCGCCCCCGCTGCGCGGACCGAGGCGGTGCGCCTGCTCGAGGACGGCCGGATCGACGAACTCGCCGCGCTGCTCGACGGTGACAGCGGCAACCAACAGACTGCGGAAATTTTGAAAAAGTTTGCCGCGCAGCATAATCGCCAGCGGGCGGTGCAGTCGATCGTCGACGCGCGCTACGAGATGCGCTGGCAGAAGTCTGCGGTGGCCAAGGTGGGCGCCGGTGAGGGCTCGGCCTGGCTGCTCATCGGTGACGACGCCGAACTCGCCGCGTCGTTGACCGAGGCGCTGACCGCGCGGGGTCACCGGTACCGGATCCTCGGGTTGCCGGCCTCCGACGCGGACCGCGACCGACTCGAAGCCGCATTGCGCGCCGCGGTGGCCGAGGAACCCTCGCTGCGCATCCTGTGCCTGGCTGCCCTGGAACGCGGCGGTGTCTCCACTGCGCCGTCGATGCGTTCGCTGCTGCGGATGCAGCACCGGGTGCTCGGCGGAGCCAAACACCTGTTCCGCGCCGCCGTTGCCGCCGAACTGCGTACCCCTATCTGGCTGGTCACCCGCGGTGCGCAGCGGGTCGTCGACGCCGACGTCGTGTCGCCGGTGCAGAGCTGCCTCTGGGGATTCGGTCGCGCGGCCGCGCTGGAGCATCCGCAGGTGTGGGGCGGGCTGGCAGACCTGCCCGACGGCAGCACCGACGAGTGGTCCCGACTGATCGACCAGCTGGCCGTGACCTCACCCAACTCGGCGGTCCGAGAAGACCAGATCGCGTTGCGCGACCAGGCTGTCTACGTTCCCCGGCTGCACCGTCGGCCCGGCCTGCCGGTCGCCGCGCCGCTGCAACTCCGTTCTGACGCAACGTATCTGGTGACCGGTGGGCTGGGTGTCGTCGGTCTGGAGATTGCCGGATACCTGGCGTCGCGCGGTGCCCGGCAGCTGGTGTTGACCGGTCGGCGGGCGCCCGGTGACGGTGCCCGGCAGCGCATCGAGGCCATCAGCGGCGAGCATGACTGCCAGATCAGGGTGGTCGCGGCCGACGTCGCCGACCCGCACGACGTGGCCCGCCTGATGGCCACCGTGCAGTCCGAGCTGCCCGCGCTGGCAGGCATCGTGCACGCCGCCGGCGAGATCGGCAACACACCCCTGCAGACTCTCGAGGACACCGAAGTCGACCGTGTCTTTGCTGGAAAAGTCTGGGGCGCTTGGCATTTGAGTGAGGCTGTGGCGGATTTGCCCGGGGACCAGAAACTGGACTTCTTCCTGTGCACCTCCTCGATCGCCGCGGTCTGGGGCAGCTTCGGCCAGACCGCCTACAGTGCCGCCAACGCCTTCCTCGACGGGTTGGTGTGGCGGTTGCGCGAACAGGGCGTGCCCGCCATGAGCGTGAACTTCGGTCCCTGGATGTCCGGGCTGTCCGGAGCGTCCGGCATGGCCGACGAGGACGCCCGCGCCCGTCTCGAGCAGCGCGGCGTCAAAGCTCTGTCGTCCGCTGACGCGCTGGCCGGGATGGCCGAGGTCATGGCGGCGGCATCGGAGACCCCGAACGGCGCTGTGGCACGGGTTGATTGGGCCCGCTTCCTGCCGCTGTACCAGCTGGGTGGCCGGCGGTCCTTCCTCGCGGAGCTCGAGCGCGAGGTGCCCGAGTCCGGAACGGCGGCAGCGGCATCGGGGGCATCCGGTCCCACTCGATTGGTCGAGCAGCTGACCGCGGCTCCGGTGCAGCAGCGCAAGAAGATTCTGGTCGAGTTCCTGCGCGACGTGGTGGCGGACGTGACCCGGACCGACGGGTCCGAAATCCGCGAGGAGGCCGGCTTCTTCGACCTCGGTATGGACTCGTTGATGGCCGTTGAACTGCGGCGGCGGGTCGAGCAGGCCGTCGGCAGGGATCTGCCGGCGACGCTGGCGATGGATCATCCGCGCCTGGTCGACGTGGCGGACTACCTGCTCGGCGACGTACTGCGACTGGGTGCCCAGCCCTCGGCGGCCGCGGCGCCGACCCAGCCGACGTCGTTGACGTCCGGAGCCGCCGACGAGCCGATCGCGATCGTCGCGGTGGCGTGCCGCTTTCCGGGTTCGCCCAATCCCGAAGCGTACTGGGACCTGTTGTCCGGCGGTGTCGACGCGATCCGTGAGATCCCCGAGGACCGGTTCGACATCGACGAGTTCTACGACCCGGATCCCGAGACGCCGGGCAAGATCTACAGCCGCAACGGGGGGTACCTGGAAGGCATCGCGGAATTCGATCCGGAGTTCTTCGGCATCTCCCCGCGCGAGGCCGTGTGGATCGATCCTCAGCAGCGGTTGATGCTGGAGATCGTCTGGGAGGGTTTGGAGCGCGCCGGATATTCGCCGACGGCGTTGCGCGGCAGCCGCAGCGGCATCTTCGTCGGGGTGGCCGCCAACGAGTATTCGCATCTGCTGTCGCGGGACTCGGTGGACAGCATCGAAGCCCACTTCATCACCGGCAATGCGCTCAACGCCATCGCGGGCCGGGTGGCGTTCGCGCTCGGGCTGGAGGGCCCTGCGGTGGCGGTGGACACTGCCTGCAGTTCGTCGCTGGTGGCTGTCCACCAGGCCTGCCAGGCACTGCACTCCGGTGACTGCGATCTGGCGCTGGCCGGCGGGGTCAACGTGTTGCTGAGCCCCGCGTCCATCGTCGCCGCCTCCCGAGCCCGGATGCTCTCGCCCGACGGTCGTTGCAAGACCTTCGACGCCGCGGCCGACGGGTACGTGCGCAGCGAAGGCTGCGGAATTCTGGTGCTCAAGAGACTCAGCGACGCTGAGCGTGCCGGGGACCGGATCTGCGCGGTGATCCGCGGCAGCGCGGTCAACCAGGACGGCGCTTCCAGTGGTCTCACAGTGCCCAACGGCGGTGCGCAGCAACGCCTTATCGCCTCGGCCCTGGCGCGCGCCGGTTTAAGCGGCGGCGACGTCGACTATCTCGAGGCGCACGGGACGGGCACCGCGCTCGGTGACCCGATCGAGGTGCAGGCCGCCGCGGCCGCCTACGGTACCGGCCGCACCCCCGACCGGCCCCTGCTGCTCGGATCGGTCAAGACCAACATCGGCCACCTCGAGTCCGCTGCGGGCGTCGCCGGACTGATCAAAGTCGTGTTGTCGATGCAGCACGAAATGCTGCCGCACCTACTGCATTTCGGGAACCCGTCGCCGCATATCCCGTGGAGTTCGCTACCGGTGCGGGTGGTGGACGAGCCGATGCCGTGGCAGACCAACGGCAGGCCGCGGCGGGCCGGGGTGAGCTCGTTCGGCTTCACCGGCACCAACGCGCACGTACTGATCGAGGAGGCGCCGCCGGTTGTCGACGACCTGGCCGCCACCGATGACGACGGGGTGGTGGCGCCGGCGGCGGACACCGCTGACGAGCAGGTCAAGGTGTTGCCGCTGTCGGCGCGCTCCCCGCAGGCGCTGACGGCGTTGGCGCAGCGGTACTGCGAATGGCTCGACGCGCATCCTGAGGTCGACATCGCCGACGTCTGCTTCACCGCCGGAGTGGGCCGCTCACAGTTCGAACACCGGGCCGCGCTGGTTCTGGACCCGGGCGGGGACCCGGTGCGCAACGCCCGCGACCAGCTGGTCGAGTTGACCGAGAATCGGCTGCGACCGGGGGTGCTGCGCGGCGAATGCGCCGACCCGCCGACCACGGCGTGGTTGTTCACCGGGCAGGGCAGTCAGTACCCGGGCATGGCACGCGAGTTGTTCGCTGCCGAGCCGGTATTCGCCGACGTCCTGCAGCGGTGCGCCGCCGCGGTCGATGACCTGCTGCCGCGCCCACTGTTGGAGGTGATGTTCGCCACCGACCGGGACAGTTCGGAAACGTTGCGGCACACGTCTTTCGCGCAGCCGGCGTTGTTTGCCGTCGAGATGGGTCTGGCCCGGCTGTGGCAGTCGTGGGGCATCGAGCCCGACGTGGTTCTCGGGCACAGCGTGGGCCAGTACGCGGCCGCCTGCGTGGCCGAGGTGTTCAGCCTCGAGGACGGGGCCCGGCTGATCGCCGAACGCGGTCGGTTGTTCGGCAATCTGCCGGCCGGCGGCAGAATGGTCGCAGTCTTCGCCGATGCCGGACACGTCGAGGCCGTCGCCGACAAGTCGCCGCGGGTTTCGGTCGCCGCCTACAACGGCCCTAACACGGTGCTGTCGGGCCCGGGCGAGGACTTGGAGCAGGTCGTCGAAGCCCTCAGCGAGGACGGGATCCGCTGCAACTGGCTGGACACCAGCCACGCCTTCCATTCGGAGCTGCTGGAACCCGCGCTGGACGAGTTCGAGTCGTATGCGGCGGGTTTCCAGTTCGCGGTTCCGACTCGACCGCTGGTCTGCAACCGCACCGGCGCGGTACTCAGCGCCGAAACCCCGCTCAACGCGCAGTACTGGCGGCGGCACTCCCGTCAGCCGGTGCAGTTTGCCGAAAGCGTGCGCACGGTGGCGCAGCTGGGATGCACGGTGTTGATGGAATTGGGTCCGCAGCCGATCCTGACCGCGGCCGCGGTGCAGGTGTGGCCCGAGCACGCGACCGCGCCCCGCGCGATCGTCTCGCTGCGCAAGGGCACCGACGCGCGGCGCCAGATCGCCGAAGCGGTTGCCACAGCCTATGTTTCGGGGCATCGTCCGGATTTCGCCAAGCTGTATCACTCGCCGCGCCGCCGGCTCGAACTGCCGACCTATCCGTTTCAGCGCCGGCACTTCTGGCCCAAGACCTCCGGCATCATCGGCGGCGGCGAAGGTGTCGCGGCGTCCGGGATCCTGGGCAGCGCAAAAGACCTTGCCTCCGGTGACGCCGTCTACACCAGCCGGTTGTCGGTCAAATCGCAGCCGTGGCTGGCTCATCACGTCATCTACGGCACGGTCGTCGTCCCGGGCGCGACGTACGCGGCGATGGCCCTTGCCGCCGTCGGCCCGCCGGCGCGGGTGCAGGATGTCTTCTTCTACGAGCCGATCATCCTGCCGGAGAAGAGTTCTCGTGAGGTGCAGCTGACGCTGACCCCGACCGAGGATGGCAGCGGCTTCACCTTCAAGGTGCACAGCCGCCCCTACGGGGTGCGCGATGTCGACTGGTCGCTGAACGCCGACGGGACCGTCGTGACCGGTGTGGACGACGAGTCGGCGCTGGATACCGAGGATTCCGTCGAAGCGGCGACCGAGCAGCTGAGCCGCACCCGGCCGCAACAGCTGTTCGAAACCTTCGCCGACATGGAATTGGCCTGGGGGCCAACCTGGTCGACGTCCCTGAAGTCATTGTGGGTGGGTGAAGGCGAGGCGATCGGCGATGTCGTCGTCGGCGACGAACTCAGCGAGCACCTCGGCGGGGAACCGATCCATCCGGTGCTGCTGGACCTGTGCACCGGTGTCGCCTTCCCGGCGTTCCCCGCGCTGCTGGCAGCCGAGCACGGCGTGGCCGACCTGTTTCTGCCGCTGCGGTACGGCCGAGTGATGCTGCGCGAACGGATGCCACGCCGGTTCTTCTGCCGGGCGAAGTGGCACGGCAATGCACTGGACAACGAAACACAGGTCTTCGACCTCGATTTCGTGGACCGGGACGGGCGCCTGTTGGGCGGAATCCGCGAGTTCACCGTGAAGCGCGCGCCCCGCGAGGCGTTGTTGCGTGGGCTCGGAGGTGACGCCACCAGACTGCTGTACACCCTGGGCTGGCACGAGGTGCCGCCGCCGCCCTCCGATGGTGATGAGAGCATCTCCGGCACGTGGCTTGTCGCCGGATTCGACGAGCTGGCCACCGAGTTGCCCGGCTGCCTGCGCGTGGATCGCAACGCCGACGCCGAACAGTGGCGGCAGCTTATCGCGCAGGCCCAGGACCGCGGAATGCCGATTTCCGGGATCGTGCTGCGCGGCAGCTCCGGACCGGCCGGCGAGGAGTCCAGCGCCGAGTTCGCGCAGCGCCTGCAGACCGAGATCGGCGAAGTGATCGACGTGGTGCAACCGCTGCTGGCTGACGAAACGGTGAAACTCACCGGCGGACTGTGGATCGTCACCGAACGAGCCGTCGCCGCAGAACCGGGTGAGCCCGTCGACCCGGTGCAATCCGCGCTGTGGGGGCTGGGACGGACCATCGTCGCCGAACAACCGATCCTGCGCTGCCGCCTGGTCGACCACGACGGGTCCGAGGAAGCGGTGTCCGCGCTGGCCAGACTGCTCGGCGCCCCCGGCGAGGAACCCGAATTCGCGCTGCGGCAAGGAAAGTACCTGGTTTCGCGGCTGATGCCGTGGGCCCGCAGCGGACATCTCGCGGTACCCCGCGCCGGCGACTACGTGCTGGCGCCGACCGAGCGCGGTGCGATCGACAACCTGCGTCTGACCGAGTCAGAGGTCACCTCGCCCAGCGAGGGTCAGGTGCAGATCCAGGTGGAGGCCGCCGGCCTCAACTTCCGGGACGTGCTCAACGTGCTCGGCCTGTATCCCGGCGACCCGGGGCTGATCGGTGGCGACTTCTCCGGCATCGTCACCGAATTAGGCAGCGGCGTAACCGGACTCGCGGTCGGCCAACGCGTGATGGGCTTCATGCAGGGCGCGTTCGCCAGCCGGGTCAACGTGCCGGCGCAGTTGCTGGCGCCCGTTCCGAAGGGACTGAGCGCGGTCGACGCGGCCAGCATTCCCGCCGCCGCACTCACCGCGCGACTCGCGTTCGACTGGGCCAAGCTGCGGCCGGGCGACCGGGTCTTGGTGCATGCAGCCAGCGGTGGGGTCGGGCTGGCCGCGGTCCAGTTGGCCCAACAGCACGGTGCCACGGTCTTCGCCACCGCCAGCACCTATAAGCGGGCCATGCTGCGCAAACTGGGCGTGCAGTACGTCTATGACTCGCGCAGTACGGATTTCGCCGACCAGATCCTCGCCGACACCGGGGGAGCCGGTGTCGACGTGGTGCTCAACAGCCTGACCAATGACGGGTTCGTCGCTGCCACCGTGCGGGCCACCGCGCGCAACGGACGATTCGCCGAAATCGCCAAGCGCGACATCTGGTCGCCGGAACAGATGGCGGCTGAACGGCCGGACATCGCCTACGAGATCGTCGCGCTGGACGGCACCATCGTGTCCGACCCCGCGCACATCCAGCGTCTGCTGGTCGAGGTGTCGGAGGGACTGGGCAACGGCGAGTGGTCGCCGCTACCGGTGGAGATCTATCCGCTGACCGAAGCCAAGACCGCCTTCCGCCGCATGCAGCAGGCACGTCACATCGGCAAGATCGTGCTACAGATGCCCAAACCGCTTCAGCTGCACGGTGATCGGAGTTACCTGATCACCGGTGGTCTGGGAGCGCTCGGGCTGCACACAGCCGCCCACCTGGCGCAGCTCGGCGCCGGCGACATCGTATTGACCAGCCGGCGAGAGCCCGATGCCGAGGCGCAGCGGACCATCGCCGACATCACCGAGCGGTACCGGTGCCGGATCCACACCTTCGCCGCCGACGTCGGTGAGGAGTCTGCGGCCGCCGAGTTGCTGGGGCGGATCCGGTCGGAGCTGCCGCCGCTGGCCGGGGTGGCCCATCTGGCCGGTGTGCTTGACGACGCGCTGCTGACCCAGCAGGACGCGGCGCACTTCCAGACAACCCTGCAACCGAAAGCGTTGGCGGCGTGGCATTTGCATCGGTTGACGGCAGACGACGACCTCGATTTCTTCTTGCTGTATTCGTCGGCCTCCAGCGTGCTGGGCTCGCCCGGACAGGCAAACTATGCAGCGGCCAATGCACTGCTGGACGGCCTCGCCGCCTACCGCAAGGCCCAAGGTTTGCCCGCAGCCAGCATCAACTGGGGTCCGTGGGGCAAGGGCGGCATGGCCACGTCACATGCGGCGCGCGCCAATCTCGGTGCACAGGGCCTGCTTCCGCTGGAGCCCAGCGCGGCCCTGAGTGCGCTGGGCGAGATCCTCGCCCACGGCACCGGGCAGGTCACCGTGATCAAGGCCAACTGGCAACGGCTTGCCAAGATGCTCGGTGGTGCCCGGCCACCGATCCTCGACCACCTGCTGCCCAGTGATGCCACAGCGACACCCGGCGACAGCGAATTGTTGCGTCAGCTCTACGAAGTGCCGGAAGCGCAACGCGCCGACTTCATCAGCGAATACCTGCAGCACGAGGTGCAACAGTTCCTGCGGCTTGCGCAGCCGCCCGCGGCCAGCAGCCGGTTCCTGGACCTGGGTACCGACTCGCTGATGGCGGTGGAACTGCGCAACCGGTTGCACGCGCAGTTCGGCGGGGCGTTCACCATCAGCGCCACGGCGGTCTTCGACTACCCGACAATCCGGTCGCTGGCCGAGTATCTGGCCGAGCAGCTGCCGGAGACGGACGGGGAAGTCCCGCAGGCCGAGGACGCGGACGGCGAGCCCGAATCAGCACCGGGGCCGGCTGGCTGACGCGTCAGTCGCTGACGTCGAACCCGGCGATCACCTTGGTGGGCCGCAGCCGCACCACCAGCTCGCCGGGCACGGCGTTGCGCCGGCCGAACTCAGCAGCCCGATCGGCGCCCATGTACCGGGCGCCGGTTCGGGTCGCAATGTCCAGCAGCTGCTGCGGATCGTCGCTCACCGAAGCCTGGCCCTGAACCTGCACGAACGAGTAGGGCGGGTGCGGGTCGTCGACGCAGATCGTGGCCCGTGGATCACGCTGCAGCGCACGCCCTTTCGCGGTCCTGCTGTCGGTGGTGAACACCAGTGCGCCGTCGTCGACGACGAACCAGACCGGCGCCACCAGCGGGCGGCCGTCGCTGGCGGTGAAGGCCAGCATGCCCGTCCGAGTGCCTTCGGACAGGAAGGCGATGACGCGGTCGGACAGTTCGGCCATGCGATTTACAACTTTGCCAGGTCGTATTCGCCGACGTTGTCGATGAGCACCCGCAGCTGATCTCCGGTGGAGCCCAGCGTGTTGTCGATCGCGGTGAGCCGCGCCGTGTAGTGGCCCACCGGGTATTCCGCGGTCATGCCGATGCCGCCGTGCAGTTGGATCGCCTCCTGCCCGATGTGCCGGCCGGAGCGCCCGATCTGCAGCTTGGCGCGCGCGGCGATCACCGGGTTGTAGTTGCCGTCGGCGATGGACATCGCCGCGTACAGATTCATGCTGCGCGCCAACTCCAGCGAGACATACATGTCGGCGGCGCGCTGCGTCAGCGCCTGGAATTTGTTCAAGGTGACCCCGAATTGTTTGCGGGTTTTCAGGTATTCAGTGGTCAGCCGCAGCGCTTCCTCCATCGCCCCCAGCGCTTCGGCACACAGCGAAGACTGAATCCGGATGACGGCGTTGCGGATCGCCACCGAGGCGTCGGCGGCATCGCCCAGCGGTTCGGCGGCGGCGTCGTCCAGGTCGATCTGGGCGCCGCGCTGGCCGTCGAAGGTGGCGTAGGACCGTCGGGTGGCATTGTCGGCGTCGACCAGGAACAGGCCGGTGCCGCCGTCCGGCAACGTCGCGCTGACCACCAGCGTCTCGGCGCAGTGCCCGGCCAGCACCGGGTTCTTGCGTCCGCTCACAGTCCACGAATCACCTTGCTGCACAGCGCGAGTGGCGATCTCCGCCGACGCACCCCGCTGTCCGGGCTCCAGGTGGGCGAACGCCAGCAGCCGTTGACCCGCGGCGACCTCGTCGAGCAGTTCCTTCTGCGCAGCACTGCCGAGTTCGGCGATCAGCGCACCCGGGGCCAGGGCAGCGTGCACGATCGGCTCCGGCGCCAGGCGGCGCCCCACTTCGGTGAGGACCACGGCGATCTCCAGTTGGCCGGCTTCTTCCGGATCGAAACCGAGACCCAGAATCCCGGTCTCGGCCAACTGACTCCACACCTCACGACTCCAGCCGAGCTCGGTGTCGACCACCTTGTTGCGGCTTTCCGTGTCGTAGCTGCGCGACAACAGCTCCCGGGCGGTGTCGCGCAACAGCACCTGCTCTTCGCTCAACTGAAAGTCCATGACTGCCTCACAATCCCAGAATGGTGGACGCGATGATGTTGCGTTGAACTTCGTTGCTACCGCCGTAGATCGAGGTCTTGCGGTAGTTCAGGTAGTGCGGCGCACTGGTTTGCGCCCAAGCCGGCGAAGCGATTTCGTCACCGTCGATCGGTAGCGCGTCGGCACCGGCCGCCTCGAGCATCAACTCGGTGGACAGCTGCTGCAACTGGCTGCCGCGCAATTTGAGCACCGACGAAGCTGGGTTCGGTTTACCGCCCGACGAACCGGAGACGACCCGGGCCTGGGTGAGTTCCAGTGCCAGCACCTCGTTTTCGGCTTCGGCCAGCCGCGCGGCGAACAGCGGGTCGTCGAGCAGCCCGCTCTCCGCGGCGTGCCGCTTCACCTCGGCCAACCGCACCTTGGTGCGACCCACCTGCGCGATGCCGGTGCGTTCGTTGCCCAACAGGAACTTCGCGTACGTCCAGCCCTGATTCTCTTCGCCGACAAGCTGATTGGCGGGAACCCGGACATCGGAGAAGAACACCTCGTTGACTTCGACGCCCCCGTCGATCAATTTGATCGGGCGCCACGTGATACCCGGGGTGTCCATCTCCATGAGCAGGAACGAGATGCCCGCCTGCCGTTTGGGTGCCTGCGGATCGGTGCGCACCAGGCAGAAGATCCAGTCCGCGTACTGACCCAGTGTCGTCCACGTCTTCTGCCCGTTGACCACGTAGGTGTCGCCATCGCGGACCGCGGTGGTGCGCAGCGAGGCGAGGTCTGAGCCGGCTTCGGGCTCGGAGAAGCCCTGGCACCACCAGATGTCCAGCGCCGCCGTGGGCGGCAGGAACCGTTCCTTGATCTCCTGGGACCCGAATTCGGCGATCACCGGTCCGACCATCTTGGTGTTGAAGTTCAGCGGCTCGGGCACACTGGCCAGCTGCATCTCGTCGTTGTAGATCTGCGACTGGGTGGGTGTCCAATCCTTGCCGCCCCACTCGACCGGCCAGCCGGGCACGGCGAGCCCGTTCTCGTGCAGCAGCTTGTGGTTGGTCACGATCTGCTCGCGGGTCAGCGATCCGCCCTGGCGAACCCGGTCCCGGATCTCGGCGGGGATTTCGGTGGTGAAGAAGGTACGAAGTTCGTCGCGGAACGCGGCTTCCTCGGATGTGAGCGCCAGCTTCATTGCAGCCTCCTGTGTCGGTGAACGTGAGCTCGTCGAGAGACGGTGGACGTCCGGCCCGGATCGTTCGCGCCGGTTCCATCTTGACCCATCCGTTCCGGCGCCCGTGCACAGCCTCGGGTTAGTCCACAACCGGGTGTTGAGGTGCCGATTTTCGGGCTGGTGTGGCGGTGGGCGCGCCTACGGTCGGCGCATGCGAACAGAACCTCCCGCGGAGCGACTGCACCGGCGGTTCGGGTCCGGCCCGGGTACCGACTCCGACGCAGCCGAATCCGAGGCTGAAGACAGCGAAGCAGGTACCGAAGACGACCCGAACTCGTTGTTGCCGCGCTGGCTTCCTGAGCCCTCTGGTGGACGCGGCTGGATGGAACGGGTGCGCGCCGATCCGGGTCGTGCCGGTGCCGTCGGGTTGGCGGTGATCGCCGCGCTGGCGGTGCTGATCACCGTCTTCACGTTGGTGCGTGACCGGCCGGCGCCGGTCACTTCGGCCAAACTGCCGCCGGTGGAACGGGTTTCGTCGACCGGGCCGAGGTCCTCGGGCAGCCCCGGCCCACCGGTGGGTCCAGTCGTAGTCAGCGTCGTTGGCCTGGTGCGCAAGCCCGGCTTGGTGACCTTGGCGCCAGGTGCGCGTATCGCCGACGCACTGCAGGCCGCCGGCGGGCCGGTCGACGGCGCAGACACCATCGGGCTCAACATGGCCCGCCCGCTCGGTGACGGCGAACAGATCGTCGTCGGCCTGGCGCCACCGTCGGGCAAACCGTCGGTGCTCGGCAGCTCCGTCGGCACGGGCAGCCCAGCCGGACCGGTGCCATCGCAAGTCGCGACCACCTCAGGCAAACCCGGTACCGCAAAGCAGGCGCTCGACCTGAACACGGCGACCGTGGAACAGCTGGACGCCCTGCCCGGG
>NZ_JCALDR010000027.1:0-36166 GCF_059812965.1 Mycobacterium sp. NGS29
CAATCGGTTAATGCGTGCGGTTTGTTCGGTTAATGGTAGATGGGCCGATTCGAAGCTCAGTTGTTTAGCGTCCTGAACTGCAGTTTCAATATGGAACCAATTATTTTGTGCCGTCGGCTGCTCGCACTTTCTTGTGCTCGACAGCACTTGGGTGTGCTTTGCGTTGGCTGCTTTGAGGGGCGAAATTCGCCGCATAAGCCTCGAGGGTGGCTAGGTCGGGGGTTGTGGCCGTTTATGACGTGGAGATTATTGATGAGGTCTGGCGCAGTAGGAGTTCCGTGCCGCGGTCGATCCGCTCTCGGGCTTGGGCTGCGGAGAGTCGGTGGCCACTGAAGGCGGTGAGGTTGGCCAGCCAGACATCAGTGATGAGTCCGGCGAGGTCATGGTGGTGCTCGGTGACGGTGCTGCCGCCCAATGCGTGGGCGAAGAGTTGTTGCAGGATGTCGGCGGTCTGGGTGACGGTGGGCGCGGCGGTCGCGTCGGCGACCACCAGGGCGCGCGTGGTGGCTTCGGTCAGGTTAGGGTCGAGCTGCCATTCGACGTGCAGTCGTGAGGTCAGGGCTGCGACCCGCTGGGCAGGCGTGGTGTCGTTGTGGTGCCATGCGCACTCGGCGGCCAGTCGGTCGAATTCGCGGCGCAACACCGCGACCAGCAGGTGCGGTTTGGACGGGAAATACCGGTAGAGCGTCCCCACACCGATGCCGGCGACATCAGCCACCGCCCGCATCTGCACCGCGCTATAACCGCCGCAGGTCGCTGCATGCAGGGTCGCATCCAGGATCTCACTCGCGTGGGGTGCCTCACCGGCAGGTTGCGCCGCGGTCATGACGTCCCGGCACCGGTTGCGCGAGCCCGCCCCGAGCAGCCCGCTCTTGACGGCGGCCATGCACCATCGGCCCGACAGTCACCCATACCGAACCCCCGCTACGAGCAGTATCCCTGCGCTACCGTTCGTACCACAACGGTGGGCGGTGCGGCGCGAATCCCCGGGTTGCCGACGACGTCGGACCCGGCCGGGCCCGGTGGGGTTTATCGGGTGCGGGCGTGGGCGTGCAGGAAGTCGTCAACGATGTGTTCGCAGTCCTCGCGGTTGATGGCGCGTAGGCCGGTCAGGCGGGCGAAGGCGATCGGGCCGACGAGCTGGCACATGGCGAGGTCGACATCGAAGTCGTCGAGTTCGGCGGCGGCGGCCGGGCTTTGCAGCAGCTCGGCGAAGGGCTGTCGGTAATGGGCGACGACGCGTGTGCGTAGCGCGTGGCGGTCGTGCACCTCGTCGGGGCGCTCCGGTGTCGGCCCGAGGGCGACCCAGGCCAGCGTGGTGGCGTGCAAGGGTGCGTCCTGAAACAGGATCGCTTGCCGGCTGAGCAGTTCGATGAGCTGTTCGCGCAGCGAGCCTTGCGCCGGCGGCAGGCTGACCTGGGGCAGGAGCCGCTCAAAAGTGGCGGCCAGCAGGTGGGTGGAGCTAGTGAAGTGGCGGTAGAGCGTGGTTCTGGCCACTTTGGAGGCCTTGGTGACCGCCTCGATGGTGACCGCTTCGACCCCGCCGGCGCTGAGCAGCTTGGCCGCGGCGTCGAGCAGCCGGGTCCGGGACCGCGCCAGGCGTGGATCCACCTCGTCGCCGTCGATATCGACAGCACGTTCCTCCGCGCCTGGCTCCACCTGTTCACCGTAATCCTCGCCGCCTGGCGTCGACGCCGATACCGCGGACGCAAGGCTGGCATTTAGCGAAACGATACTGTTAGTATCGGAGCGATACCGTTAGTACCTGTATCGCCGTGCAGGCCAACACCGAGGGGGTAAGGCCATGGTGAATCACCAGCAACGCCGGGAGCTCATCCGGCGCCAGATCCAGGACCCGACCGCGGCGACGCCACTGACGCGGCGGCCGGCGCGGGCTGTCGGGCGCACCGGCGCGGTGGTGGCGCGGGCGGCCAAGCGGCTGCTGCCCGGCGTCTTGTTCGAGGAGGTCCGCCACGTTCGCCATGATCTGGCCAAGCTCGGGCACGCCCGGGTTGCGACCGCGGGTGATCGTGTGCGTCCCCGCCACTATCCGCCGCGGTCGTGTTCCTATCTCGACGACGAGCTGATGGGCCGGGAGATGTTGGACTGAAGCTGTCGCGGCCGCTGGGGGCAGGCCGCGACCGGCGGGCGGGCGTATTGCGCTTTGCCGGATGCCGCACAAAGATACCGATAGTACTGTTGCGATACCGACAGTTTCTTTATGCCGCCGGGGGGGCCGGGATGGTAATCAAGGGCTGGGGCGATGCCGGCGTGGCGACGTTGAGTCGCCCCAAGGAGCAGCGTGGCGCCGCGGAAGCGGCACAGGGCCGCGACACCTACAGTGAGCGCCTAGCGCGGCTGTCGGGTTTCGCGATCCGGCACAAAGCGTTGGTGATCGGGTCCTGGATCGCCGCCGCGGTGGTGCTGGCGATCCTTTTTCCGCAACTGGAAACGGTCGTCAAGCACCAGTCGGTGCATCTGATACCGCCCGGGGCGCCGTCGCTGCAGACCGTAGACCGGATGGGCTCGGCGTTCGGTGAACAAGGCTCCAAGACCACGATCTTCGTGGCGATGGAGGATCCCAGCGGGCTGACCCCGCAGGTTAAGCAGCGCTATGACACGTTGATCCAGCGGTTACGGGCCGACACCAGCCACGTCCGGCAGGTCCAAGACCTCCTGGCCGACCCGGTCACCGCCGCGCAAGCTCTCAGCGCCGACCGCAAGGCATGGTACGTGCCGGTGGGGGTGGCCGGAACCCTCGGTGATCCCAGCACCGCGGAATCGGTGCGGGCGGTACGCGGCATCGTCGCCGAGGTTTTCGGGCACTCACCGACCACCGTGCGCGTCACCGGCCCACCCGCCACCTTCAGCGATCAAATCGATTCCGCTGAACAGGATCTGATCCTCATCTCGGTGGCCACCGCCGGGCTGATCGCCATGATCTTGCTGCTGATCTATCGGTCGGTGTTCACCGCGATGCTGCCGCTGCTGGTGATCGGTATCAGCCTCGCGGTCGGGCGCGGGGTGCTCTCCGGACTCGGCGAAGCCGGCATGCCGGTGTCTCAGTTCACCGTCGCGTTCATGACGGTGATCCTGCTGGGCGCCGGCACCGACTACTCAGTGTTCTTGATCAGCCGCTACCACGAACAGCGCCGCCAACAGGTCCCCGCCCAGACCGCGGTCATCCACGCCACCGCCACCATCGGGCGGGTCATCGCAGCCTCGGCCGCCACCGTCGCGCTGGCATTTCTGTCCATGACCTTCGCCGAACTGAGCGTCTTCGCCGCACTCGGCCCGGCCTGCGCCATCGCCGTGATCATCGGGTTCGCCGCCACGGTCACTCTGTTTCCCCCCGTACTCGCGCTGGCCGCCCGGCGTGGGATCGGTGAACCCAACACCGACCGCACCCGCCGTTACTGGAACCGGATCGCGGTGGCCGTCGTACGACGCCCCGTGCCCCTGCTGGCCGCCAGCCTGATCTTCGTCCTAGCTCTGTGCGCAGTGGCGACCACCATGCGCATCAGCTACGACGACCGCCAAGGCCAAACGACCACCTCGGCCAGCAACGAAGGGTATCGACTGCTGGATCGCCACTTCCGCAAAGACATCGTGATCAACGAGTTCTTGGTCGTGCAGTCACCCACCGACATGCGCACCAGCCGAGGACTGGCCGACCTTGACGAAATGGCCTCCCGCCTCGCCCAACTGCCCGGTGTCACCAAAGTCTCCGGAGTCACCCGCCCCGGCGGTAAACGGCTCGAACAAGCCCAACTGTCTTGGCAGAACGGCCAAATCGGTGACCGGCTCGCGGGCGCGGTCAACGACGGCCAATCCCGCCGTAGCGATCTGGGCCAACTCACCAACGGCGCCGACCAGCTCGCCGACGGGCTCACCCAACTCGACACCACCCTGGGCACCGCGCTGACCCCGCTGACTGGGCTCTTAGGCCAAGCTCAAACCGCGGGCATCCAAACCCAGCGATTGCGGCCGCTGCTGCAACAGCTTTCTGCCACCGCACCCGCCGTCGATCACGCCATTGCCGCCGGGCCCGCACTACGCCACCAAGCCGAACAAGCCCAAACCGCCATCACCACCCTTGAGCCCCTCATCGCCGCGATCAGCAACTGGCCCGCGTGCGCCGCCGCCACCGAATGCGCCCAACTACACGACCAAGCCCAACTACTCATCACGTTGCGCGACAACGGATTCTTCGACCACCTCACCACCCTCGCCGACCTCTACCAGCCGGCCACCAACACCGGCGGCGGCACCCTCGCCGACGTCACCCGGCTCATCACCACCCTGGACACCGCCATGGGCGCCGCAGGCTCCGGCGACCTCGCCGCCAACATCGGACGCCTCCAAACCGGCGTCCACCAACTCGCATCCGGTGCTCACTCGCTGGCCACCGGCGTCCACACCCTCGTCGACAGCAACCTCGAAATGCTTTCCGGCATGGGAAAAATCGCCGCCCAACTCCAACAATCCGCACGATCAGCAACCGGATCCGACACCGCCAGCGGCTTCTACCTCCCTAACGACGCCTTCGACAACCAACAATTCGCCGACGTCGCCAAACACTTCCTATCCGCGGACGGCAAAACCGCCCGCTACGCCATCGAGTCCAGCTACGACCCCTACAGCAGCGACGCGATGACCCTGGCCTACCGACTCACCGAAGTCGCTGACGCAGCACGCCCCAACACCTCACTGGCCAACACCACCATCGCCGTCGCCGGATTTCCCGCCGTCAACTCAGACATTCAACGCCTGCTCTCCGCCGACTTCCGCCTGATGGCCATCGCCACCCTGCTCGTCGTCGGCCTCATCCTCATCGTCTTGCTCCGCGCCCTGGTCGCACCGCTCTACCTACTGGGCACCGTCATCCTCAACTACGGGGCATCACTAGGAATCGGCACCCTGATATTTCAATACGGCCTCGGCAAAGAAATCGCCTGGCCCGTACCACTTCTGGCGTTCATCATCCTGGTCGCCGTCGGCGCCGACTACAACATGCTGCTCATCTCACGACTGCGCGAGGAATCCACCCGTAACATCCGCGTCGGCGTGCTCCGCACTATCGCCAACACCGGCTCCGTCATCACCTCCGCCGGACTCATCTTCGCCGCCAGCATGTTCGGCCTCATGATCGGCTCGATAGCCATCATGATCCAAACCGGACTCATCATCGGCTGCGGCCTCCTCTTGGACACCTTCGTCGTACGCACCCTCACCGTGCCTGCCATCGCCACCCTGCTCCGCGAAACCAGCTGGTGGCCACAACGAAACCCACTGCGCCACAAACCCTCTCCAACCCGAACCTAGACACACCCACCGGAATCGACCATGACTACCGCCAACCCCACACCCCCCACCCTCAGAGACCGCCGCCGCACCGAACTACTCACCCACATCCAAACCACCGCACACCAACTCTTCGCCCAACACGGCTACGCCGCAGTCACTACCGACGACATCGCCGCCACCGCCGGCATCTCCATCAGCACCTACTACCGCCACGCACCCAACAAAGAACACCTGCTGACCGCCCCGATCCAACATGCCATCGCCGAAATCATCACCACCTACAACACCCGTCCGCCCACCGAAACAGCAGCCACCTCACTCATCCACCTCCTCGTCGACCACCTCGGCGAAACAGCCGGCCAGCACTCCCCACACTGGAAACACGCCCTGCAGAGCGCACCACACCTGCTCAACAGCTCAACACTGCTCAGCGACAACCAAACCCGCCAACTCACCACCATGATCGCAACCCGCATGAACACCGACCCCACCACCGACATCCGCCCCACACTGCTCATCCACACAGCCCTGAGCACCGCACAAACCGTGCTCCAACACTGGCTCAACAACACCACCACCAACCCACCGCTGCGCACCCAACTGCAGCAAGCCCTGCACATCACCCTCGCCGGATTCCACTAAACACACCGCACTACCCCGGCCCACACCCACCAGGCCATGTGGCCACAGCCTCAGCAGATCAACTGCCGTACACCAACCCACCTCGCCAGCGCACCCCGCCGACCCCCAAAAACCACCTACCCGCGTCGACCCGACCGCCCGCAAGGCCAAATCAATCTCAACGAGCCAACGCCATCAGATACCGACCCACAGTTTACCGAGGCAGTGGAGAACGAGCGCGGTGAGCAAATGCCTTACTGCTGCCCGGCCTGTGCTCGGATGGATTTGATGAAGCTGCGGGCCTGAACCTGCAAGGGTTGGCTGTCGGGGTCATTCTGGATCAGCGTATGCGGCACCGGCGGGGCGAAAGTGGTGTCGACGCTGGCCAGGTAAGTGGGCCAGTTCGCGAGTTTCCATCGGTCACGTGCTGCGGCCCGGCGTCGTAGGTAGAGGTTCATGGTGTCGGCCGCGCAGGTTACCCACACGATGGACAGGTCGGCATTGAGGTCGTCGGCTCGGGCCTGGGTGCGGTCGATCCATGCCCTGTCGGTGAGCTCGTGCAGGTAGGGCGCAGTGGAGACAATGGAGTTGCCGCACTCGATGTTCTCTTCGATTGCCGCGTTGAGTGCTTCGTACTCATGGGGACGAATCTTGTTCATGTAGGTGGGGGATTCGCGGTCATCCAGTGAAGCGCCAAGGTCTTCGAGCCAACGCTGGACGAGCGGCCGGGTGATGGTGTCCTTGTCGAGGATTGTCCATCCGGTCTGGCGGGCTAGGACGCGACCGAATTCGGTTTTTCCGCTGCCGGCGTAGCCGCCGACAAGGACTAATTGCGGGGTGGGCAGCTGCAGACTTTTGGGTGCTGCCGCAGTGTCGGGAGCGGTGATGACGCGTGCCGAGCGGTCCTTGCTGCGCACCAGGCCTTCGGCAGTAAGCAGGTCCATCGCTTGAGTGATCGTGAAGACGCTGACGTTCCACTGCGACGCGAGCTCGCGTGTGGAAGGCAGCCGTTCACCGTCGCGGAGAATGCCGGCCTCGATGTCGTTACGAACGGCTTGGGCGATCTGGCGGTGCATCGCCTGCCGGGGCGTAGTCGGTGAGGTCATGACCATCCGTCCATAGCAGTTGAGATGCCCGACAATATCAGCCGCGATCAGTTGAAAACCAATCGCTCCAGTGCCTCATGGGGCGATTCACATTTTTTCTGACCTATCGATGCATAACAGTTGACCACCAAAAATATCAGTTGATATGTTGTCGTGGTCCAAGTCACACAGACAGGAGAAAGCTGACATGGCGATACAAAAAGGGCACCGGTTCCCGATGCAACACACAGAAGCGTTCCCGAGAGGGTTGATGTTGCTGGGTCCGATCGGCCCGGACATGGAATTTGAGCGTCCGAATGTGCAGAAGGCTGATCCGGCGACAGGTCTGCGGCAGTGGGCTGGCGCAGTGTCGGACCCCGATGAGCCGAAAGCCAAACGGGCGAGCTTCGTGGTGACATTTCTGGCCGAGGTACAGCCAGTGCCATCCACGCCGGAGCTGTTGGCGGGCAGCGGAATTCGCATGATCGAACTGGAAGGCCTGACCGCCGAACCGCGGCGGATGGGTCAGGGCGAATACACCTATGTGGGCTACGTCTACAGGGCGACCGGCATCAAAGGTGACGTGAATTCACCTGCGCCCGTGAGTAAGTCGTCGTCAGCGCCGCGCGGCGAGACCGTGAAGGCGGGTGCGTGATGGCCACCGGCAACTCGAAACCGTCCGGCAACAGCGGTCAGAGTTCGGCCGACCAGCTGGTCGAAGACATATTGCTAATGCTGGCCAAGCTCGCCGTGCTGCTCGGATCGTGGACGGTGCGGTTCCCGGTGTTGAGTTTGCCGATCATCATGATCGCATGGGCGGGCGCCTGGTTCGGGTGGGGCGGCGGGCTGATCGTGGCCGGGGTATACGCCCTCATCTACATCGCGTTGGCGCTGGTCGACCCGGCCGGATTTGGCGCTGCATCGTGGCTACCGGTCCGCACGGCTTACCTGACCTGGTGGCGCTACAAGCACGCCTGGGCGCAGGTGTGCACCCTGCACGGGTTGACCGCCACGCTGGGTGAGCGGACCATGGTCCCGCGGCTGCGGTCGGTGCGCATCGGCACCGCCACCGACACGCTGAACATCGGCATGGTGACCGGGCAGACCGCGACCGACTGGGGCAAGCAAGCCGACGCCCTGGCCCACGCCTGGGGAAGCGGTCGCGTGACGGTGCGGTCCCTGCAGCCCGGCCAGCTCACGGTCACCGTGCACCGTGATGACACCCTCGCGGCTGCGGTGCGGCTGCCCCGGCCCACCGACGCGACACGAGTGCAGCTGGCGGCGGTGACGGTCGGGGTCACCGACACCGGCACGCCGTGGCGGCTACCGATCCAGGGTCATCACATTCTGGTCGCCGGCTCAACGGGGTCGGGCAAAAGCAGCGTGGTGCAGTCCCTGGTCGCCGGACTGGCCCCCGCTGTGCGGTCAGGCCTGGTGCAACTCTGTGTGATCGACCCGAAGGGCGGGATGGAATTCGCCCGCGGCGCAGGGCTGTTCACCGCGTTCGCCGCTGACCGCACCGAGCAGACCTTGGAGTTGTTGCGAGGCCTGGTCAAGTTGATGGATGGCCGCACCCAGCTGTTGCGTGGCCACACCCGCACCCACACGCCGAGCGTCGAGGACCCGTTGACGGTGGTGATCATCGATGAACTCGCCGCCTTGACCGCCTATGGCACCGACCGCAAAATCCGCGCCGAAGTCGACCAGCTGCTCGGGCTGCTGCTCTCTCAAGGTCGTGCGGTCGGGATCACCCTGATAGGCGCCGTGCAAGACCCGTCAAAAGAAGTGGTGTCGTTGCGCCAGTACTTCACTGTCCGCGTGGGACTGCGCCTGACCGAATCGAACCAAACCACGATGATTCTTGGGCAGGCGGCGCGCGATGCCGGGGCAGTGTGCGACGAAATCCCCGAGTCCACACCGGGTGTCGGCTACGTCATGGTGGACGGCACCGCCGAACCACAACGGGTCCGGGCGTTTCATGTCACCGACGACGACATCGACTATCTGGTCACACATTTCCGGCCACCGAAACGCCGCCGACTCCCGCGCCGGCCTGACACTGCTTCCTCGCAGGGCTGAGCCATGCCGACCCCCTCACCTGCACCGGTCAGCCCCCACGCACCGCCACCGCCCGATCACTCCGCGGACCCCTTGCCCCGACGAGAAACCGCCGCCGAACGGCGAGCCCGGCCCTCCTTCCACGAAATCGCCGTCGCCGCCGCACAAACTCACGGGGTGTGCGTCCGCCCGCTGGTGATGGGAACGGTCAACCTGGACACCGGCGCCACCGACTACGCGGCGGTGCCCTGCAAATCGACCATGGAATCGCAATGCGCCCCGTGCGCGAAAAAAGCGCGCGCACTGCGCATGCAGCAGTGCCGCGAAGGATGGCACCTCGACCACGAACCGGTCCAACCAGCCATTGAACCCACCGAGCAGCAATCCGAGCTGCTGCGCTCCCGCGCTGATCTAGTCGCCGCTTACCGCGACGCCACCACCGACCGCGACCACGACCACGAAGCCGTCGCTGAGCTGCGGGCCGCGGTCGGTGAACTCGACACCCAGCTGCGTGCCACCGGGATGCGCGGCACCCTGCCACCACTGGACCCCCCGCCCACCCCGTTGCGCACTCGGTCGACGAAACGCCGCCACGACGTGATCGACCTGCCGACCCGGCAGGTCCGCAAAAACACCATCGGCCAGCAGTACGTGGGTAAGTACCGGCCGTCGATGTTCCTCACGTTGACCTGTGACAGTTACGGGCCGATCCAGGGCGGCGCCCCGATCGATCCCGGCGCCTATGATTACCGGCGTGCGGCCCGCGATGCGATCCACTTCGCCGCTCTGCTGGACCGGTTCATCCAGAACCTGCGGCGCGTCCTGGGCTGGGACGTCCAGTATTTCGCCACCGTGGAACCTCAGAAACGCGGCGCCCCGCACGTGCACATGGCGCTGCGCGGCGCGATCCCTCACGCCCTCGTCCGCCAAGTGGCTGCCGCCACCTACCACCAGGTGTGGTGGCCGAACCACGACCAGCTGATCTACACCGATTCCGGCAGGCTGCCGGTGTGGAATCCGACCCGGTGCACCTTCATCGACCCCGACACCCACACACCACTCACCAGCTGGCAGGACGCCCTACAGGCCGTCGATGACGACCCCGATGCGAACCCGGCGCATGTGGTGCGCTTCGGGGAACAGGTGCACTCCAAAGGCATCCTCGGCGGCGGCACAGAGGCGGGACGGCACATCGGGTATCTGACTAAGTACCTGACCAAATCGATCGGTGAAATCATCACACCCACCACCGCCGCCCAGCATGCCCATCACGAGCGTTTGCACACCGAACTGGCGATAACCCCATGCTCACCGCGCTGCCCCATCTGGCTGCGTTACGGCATCGTCCCCAAGGGTGCATCATCGAAAATGGTTGCCGGGCAGTGCAAATCGAAAGCGCACCGTCGAAGCACCCTCGGGCTGCCGGGCCGGCGGGTCTTGGTGTCCCGGAAGTGGTCCGGTAAAACCCTGCCTGATCACCAAGCCGACCGGCACAAATTTGTTCGGCAACTGCTCGCCGACGCCGGCATCACCCCGGACGCGCGAGACAATGTTCTTATCTACCGCCTCGAATCCGGCCAACGCACCCCACCCCGCAGCGAACTCATCATGCGAGCCATCTCCCAAAGACTCACTTGGAAAGCCCAATACACCAACGCAATCGCCGCCATCGGACCACCCGAAGGACAGCGAATCGGAGCAGGCGCATCACCGGGGCCGGGAAGTCGTGGACGTTGAGATGCTACAACTACTAACGGAATCACAAGTGCGGCAGATGATTCCGATCGGTCACAGCAAGTATTACGAGTTGATCGGGTCCGGTGAGTTGAGGTCAGTGAAGATCGGCCGACGTCGGTTCGTCACGGAAACTGCTGTTGCGGAATACATTGCGAAACTCGATGCCGAGTCAACCGGTGACACGGCGGCGTGAAATGTCCCGACAACAACTGCCGCCGCAGATCAAGAAGCTGACCGTTCGCGACCGGCGTACCGGCAAAGACGCGGTTCGGTATCAACTGACAGTCGACGTGGGCGAGGACCCTCAGACTGGCCGACGTCGACAGGTTCGGCGGCGTTACCGCACCGAGAAGGACGCACGTCGTGCACTGAGCGAAATCAGCGACGCGGCTGAGAAGAAAGTGTTCGTGCCGAGGCGCACACTCACAGTCGGCGAGATGGTCAAGAACTACCTGGCGGGTCGACACGACCTGCGTCCCACTGCGCGCGACAAGAAGGCCTACGACCTACAGCCGCTGGTGGAGCGCTTCGCCGATGTTCTGGCCCAGCGAATCACCAAGACAGATATCGATACGCTGGTTCGCGATCTCGCCGAGGGCGGCACCATGACTGCAAAGGGCCGGAAGCGCAGACCGTGGTCATCAGCGAGTGTTAACAAAAGCCTCCAGGCGATCACCGGGGTATTCGCAGATGCGGTGTTCCAAGGGCTTCTGGCTCGCAACCCGGCTGAGCTCGTCAAGCCGCTGCCGTCGGCCCACAAAGACGTGGATACCTACAGTGTCGCTGAAGTCGACATGTTGCGCGCCAGCTTCGCCGGTGACCGCCTGGCCCATGCATACGAGTTGGCCCTGGTTGGGCTGCGTCGGGGTGAGATCGCGGGGCTGCGCTGGTGCGATGTCGACCTCAAGTACAAAACCCTACGCATCGTGAACAATCGCGTGTCGGCTGGTGGCAGCGTCAGTGAGAACGATCCAAAGTCGAAGGCATCTCGTCGTGAGTTGCCATTGCCCGATCGCCTGGTCGGAGTGCTGCGCGCTGCACGTCGTCGGCAAGCAAAGGAGAGGCTGCGCCTCGGGGTCGACGCTGGCCCGTTTGACTACGTCGTGTCCAACGAGGCTGGACTGCCGTATGCGCCCCCGGTCGTGTACCGGTACTGGGTGGCTGCCGTGAAGAAGGCCGGGCTGCGACACTTGAAACTGCACGGCGCGCGGCACACGGCCGCCACCCAGTTGGCACTCGATGGCGTCGCTCCAGCTGTCATTGCCGCGTGGCTCGGTCACACGGATGCCAGTTTCACGATGAAGCTCTATACGCACTCGCAGCCTGAGGCGCTCAAGTCCGCTGGTGACACTTTCGATCGAGTTGTGACATCTCGTGACACTCAGCAGGGGTAATCGAACAATTCGAACACTGTTGATGCTGGTCAGGGCGGGACACGCCGACTCGTGTCGGATGGCGGTCGTACAGTGACCTCAGTCGCTCGAACGCATGAGCGAGCCGCGCCGTGCCGAAGGAACCCTGCTGTAATGATGATCCCCGACTACGACCAGGCCGAGATTCTCTCGTTTGAGTGGGGTGACATGCAGCTGCTCTCCAAGATCGTGGGTAACACGGTTAACCCGCTGACGGGGGACCGCAACTTGTCGATGGTGCCCTATGAGAACTCCGTCCAACCGGTTCAGTTGAAATTTGAGCCGCCCCTAATCGAGCATGCGGTGGGCGTGAACCACGGCTTTCGGCACCATTGGGAGCTACTTACGTACGCGTTCAACCTGCCAGATCCCGGGGCGTTCCCGGTGCTGCCGGGGTTGACGGACGACGACCGCCGGGTCCTCAAGCGCTATGCGCGGATGTGTCGTCAGCTTGCGGGATATTCCGCGCTGAACGAGGAAAGTGGTATGCGCTACAGCTTCAAGAGCGGCGGAGCCCCCGAAATCACGTTGGTGTTCCCGTCGCCCGAAGCTTTCGCCGGGACCTCGCTCGCCTTCCGTCAATTGCACAGCGACGACGAATTCGCGTCTTTCACTCGCACGCGGGGCAGGATCATGAAGGCCGTTAAGTTGCTGTCCGCGAGCGAGAAGGAGAGTGCGAGAAGGGTTGTAGCGCAGTGGGCAAAAGCGCGTGGCGCATTGATGAACAGAATGCTGAACACCATCGTGTGTGAGATGGCCGCCCCACCGGTTCCGCCGGATCGTGAGGTGCCGCCGTTCAGCTATGC
Organism: Mycobacterium sp. NGS29; assembly: GCF_059812965.1. Classification (NCBI taxonomy): domain Bacteria; kingdom Bacillati; phylum Actinomycetota; class Actinomycetes; order Mycobacteriales; family Mycobacteriaceae; genus Mycobacterium; species Mycobacterium sp. NGS29. The sequence continues at coordinate 13,027 of NZ_JCALDR010000027.1, forward strand.
GAACATCAACCCGCAGAAGCTGATCTTGACCTTCAACTATGGCGACACGATCCACTTCTCGGAAGACGAAGAAGCGAACCTGTCGACGCTGCTGGAAGCTGAACAGAACGCCTGCTATTACAAGCACTCGGTGCTGAGCGCCATAACGAATCTCAGTCACCTCTACTTCGGGTTCGCCGTGTTGGCTGAGTCCGCAATGGCAGACGGGGGTGGGCGAGGCGCAATGGCCTCCGGATCGGCAGCCGATTAGCAAACCAAAGTAAGTCCCGCCCGCGACCGGGCCGACTAGGGGCGTCTCCGGTGCCCGGTTCTACAGGGCGACCTGCTGGCCGGAGTAGGCGCGCGCCTCGCCGGGTGGACGGCGGTGCTGCCGGGGCCGACCAATCCGCTGCGCGGTGGGTCGACACGCGGGGCCTTCGGCATGTAGATGCCGCCTTGGGAGGGTGGCCGGCCGTTGAGGTGGGTCGCGACCAGCCCCGCGCCGAAACCCAGTTCGGTGTCGGTGTGGTGTTGGTCGCGGGCGAGCTGGAGCGGGTGTTGTGATCGCCGCTGGCGGGGCGCTGCTTCTGGTGGTGGGCCGCGCCACGGTTCGGGTGCGGTCATCGTCCTAGGTCTCGCCGCGACGGCGGCGGCCCCGATCGTGTACAGGTTACTGGCTGCCGTGAAGAAGGCCGGGCCGCGACACTTGAAACTGCACGGCGCGCGGCACACGGCCGCCACCCAATCGGCACTCGATGGCGTCGCTCCAGCTGTCATTGCCGCGTGGCTCGGTCACACGGATGCCAGTTTCACGATGAAGCGCTATACGCACTCGCAGCCCGAGGCGCTGAAGTCCGCTGGTGACACTTTCGATCGAGTTGTGACATCTCGTGACACTCAGCAGGGCTAATCGAATAACTCGCACACTGTTGATGCTGGTCAGGGTGGAGCCGATGACGGGAATCGAACCCGCGTATTCAGCTTGGGAAGCTGATGTTCTGCCATTGAACTACATCGGCGCAGATGCCCCAGAAGGCTAGCATCGTGCGATGCCAGACACCGCGCGGGTCGAGCAATCCCGAACCATCCCGGTCACCCCTGAGCAGGCGTTCCGCGGCATTATCGAGATGGACGTCCCCACCATGTTCCGGCGGCGCTACGGGCCGATTCCGCCGATCCGCGCAGTGAGCGGACGTGACGGAAATAACTGGAGCGGCACGCAGGGCCAGACGCGGGTGCTTGAACTCGCCGGCGGCGGCAGCATCCGCGAGACCGTCGTCGACGTCGACGAACCGCATGCGTGGTGCTACCGCATCACCGATTTCCAGGGTCCGCTGAAGACTCTGCTGACCAAGATCGACGGTGAGTTCCTGTTCGACCCCGCCGGGACCGGCACTCGAATCACGTGGCGCTACAACATGTTTCCGCGATCCCGGCTCGCAGCAATGGCGATGCCCGCCTTCGGCTGGTGCTGGCGGGGATATGCCCGGCAGATGCTCGAGGAGCTGGCCGACTGGCTCACCGACTGATGTCCCGGCGGCCTGCGCGCCGCGGCTGATGGCGGCACGAATCACCCCCGAGTAATTTGCCGGGCTAATAGTGCGATGCCCATTGCAAATTCCAAGAATGGGTCGTTTACCCTTTCGTTATCATTTGTAATCTCGTATTGTGACCTCCCGTGGGCAGGCACGCATTAGCCAGGAAGCGGCGGAAAGCGCCAGCTGCGCTGGCAGCAGCCATCGGCCCAGCCGCCGTACTCTTCGCGGTGGCAGGGGCTCTGGGCGCAGATGTCAATCCAGCCTCGGTCCGTAACGTTGCGAAACCGGCCGTTCCGGAAACGTCCGCGTGTTGCATCGAAATTGCGGCGGCCGAGGCCGGGGCGCCACTCGACACCTCGCGGTGGCGCTTCAGCATCGAAGAGATGGCTCCGGCCGAGCGGCCGCGGGCGGACCGATCACGTGCCGACCTGGTGGGCGCCCGCGCTCTGCCCGCGAGCGTCGCGCCGGAACAGGGCCTGCAGGTCAGGACCATTTTGGTGGCCCGCGCCATCACCGCTCTGTTCCCCGAAATCCACCAGATGGGCGGCGTCCGCCCCGATGCACTCCGATGGCATCCCGAGGGCCTGGCCGTGGACGTGATGATTCCCAACCCCGGCTCCGACGAGGGCATCGAACTTGGCAACGCGATCGTGACCTACGTCCTGCAGAACGCCGACCGGTTCGGCATCCAGGACGCCATCTGGCGCGGCGTCTATTACACCCCCGGCGGGGGCGCCCAGGCCGGTGGATACGGGCACTTCGACCACGTCCACGTCACCACCACCGGCGGCGGATACCCCTCCGGAGACGAGACCTACGTCCGCTGACCGGCAGCAGATACGCTCACACGCGTGCTGCTCTCCGATCGTGATCTTCGGGCCGAAATCTCCGCCGGGCGGTTGCAAATCGACCCGTTCGACGATGCCCTGGTGCAGCCGTCGAGCATCGACGTCCGCCTCGACTGCCTGTTTCGTGTCTTCAACAACACCCGCTACACCCACATTGACCCCGCCAAGCAGCAGGACGAGCTGACCACGCTGGTCCAGCCCGAGGCTGGGGAACCTTTTGTGCTGCACCCGGGCGAGTTCGTACTGGGATCGACCTTGGAGTTGGTCAGCCTGGCCGACGATCTGGCGGGACGACTGGAAGGCAAATCCTCGCTTGGCCGGCTGGGGCTGTTGACGCACTCGACCGCGGGTTTCATCGATCCCGGTTTCAGCGGACACATCACGCTGGAACTTTCCAACGTGGCCAATCTGCCGATCACGTTGTGGCCGGGGATGAAGATCGGCCAGCTGTGCATCCTGCGACTGACCAGCCCGTCAGAGCATCCGTACGGAAGTGCCGGCGTCGGTTCCAAGTACCAGGGTCAGCGTGGTCCGACGCCCTCGCGGTCCTATCAGAACTTCATACGTACTACATAGCTGCAACGGCGTTCCCGACTTCGTTAGTCGGACTACCATTTGATTCGGACCTTTGTCCTCCTTACTGCGGCAACACTTTTGGGAGGGTGGTGAGTGCGCGGATGGACGTCGTACTCGGAGTGTCGATGGCACCGTCGGCTGTCCGCATCGCGCTGGTCGAAGGCGAGGACGCCGACGGCGTCATCGTCGAGGAGGACAGCTTTCGGCTGACCGACCCGGCCACCATGCCCTCTGAGCAGGTGATCCGGGCGATCCTGGGCACCCGCGAAGGCGCGGACGATGCCGGCTTGCGCCTGTCCTCCATCGGCGTCAGCTGGACCGATCAGCTTCAGGCATCGGCGCTGCGCGACGCGTTGGCCGCCCGCAAGATCGAGAACGTCATGCTGGTCTCCGCGTTCATGGCGGCCGTCGCACTCGGGCAGGCCGTGGGCAGCTCCGTCGGCTATGCGCGGACGGGTGTGCTGTTCATCGAGCCCGACACCGCGACACTGGCCGTGGTGAACACCGCGGACGGTTCGCTGTGCGACGTGCAGCGTCGGCTTCTGGCCGCCGACGACGACATGGCGGTATCCGAGCTGGTCGAGCTGGTTTCCGGGGCCGAGTCGATGCCGACCCGCCCAGACGGCATCTACGTCGTGGGCTCCGGAGTCGACGTACCTCTGATCAAACCGGCACTGGACGCCGCGACCTCGCTGACGGTCAATGTGCCCGAGGAACACGACATGGCGCTGGCGCGGGGTGCGGCGCTGGCATCAGGACATGCGCCGCTGTTCGCGGCGAGCACCGCTGCGCTGGCCTACGCGCAAGATGTCGACGGACCTGAGGAGTTCGGCGAGACGGTCGTGCTGGACGCGGCCCCCGCTGACGTGGACCACGATCCGGCTCGGCGCCGCCCGGCGCTGCTGATCGGCAGCACCCTGGCAGTCGCGGCGACCGCCGCGGTGGTGGCGCTCGAGGTCGCGCTGGCGATCAACATCCGCCCCACCGTCGCGCTGCAACCCAGGCCCAGCGAGAACCACCTCGTCGTGCCCACCCAGCAGGCACCGGCGCCCACCGTCGTGGCCGCGCCGCAACCCAGGATCGAGGTGCCGGCGGCACCACCGCGCGTGAGTGTCCCGCAGCTTCCGGCGCGGGCACCGCAGGCTCCGGCCGCGCCCGCCCTGCCGGCGCCCGTTGCGCCGGTGATCGAGACGCCGATTGTGCAACCCCCGCGGCTGCCCGACGCGGTGATCGTCCCACCGCTGCTGCCGGTCGTGCGGCCGCCCGTGCAGGGACCCGAGACGCTGGTGCGACCGCCGGTCGTGCAGTTCCCGGTGCAGGTTCCACGCCAGCAGCCGCAGGTACCTCGAGCGCCGGTGTCGCCACCGCGGGTGGAAAATCCGCGGGTGGAGAACCCGCGCGTGGAAAACCCGCGGGTGGAAAACCCGTTGCCGCGGGGCCCGATCGCGCGACCGCCCGGGCGTGGTCCGTCGCCCAATCCGGGCAGGGGTCCCTTCGGTGGGGGAGGGCCCGGTCGCGGCGGCATCCCCGGCATTCCCGGCATTCCAGGTATCCCCGGCATCCCTGGCGCCGGCGGTCACGGCCCCTCGAGCGGGGACGCACCAGGAGGACGTGGTCCGTTCGGCGGCGGCGGCCCGGGCGCCCATGGTCCCTTCGGCGGCGGCGGCGGTGGTCACGGACCGTTCGGCGGTGGCGGCGGCTTCGGTGGGGGCGGTGGACGCGGGCGCAGGTGATCCCCCGCACATCCACCCCAACGCCGCTGGTCAGAGCGGTCTGCAGCCGTGACACAGCAAACTCAAATGGATAAGCCGCGCCCGCCGCGGGTACCGTTGTTAACACAGGTTGGGGAATCTGTTCAGTCGATTGGGGGACTATGGACACCGTTCTGGGTGTGTCGATGGCGCCAACGGCCGTGCGGATGGTGCTCGTTGAGGGCGAGAACGGCGACGGCGCATTAGTCGACGAGGAGAAATTCGACGTCGCGGGTGACCCGGCCGCGGCCACGCCGGACGCAGCCGAGCAGGTGATCTCGGCGATCCTGGGGACCCGCGAGGGCGCCGCCGAGGGTGGCTACCAGCTGGCGTCCACCGGAGTGACCTGGCGGGACCCCGACCAGGCGGCCGCGCTACGCGACGCGCTGGCCAACCGCAAGATCGAGAACGTCATGCTGGTCTCGGCGTTCATGGCGGCTGCCGCGCTGGCGCATTCGGTCGGTAATGAAACCAACTACGCGCAGACCGCGTTGCTGTTCATCGAACCCGACACCGCGACCTTGGCTGTGGTGGACAGCGCCGACGGATCCATCGCCGACGTGCATCGTCACCCGCTGCCCGATGACGACGACGCCGCCGTGGCCAGCCTGGCCGAGTTGGTGTCGAATGCCGAGTCCCTGGAGACGCGCCCGGACGCCGTCTTCGTCGTCGGCTCCGGGGTCGACATCCCGCTGATCAAGTCGACGCTGGAGGCGGCCACCACGCTGCCGGTGACCGCCCCGGAGGAGCCGGAGACCGCGCTTGCCTGGGGCGCGGCGCTGGCGTCGGCGAACACGCCGCTGCTCTCCGCGACCACCGCGGCACAGGCTTACGCACAGGATCCGGGTACGGGCGCGCAGACGCCGCTTGCGATCGACCCCGTCCACTTCGAGCCGTTCAGCACCGGCCGGGCCTACAGTGCGGTCCAGGACGAGCCGGACGAGCAGGACGACCGCAAGCCCTTCGCGCTGCTCGGCAGCATCCTGGCCTCGATCTTCGTCATCGGAGTGGCTTCGCTCGTCGTCTCGCTGGCCGTCACGATCCGCGACACCGCTGACACGCGGCCCCAGCCCGGCCAGGCCGCCGTCGCGCCCAACACGCCGGCCCCGCAGGCACCCGCTCCCACGCCGCAGGCCCCGGCTCCGGCCCCGCAGCAGGCCCCCGTACCCGAGCAGGCCCCCGCCCCCCAGGTTCCCGAGCAAGCACCCGCGCCGGCACCGCAGGTTCCCCAGCAAGCTCCCGTGCAGGTACCGCAGGTCCCCGTGCAGGTACCCCAGGCTCCGGCGCCGCGGGCTGAGGCTCCCGCGCCGGCCCCGGCTCCCGCCGCGCCGGTGCCGAATGTCCCCGTCCCGGTGATCGTGCCGGTACCGGTACTGCCGCCGATCCTGACTCCCCAGTCGCCCGGTCGCGGCGGTGGCGGCGGCAAGCCGCCCGGCATCGGCAAAAGCCCCGGTGGCAAAGGTCCCGGCGGTGGCGGCGGTCGGGGTGGTGGCAAAGGTCCCGGCGGCGGCGGTGGACGCGGCGGGATCAACATCCCGCTGATCCCCGGCATCTGAGTTGCCGAGTAGCTGTCACCTGCTGTTCAGTGTCACGACGGCGTTCGCTCATCGCGGCCACCTACACACGGTGGTATGCGATGCACCGTATTCGGGACCGGCTATCTGGGCGCCACCCATGCCGTAGGGATGGCGGAGCTGGGACATGAGGTCGTCGGGGTCGATATAGACCCGGGCAAGGTGGCCAAGCTCGCCGGCGGTGACATCCCGTTCTATGAGCCCGGTCTGCGAAAGTTGTTGACTGCCAACCTCGCTACGGGTCGGCTGCGGTTCACCACCGACTACGACATGGCGGCAGAGTTCGCCGACGTACACTTTCTGGGCGTCGGAACTCCGCAGAAGAAAGGTGAATACGGCGCCGACCTGCGTCACGTGCATGCCGTCATCGACGCGCTGGTACCCCGCCTGACCAGGTCAGCGGTGCTGGTAGGCAAGTCGACCGTGCCGGTCGGCACCGCCGCTGAGTTGAGCCAACGCGCCGCCGCCCTGGCGCCCGACGGGGTCGACGTCGAGGTCGCGTGGAACCCGGAATTCCTGCGCGAGGGCTACGCGGTGCACGACACGCTCAGCCCGGACCGCATTGTGCTTGGCGTGCAGGATGATTCGGTCCGTGCGGAGGCCGCCGCACGCGAACTCTACGGTCCGCTGCTGGACGCGGGCGTGCCGTTCATGGTCACCGACTTGCAGACCGCCGAGCTGGTCAAAGTCTCGGCGAATGCGTTTCTGGCCACCAAGATCTCGTTCATCAACGCGATCTCGGAAGTGTGCGAGGCGGCCGGCGCCGATGTCAGCGTGCTGGCCGACGCGCTCGGTTACGACCCGCGCATCGGACGCCAATGCCTCAACGCCGGTTTGGGTTTCGGTGGTGGCTGCCTGCCCAAGGACATCCGCGCATTTATGGCCCGCGCCGGCGAACTGGGCGCCGACCAGGCGCTGACCTTCCTGCGTGAGGTGGACAGCATCAACATGCGCCGCCGGACCCGCATGGTGGAACTGGCCACCGCGGCCTGCAGGGGCTCGCTGCTGGGCGCCAACATCGCGGTGCTGGGGGCGGCGTTCAAACCCGAATCCGACGACGTGCGTGACTCGCCCGCCCTCAACGTCGCCGGACAGTTGCAACTCAACGGCGCCGCGGTCAACGTCTATGACCCCAAGGCGCTGGACAATGCCAATCGCCTGTTTCCCACCCTGAACTACGCGGTCTCGGTCGCTGAGGCCTGCGAGCGGGCCGACGCGGTGCTGGTGCTCACCGAATGGCGCGAGTTCGTCGACCTAGATCCCGCCGAGCTGGCCGACCGGGTCCGTGCCCGCGTCGTGGTCGACGGTCGCAACTGCCTGGATGTGGCGCGTTGGGAACGCGCCGGGTGGCGGGTGTTCCGGCTCGGCGCGCGGTGGCCGGGACGCTAAGCGTCAGGCGCTGACCGGCCGCGGCACGTTGCGCGGCGTGCCGTCGGCGCGCAGGAAACCGCCGGTGCGTTCCCGTCCGAGGATTTCGGTGGGCTGGCCGTCGCGGAATACCGCGCGGCCGGAAACCAGGACCGCTTCGACCGTGGCGTCGTTGCGGTTCACCATGCGCGAAAGTCCTCCGTAGGCTTCGACATCGGCTTCGTGGTAGGCATCCAGTGAGTCGTCGAGCCGCTCCGGGTCGATGACCACCAGGTCGGCCCAATCGCCCACCCGCAGGTGGCCGGCGTCCAGTCCGTACCAGTCGGCCAACTCGCCGGTGAGGCGGTGCACCGCCTGCTCCGCCGTCAGGAAGGGCCGGCCCTCCAGTTCGGCGTCCCGTACGTGCCGCAGCAGACGCAAACCACTGTTGTAGAAAGCCATGTTGCGCAGATGGGCGCCCGCGTCGGAGAAGCCGACCTGCAGGCCGTCCATCCGGGCCAGGCGGCGCAGCATCTTCGGCCGGTGGTTGGAAATCGTTGTGCGCCAACGGATTTTGGTACCGTGCTCGAGCACCAGGTCGAGGAATGCATCCACGGGGTGCAGACCACCCCGTTCCACACCGACCTGCCCGAACGACTTGCCGATCACCGAATCGTCGGGACAGGACACGATTTCGGCGTCGAAGAAGTCGCGGTGCCAGGCGCGCGGACCGAACTTGGTGTCGTAGTCCTTGCGGAACTGCCGGCGGTACCCCTCGTCGCGCAGCAGTTCGTTGCGCTCGAGTTCGTCCTTGAGGTGCAGCGCCGCTGCACCCGCGCCGAACTCTTCGAACACCACCAGGTCGATCCCGTCGGCGTACACCTCGAACGGCACCGGCAGGTGCTGGAACCGGAAGTCGCCACCCAACCGGTTGACAACGGCCGCCAGAAAGCTGGTCAGCCAGACGCTGCCCGGCGCCGACTTCATGTCGGCGGCCGCCAGCAGGCTGGTCTTGAGGTGCGGTCGCCGAATCCCCAGCGACTGGAGGGCCTGCGACACGATGTTCTGCGGGTGGCTGATGTCCGGACCGGACTGCAGGGCGCGGCCCGCACTGCGCAGCAAATTCTTGAGCCGTCGCAACTCGCGGCCCTTGGCGTAGGTCGACGGCAGGGTGCGGGACCGGCAAGTGTCGCCGTCGATCTTGTCGAAAAGTAGTTGCTGCGAAGACATCCCGAGGAATCCGGCATCGATCGCCTCGGTCAGCAACTGCTCCATCCGGGCCTGCTCGGCCGCGGTGGGACGCACGTCGTCGCGCGTCGACCGGTCGAGTCCCATCACCGACGTCCGCATGTCGGAGTGTCCGATGAACGCGGACACGTTGGGGCCCAGCGGCAACGACTCCAGCGCGTCGATGTACTCCTGCGCGTTGTGCCATGACTTGTGCTCGCCGACGATGCGGACCACATGCTCGTGCGGAATCGCTTCCACCCGCCCGAACAGATCGGCCGCCTCACCCGCGTCCACGTGCACAGTGGACAGCGAGCACGAACCCAGCACGATCGTGGTGACGCCGTGCCGAAGCGATTCGGACAGTGTGGGTGCCGCCAGCACCTCGGCGTCGTAGTGCGTGTGAATGTCGATGATGCCCGGCATCACCCATTTACCTTGGGCGTCAATGACGTTCGGGCAACCCTCGGTGTCCAGCGTCGTCGGGGACACCGCGGCCACCCGACCGTCCCGAATCCCGATGTCTCTGATCGCCGACGGTCCGCCGGTGCCGTCGAACCACCTGCCGTTGCAAACCACTGTGTCGAACGTCAATGCACTCACCTGCCTCGACTGGACAGCTTACCGAGCTTGTCTAACTGGTGTGCGTTCAGATGCGATGACTGGCGATCTCGGCCGTCAGGACCGGCGCGACCCAGCGGCGCAGGTACGCGCGGAGCACCTCGCCGGTGCGCGCCGGGCGGCCGGGGTCGATCATGAACGATTGCATGATCCGCAGCATGTATTCCGCGAGGTCGTCGAGATCGGCATCGCCGAGTCCGAGGTCGATCCAGTCCACATCCAGGCCCGCCAGGATCCCGTGGCCGAATTTGATCGCCATGTCCGACGTCACGCCCGTGGAGACTTTGGTGAAGTCGTGTACCAGCATCAACTGCACGTGCCGGTCGCCCGGCAACCACTCGAGGGTGAACGCCAGGCTTTCCACCAGAGCATCGACGGGATCGGTGATGCCGGCCAGGTGCTCGGCCAGTCGCTGCAGGAGTCTCATCCCCGAGCGGGTGGCTGCTGCCTCGACCAGGGTGTTGGTACCGGGAAAGTAGTTGTAGACCGTCTGACGCGAGACGCCCAGGGTGCGGGCCACATCGGCGATCCGCATGTCGCCACCACGCGCGTCGATGGCTGCGCTGGCGGCATCCAGAATGCGTTCGATCGCCTCTTCGTCGGTTGCGGGCTTGGCGCCGCCCCACCCATGGGTGCGCATGAGCTCAGACGTTACCCGTGCGGCAGCAGGGCGTTGCCGGTCGCCGCTTTCGCATCACTGCCGATCAGCGGGCCGGTCCTCCGGCAACCGGGCGGGCCCGCTGTAATCGGGCATCGGAGTGATCACCGTCGCGGCGGGTTCGGGGCGTGGTGGCAGACTGCCGGACCCGGTGCCCGCGCCCGGCGGCGCGGGATGCGGTGGCGGGGGCGGTGCCGGCCGCGGCGCGGTGGGCGGGCGCCGTTCCGACCGCAACGCCTGGGCTCGCCAATGCCAATACCCGGCCGCGTCGAACGGGAACGGAATCGGCGGAGGCTGCCATTCGATCCTCGGCAATTCGATCGGCAGCGACGCGGACGCGAGTTCGCCCCGACCGAGTTGAGCACCCAGCTCGGTGTCGATCACCGATCGGGCGGCAGCCATCGCCCGCTCTGCGGTCTCGTAGCGACCTATTTCAAATCCGCGGAATGTCACGATGAATGGGGGTGCCGGCACCATCAGGCCATTATCGGCCGTCGCGACGGGTAGCGTCACGGCGGTGGACCACGCGTCGGCATATCTCGCGGAAACTCGCGCGTTCGGTGAGCTTGTCCGCGCCGCTGATCCCACGGCGCCCGTGCCGAGCTGCCCGGGCTGGAACATCGAGCAACTTTTCCGCCATGTCGGCCGCGGCGACCGCTGGGCCGCCCAGATCGTCCGTGATCGGATGGACGAGTTTCTCGATTTCCGCAGCGTGGCAGACGGCAAGCCGCCGGCGGACCGCGACGCCGCCATCGAGTGGCTCAACGGCGGCGCGCAGCTGCTGCTGGACGCGCTAGACCGCACCGGGCCCGATACCCCCGTCTGGACGTTTCTCGGCCCGCGTCCGGCGAGCTGGTGGATCCGGCGCCGGCTACACGAAAACGTCGTGCACCGGGCGGACGCTGCACTCGCCGTCGGCGCCCAGTTCACCCTCGACGCTGCGGTGGCAGCCGACGGCATCGACGAGTTCCTGGAACGCATCGTCATCCAGGCCGGAAAGGACGGGGCGCCGCTGCCCCTCGAGGGCGGCGACACCCTGCATCTGCACGCCACCGATCCCGGGCTGGGCGAGGCCGGCGAGTGGACGGCCAGGCTCCACGGCGGTGGCGTCGCCTGGTCGCACGAGCACGGCAAAGGCACCGCGGCGCTGCGCGGGAGCGCCACTGAGCTGCTGCTGGCGTTGACGCGGCGGGTCGCGCTCGCCGACACCGGCGTCGAGCGTTACGGCGACGACGCCGTATGGCGGCGTTGGCTCGACCGCACGCCTCTCTAGACTTGCAGGCCATGACCACTTCGGAGATCGCCACCGTGCTGGCGTGGCACGACGCCCTCAACTCCGCTGACATCGAGACGCTGCTCAGCTTGTCCAGCGAGGACATCGATTTCGGGGACGCGCACGGCGCCGCGCAGGGCCATCAGGCGCTGCGCGAATGGGCCGGATCGCTCACCAGCACAGCGGAATTGGGCCGCATGTATGTGCACGACGGGGTGGTGGTGGTCGAACAGACGATCAGTAGCCGCGAGGGCCCCGCGACCGTCGTGACCAATGCGTCGGCGTTCCGCGTGGTCCGCGACCACGTCACCTCGGTGTTCCGCCATGAAGACCTGGCATCGGCGTTGGCCGCGACCGAACTCACCGAGAGCGACCTGATCGACTGAGGCCGAGGCCGAAGGAGCCACACATGCGCGGGATCATCTTGGCCGGCGGTTCGGGCACCCGGCTGCATCCGATCACCGTCGGGATCAGCAAGCAGCTGCTGCCGGTCTACGACAAACCGATGGTCTACTACCCGCTGTCCACGCTGATGATGGCCGGCATCCGCGACATCCTGGTGATAACGACCCCGCACGACGCGGCCGGCTTCCGGCGGCTCCTCGGCGACGGTTCGCAATTCGGCATCAACCTGAGCTGGGTCACCCAGGGCAGGCCGGACGGTCTGGCCCAGGCATTCGTCCTCGGCGCCGACCACATCGGCAATGACACAGTGGCATTGGTGTTGGGAGACAACATCTTCTACGGCCCTGGCCTGGGCACCAGCCTGAGCCGATTCCAAAACATCAGCGGCGGAGCGGTTTTCGCCTATTGGGTAGCCAACCCGTCGGCCTACGGCGTGGTGGAGTTCGACGCCGACGGCATGGCGGTGTCGCTGCAGGAGAAGCCCGAGACACCGAAATCCCATTACGCGGTGCCGGGTCTGTACTTCTACGACAACGACGTGGTCGAGATCGCCCGGGGCCTGAAGAAATCGGCGCGCGGCGAGTACGAGATCACCGAGGTCAACCAGATCTATCTGAGCCAGGGCCGGCTGTCGGTAGAGGTGATGGCCCGTGGGACGGCGTGGCTGGACACCGGGACATTCGATTCGCTGCTGGACGCATCGGACTTCGTCCGCACCCTGGAACGACGGCAGGGCCTCAAGGTGAGTGTGCCCGAAGAAGTCGCGTGGCGGCGGGGGTGGATCGACGACGAGCAGTTGGAACAGCGCGCCCGCGCGTTGGTGAAATCCGGATACGGCGGGTATCTGCTCGAGTTGCTGGAGCGCGACTGAATTTCGGGCATGTGCGCCGAGCCCAGCAAACCGCCCGCCGGGAGATGACTGCTTGCCGCTGCTGGACGTGGGGTGGTTAAGCGCGTAACCTCGCCGCTCGGTGGGTTGTTTCGCTGGTAAAGCGATTCCGGTGACGAGAGGATGAACATGAGTAGTGCCGTCGACCTTGATCCTGTGGTCCGCAACTCGGGGGTCATCCCGGTCTTCAACCCATCCACCGAAGAACAGATCGCCGAGGTCGTCGACTCCGACCAGGCGACCGTCGATAAGGCGGTAGCCCGGGCGCGGGAGACGTTCGAGTCGGGGGTCTGGCGCAAGGCGCCGGCATCGCACCGCGCGAATGTGCTGTTCCGCGCAGCACGCATCATCGAGGAGCGCGCCGAAGAACTCGCCGCGCTCGAGGGTCAAGACAACGGCATGAACCTGACGGCTGCACGTCACATCATCCCGGTGTCCGTCGACATGCTGAAGTACTACGCCGGCTGGGTCGGCAAGATCCACGGCGAGTCGGCAAACCTCGTCTCCGACGGACTGCTGGGCACCTGGGAGACCTACCACACCTTCACCCAGCTCGAGCCGGTCGGCGTGGTCGGCCTGATAATCCCTTGGAACGGACCGTTTTTCGTCGCGATGCTGAAGGTTGCGCCTGCGCTCGCGGCGGGATGCAGCGCGGTACTCAAACCCGCCGAGGAGACACCGCTCACCGCGCTGAAGCTGGAAGAGATCTTCCGCGAAGCGGGGTTGCCCGACGGCGTTCTGAACGTCATCACCGGCTACGGCGAGACCACCGGTGCGGCGCTGACAGCGCACCCGGACGTCGACAAGATCTCGTTCACCGGGTCGACGGAGGTCGGACGGTTGATCGTGAAGGCGGCCGCCGGCAACCTCAAGCGCCTGACGCTCGAGTTGGGTGGCAAGTCGCCGCTGATCATGTTTGACGACGCCAACCTCGACAAGGCGATCCTGGGTGCCGGGATGGGGTTGCTCGCCGGGTCCGGCCAGAACTGTTCCTGCACCTCGCGCATGTACGTGCAGCGCGGCATCTACGACGAGGTGGTGGATCGTTTGGTTGCCTTCGCCCAGATGCTGCCGATGGGCGGCAGCGAGGACCCGGATTCGGTGCTCGGACCGTTGATCAGCGACAAGCAGCGCAAACGGGTGGAAGGCATCGTCAACGACGGCGTTGCCGCCGGCGCGCAGGTGGTCACCGGCGGGAAGCCGATGGACCGCAAGGGGTACTTCTACGAGGCGACGATCGTCACCAACACCACCCCGGACATGCGGCTCATCCGCGAGGAGATCTTCGGCCCGGTCGGATGTGTGATCCCGTTCGACGAGGAGGACGAGGTGATCGCCGCCGCGAACGACACGCACTACGGTCTTGCCGGATCCATCTGGACCGAGAACCTGTCCCGCGCTCACCGCATGGTGAATGAGCTACGCGCCGGCCAGATCTGGGTGAACTCCTCGCTGGCCGCCGACCCGTCGATGCCCATCAGCGGTCACAAGCAGTCGGGCTGGGGCGGCGAACGCGGCCGAAAGGGAATCGAGGCCTACTTCAACACCAAGGCCGTCTACATCGGCCTCTGATCAGGTGCCGCCTATTGCCGGTAGCTGACCAGGAAATTACCCAGGCGCTCGATGGCGGCCGCCAGATCGCGCGACCATGGCAAGGTCACGATGCGCAGGTGATCCGGTGCGGGCCAATTGAATCCGGTGCCCTGAGTGACCAGGATCTTCTCCTGCAGCAGCAGATCGAGGACGAGCTGTTCGTCGTCGTCGATGTCGTAGATCTCGGGGTCGAGCCGCGGAAACGCATACAGCGCACCCTCGGGCTTGGTGCAGGACACCCCGGGAATCTCGTTGAGCTTCTGCCACGCCACGTCGCGCTGCTCGAGCAGTCTGCCGCCGGGTAGCACCAGGTCCTCAATGCTTTGATGGCCACCGAGTGCCACCTGAATCGCATGCTGCGCAGGCACATTGGGGCACAGGCGCATATTGGCCAGCAGACTGATGCCTTCGATGAAACTGCTGGCGTGATCCTTGGGCCCGGTGATCGCCAGCCAGCCGGCCCGATATCCCGCCACCCGGTAGGCCTTCGACAAGCCGTTGAACGTCAGACACAGCATGTCCGGGGCCAGCGTTGCGACGCTGATGTGCTTGGCGTCGTCGTAGAGGATCTTGTCGTAGATCTCGTCAGCGAGTAGCAGCAATTGATGCTTGCGCGCCAAAGCGACCATCTGCGCGAGGATTTCGCTGCTGTACACCGCCCCGGTCGGGTTGTTCGGATTGATCACGACCAGCGCCTTGGTGCGGTTGGTGATCTTCGATTCGATGTCGCCGATATCGGGCTGCCAATCCGCGGTCTCGTCACACAGGTAATGCACGGGGGTGCCGCCGGCCAGTGATGTCGACGCCGTCCACAACGGGTAGTCCGGTGCGGGGATCAACACCTCGTCGCCGTTGTCCAGCAGGGCCTGCAGCGTCATCGTGATCAACTCCGAGACACCATTGCCCAGGTACACGTCGTCGACATCGAACTTCGGGAACCCCGGCACGAGTTCGTAGCGGGTGACCACTGCGCGACGGGCCGGCAGGATGCCCTTGGAGTCGGAATACCCCTGGGCGTAGGGCAAAGCCTGGATCATGTCGCGCATGATCACGTCCGGCGCCTCGAAGCCAAACGGTGCCGGATTGCCGATGTTGAGCTTGAGGATGCGGTGCCCTTCGGCTTCCAGCCGGGCGGCGTGGGCGTGCACCGGGCCGCGGATCTCGTACAGGACGTCCTGAAGTTTGGACGACTGCGCGAACGCCCGCTGCCGGTGATGGCCGTGGGTATGCGCGGGCACCTGGTGCGTAGTCACGTCCACCATGGTCCCATCGCTGTCCACTGATATTTGCTGTCCGGTGTCAAACCGTGATCAGCGCTTACCCGGCGGACGGGCACCCTTCGCCAGACCCAGGCCCTTGACCGGTGCGGCCGGTGTCGCGGGAGCTGCGGCCTCGCCGTTGGACGGCTCCGGCTTTGCTTCGGCCTTCGGAGCGGCGGGTTCGGGCTCCGGTTCGGCCTTTCCCGGGGCGGCGGGTTTGGCGGCTGCGGTCTTCTTCGCGCCCGGCCGCTTCGCTCCGGCCGCGATACCCAGACCCTTGACGGGCGCCTCGGGTTCGGGCGACTCGGCGGGCTCTTCAGCGGCAGAGGTCTCCTCGGCCTTGATCGGCTCGGCCTCTGCCGGCTTGCTGGCAGGCGCGGGGGACGCGGTCTTCTTGGCGCCGGGTCGCTTGGCGCCGGAGGCCATGCCCAGGCCCTTCACCGGCGTCGCAGGCTTGTCGGTGGTTGCCGGAGCTTCCGCGGCCGGAGCTGCGTCCGCCTTCGGTGCGGCGGCTTTCTTCGCCCCGGGCCGCTTAGCCCCGCCCGCCATGCCCAGGCCTTTGACGGGAGCGGCTGCCGCCGGCTTCTCCTCGGCGGCCGGGGCGGTTTTCTTGGCGCCGGGCTTCTTGGCGGCGCCGGCCATGCCGAGGCCTTTGACGGGAGCGGCTGCCGCCGGCTTCTCCTCGGCGGCCGGGGCGGTTTTCTTGGCGCCTGGTTTCTTGGCGGCGCCGGCCATGCCGAGGCCTTTGACGGGAGCGGCTGCCGCCGGCTTCTGCGCGGGCGCCTCGGCCGGCTCTTCGGCTTCATCGGCCTCAGCGGGCGCGGTCGGAGCGGCAGCCTCGGGCTCGGCCTTTGCAGCCTGCTCTTCGGCCAGTTTGGCGGCCGTGCCCTTCTCGGGCAGCTTCACCGCGTCGCGATCCAGTGACCCGAGCAGCACTTGGGCAACATCGAGCACCTCGACGCCGCTGCGGCCGGCCTCTTCCTGCCGGTCGTTGACACCGTCGGTGACCATCACCCGGCAGAACGGGCACGCGACGGCGATGGTCGAGGCGGGGGTGGCCAGTGCCTCATCGACGCGTTCGTGGTTGATGCGCTTGCCGATGTGCTCTTCCATCCACATGCGCGCGCCGCCGGCACCGCAGCAGAAGCTGCGCTCGGCGTGCCGAGGCATCTCGGTGAGGTTGGCTCCCGCGGCTCCGATCAGCTCGCGCGGCGCCTCGTAAACCTTGTTGTGCCGGCCCAGGTAGCAGGGGTCGTGGTAGGTGATGTCCTGCGAGACGGCGTTCACCGGAACCAGCTTGTCGTCCCGCACCAGCCGGTTGAGCAGCTGCGTGTGGTGCAGCACCGAATAATTGCTGCCCAGCTGCCGGTACTCCTTGCCCAGGGTGTTGAAGCAGTGCGGGCAGGTGACGACGATCTTGCGGTCGACGGTCTCCACGCCCTCGAACACGCCGTCAAGGGTCTCGATGGCCTGTTGGGCCAGCTGCTGGAACAGGAACTCGTTGCCCGACCGGCGGGCAGAGTCGCCATTGCAGGTCTCACCGGTGCCCAGCACCATGAACTTCACGCCGGCGATGGACAGCAGTTCGGCGACAGCCTTGGTGGTCTTCTTCGCCTTATCGTCGTACGCGCCCGCGCAGCCCACCCAGAACAGGTACTCGTAGCCGGCGAAACTTTCGACATCCTCACCGTAAACCGGGACGTCGAAGTCGACCTCGTCGATCCAGGAGGTGCGGTCAGAAGCGTTCTGGCCCCACGGATTGCCCTTGTTCTCCAGGTTCTTGAACAGCACCGACAACTCGGACGGGAATTCCGACTCCATCATCACCTGGTAGCGGCGCATGTCGACGATGTGGTCGATGTGCTCGATGTCCACCGGACACTGCTCGACGCACGCGCCGCAGGTGACGCAGGACCACAACACATCCGGGTCGATGACGCCGCCCTGCTCAGCGGTGCCGACCAACGGACGGGTGGCTTGCTCGGGACCCGAACCCATGATGCGACCAAAGCCCGACTCGGGAACGTGATGCTCCTCGGCGTGCTTGTCGCCGCGCAGCTCCTCGCCGATTCCGCCTTCCGGCGTGCTTTCGATCGGACTCGGCTTTTCGCCAAGGATGTAGGGCGCCTTGGCCATCCAGTGATCGCGGAGGTCCATGATGACGAGCTTGGGCGACAACGGCTTGGCGGTGTTCCAGGCCGGGCACTGCGACTGACAACGTCCACACTCGGTACAGGTGGCGAAGTCGAGCATGCCCTTCCAGGTGAAGTCCTCGATCTTGCCGCGGCCGAATTCGGCGTCGTCGGGCGGGTTTTCGAAGTCGATCGGCTTGCCGTCAAACTCGACCGGAAGCAACGGACCCAGCCCGTCGGGCAGTCGCTTGAACGTGACGTTGATCGGGGCCAGGAAGATATGCAGGTGCTTGGAGTTGAGCACGATCACCAGGAACGACAGCATCACGCCGATGTGCAGCAGCAGTGCGACGGTCTCGATGATCTCGTTGGTGTGCGGGCTGAACGAACTCAGTGCTGAGCCCATCGCGTGGGAGAAGAACGCGCCGTGGCCGTACGGAAAATCGTTGCCGAGGACATTCACCGAAGCGCCGCGGAACAGGGCGTAGGTCCAGATGACGTTGAAGATCATGAACAGGATCAGCCATGCGCCACCGGTGTGGGATCCGTAGAAGCGCGAGTCGCGGCCGTATTCCTTGGGCTCGCTGCGCAATCGGATGATGGCGAAGGTGACGATGCCCGACAGCACGGCCAGCGCGAAGAAGTCCTGCAAAGCGCCCAGCGCGTCCCAACGCCCGATGATCGGGATGTAGAACGTGGGGTCGAAGAGCACCCCGTAGGCCTCGATGTACACCGTCAGCAGGATGAAGAAGCCCCACATGGTGAAGAAGTGGGCCACCCCGGGCACCGACCACTTGAGCAGCTTGCGCTGTCCGAACACCTCGGCGACCTGCGCCCAGATCCGGGCGCCGATGTCGTTGGTGCGCCCACTCGCCGGCTGGCCGGACATGACGAGTTTGTACAGCCACCAGACGCGCTTCAGCGCCAAGAAGATCACGACCGCGGTCATGCCCATGCCCAATACCAACCGGATGGTTTGCAGGGTCACCGAGGGTCACCTCAATTCGTCGTCACGCATGTCGGTGCGCGGTAATGCGCTTTGCTGCTTAACCAGCTCATAGTGACACCTTTGTGGCACCCGCCGCGAGAAAGGCAAACCTAAGTTTGCGCAGATCACCAGCCCAGTACAGGCGCGGTGTGATCAGGCAGACACCGTGGCCCCTCCCACACTGTTATCTGTCCGGCACCAGCATGGCCCGCAGCATCGAGAGCATCTCCGAGCGTGATCCGGCGCCGAGCCGACGGCGGATCCGGGCGACATGATGCTCGACCGTCTTCGCCGAGATGAACAGCTGGCCTCCGATGTCGCGGTAGGGCAGGCCCAGCAACAGCAACTCGGCAACCTCACGTTCGCGTTCGGACAAGGGCGAACCCGACGGTGGTTGACGTGGCGCCACCGTGCTGTCGGAGGCGTCCGGAAGATCTGTGTCGGCGGCAACGGTCTCGCCAAAACCCGTGTTCGTCTTCAGGTCTCGGGCCAATTGCAGCATCGCCCCGGAAACCCGCGCATCGGGAGTCTGCAGCGCGGCCTGACCGGTCAGCCGAGTCGCGTCGGAAGTCAACCCCACGTGCGACAGGGCCCGAGCTGCGGCGGTGACCTCGTCGGGATCGACCTGATCGGCGAGCACCCGCAGCCAGGTCCGGCCGGCCGCGGACAGTGCCTGCGCCAGGGAGCTGTGGGGGGCCGCGGTGCTCAGCGCCTGTCCGTGCGGCGCAACCGCGCCGGGTGAATTGGCCAGGATCGCGGCGTGCACACCGGCCCAGTGCAGCGAATTCGACCACAGCGCAGGGTTTCCCAACGAGCCGAGCAACGCGAAGGCTTGATCCAGGCTGTGTTGCAGTTGGTCGACGTGGCGCATCCGCGCCGCAGCCACCCACAACTCGCCCAGTGGAAGTAGGACGAACAGGTCGATGGAGTACTCGGCCAGCACTTCCATGGCCGTATACCAGTGCTTCTGCAGCGCACCGGTGTCGCCGCTGCGACGTGCGATCGCCGTCTGCAGTGCGTGAGCCCACAACGCGTCACGCCGGTGCAGTTCGCCGCCGGTGGTCGCGGCCGCGACGTCCGCACCGGCCGCGGCCAGTTGTCCCTCCTGCATCTTGATCCAGCCGGACAACAGCAGGTGCCGACGCCGGAACTGGGCATCGCCAGCGGTGCGCACCGCACGCCCGATCACGCTGTGGGCGCGGACCGGGTCGCCGCCGTGTAACGCGGCCAACGTGACCAGTGCCGCCGGACTGTCGGGGAATGCCTCGCCGAGGGCCTGTTCGACGGCGATCGCCTGGCTCAGCTTTGCCATGGCGCTCGGGTAGGACTGATCGATGGACGACAGCAGCCCGTCGGCCAGACTGCGCGAAGTGCGCGCCGCCATCGTCGGGGGACCGGAGTCTTTGAGCCGCAAGGCGTCGTGGGCTGCCGCGAGTTCGCCCGTTCCGATGAACGCGACTGCGGCGGCAGCGCCCACCACTGCGTCCGGGTACGGTCCGAGCCACGCGAACAACTCCGCTGCCTGACCCGAGTTCCCGTGGTAGGTGGCGACGCTGGCGGCGATCCGTACCGCTGCTGCACGCTCGGCGGAATCGGACGAGCTCAGCAACTCGTCGGCCAGCGCAGCGGCGGCAGCACAGTCCCCGGCGCGGGCCAGCGCATCGGCCAGACGCGAGCTCAGCCCGGTGGCACCGGCACGGACTGCGGCCCGGTACAACCGTGCGGTCTGCACAGCGTCGGCGCGGGAATTGCCGGCGTGCCGGGTAAGAATGGCGCCCAGCCGGTCGTCGGACAATCCGTGTTCGGCCAGGCGCAGCGCGAGGTCCGGCGTCACCGTCGAGATCTCGAGTTGTGAACGCAGCAGCCCCGATTCGACCTCGCGGTGGTGCGCGTTGCCGACGATCCCCCCGACGACGTCGTGCACCAACTGCTGAAATGCCGGTGGGTGTGCCGGTTGGACCAACCCGCCGGACCACGCCCGGTCGACCAGGATCCGGGCGTCGGTAATCGAAATGCTGAGTGCCGCAGCGACATCGGCCGGGCCCAACTGTTGGCTCAGGGACAGGATCAGCAGTGTGTCCAAGGTGGGCGCATCAATGCGGCGCAACCGCTCGATGAGTGCCAGCCGTGCCGAGTGCGCCGGCTCCGCGCTGTCGGTCACCGCTTGCAGCAGGAAGGGCAGACCGGCCGTGCAATTCAGCAGGGGCTCGTCGACCGGCAGCGGACCCAGCGAGATGCGCGGGCGATCCCGTTCGATCGTTGTCGTCAGCGAGCGCAATGCCGGCCGCTGTTCCTGAGCCTGCGTGGCTATGACGACGGTGCAGCGCCCGTCGGCTGCACATTCGGCGAGCATGAGCAGTTCTTCGTCGGTGAGCAGGTGGGCGTCGTCGATGAGCAGCGCAACATCACGCTGTTCATCGCTGCGGGGCGGGCGGGTGAGCGTCGTCACGCCGGCGCGGCGCAGCGCGTCGCGGGCGGCGGCCAACAGGGTGCTC
Organism: Mycobacterium sp. NGS29; assembly: GCF_059812965.1. Classification (NCBI taxonomy): domain Bacteria; kingdom Bacillati; phylum Actinomycetota; class Actinomycetes; order Mycobacteriales; family Mycobacteriaceae; genus Mycobacterium; species Mycobacterium sp. NGS29. The sequence continues at coordinate 34,180 of NZ_JCALDR010000027.1, forward strand.
TTGCCGGTGCCGATGCCGCCGCAGATCACGGCCAGCACCGGGGCCGAGGCGGGGTTGGTGAGCTCGTCGAGGACGACATGCGCCGCCCGCGGGATGTCGGTGGGGGATGCGGTAATTTCCCTTACCCCCTTTTGAGTCCGGGTGGCTACCGGCGGCTTCCACACCGTAGCCCGTCCTAGCCCCGTAACCCCGCAGTTCCCCTAATGTCGTACCCCCTAATGATGCTCGAAGGGGGCGGGTTTGGTACCGAACACCGGGGGCGGGTCGACCGATAACATCGTGCTAGCGCGGATTGGCGTGGGTAAGTGCGGCAAGGAGGTGCGTGGTGGCAAACTCGTTGCTCGATTTCGTCATCTCGCTGGTTCGTGATCCCGACGCCGCCGCGCGCTACGCAGCCGACCCCGCCCAGGCCATCGCGAACGCCCAACTTACCGGTGTGACCAGTCACGACGTCAACAATCTGATTCCGATGGTGTCGGATTCCCTGTCGATGGCCAGCCCGTCGGCCGCCGGATCGGGAGCCCAGGTTGCCGACCACGGCAATGTCTGGGCCAGTGGTGCGGCGACCGCGGCGTTCGATGCCTTCACACCGCACACCCCTGCTGCGCTCGTCCATGAGCACGCGCCGGTGAGCGGTGTCATCAGCGAGCCGACTCCGCACCTGCCGGGTGAACCGTCCGCGAGCCCACAGCCCGCGGCATTCGGCCAGCCTGAGCCCTCAGTGCTGTTCACCGGTGGTGAGGCGGCGCACATTGCTCTTGACCACGGCGGATTCCCGGTGAGCGATCCAGGCATCTGGGATCACGCGATCATCCACCCGGATGCGCAACCGCACGGCGGCCAGGCCGACCACCACGACTTCGGTCTGCACGGCTGAGTCTGCGCTGTTTCCGGCGTTCACACCGTCAGCGATGGCGTCTTTCCAATGTTTGACCTGCGTAAATGCTGTCATTAAGGGTTGTGGCTAGGGATCATTCGAAATCCCCTAATCCCCTAACACGATGCCCCCCGAGTATCCCGGTGGGTATTCCCCCTGCGGGGGGATCTGACCCCGATTTGATTAAGGCTCGAATTCCATACGGTTGATGACAGAGCGCCGGTCACTTCGGCGAACGACTTCACAGAGTTTCTATTGAAGGGAAACGGACAAATGACCTCGCTTGTCGACTACATCCTGAGCCTGTTCCGCAGCGAAGAGGCGGCGCGGTCCTTTGTCGCCGCCCCCGGACAAGCGATGACCAACGCCGGACTGATCGACGTGTCACCGGCGCAGCTGTCCTCCGCAGCCGCCGGCGCGGTTCCGGGCCTGAACCTTTCCTCAGACGACCCGGTCAGCGGGTTGCAACAGGCGATCGCCGACCAACATGGTTTCGCGCCGTCGAGCTTCGTTGCACAGGAGTCCGGCCCGGTCTTCAACGCGGCCGCGCCACTGCTTAGCGATGCCGGGGCCGTCGTCGACAATGCCGCCTTCGTTGCCACCGATGCGGCAGCGGCGGTCGGCAACGCGGGAGTCGGATTGGCCGATGCGGTCGCAACGGATATCGGAGCAGGCATTGGTGCCGGGCTCGTCGGCCCGAATGTCGTTGCCCCGAACGTCGTCGGCGCGCCAGTGGGTGCTCCGGGGCTGGCGTTCGTCGAGCCGACGGGCGGTCTGGTCGCCGGAGTCGGCGGGGCCGCGCAGGCTGGTCTGGGTGTCGGGTTCGGCGTGCAAGCCGGAATCGGCGCCCAAGCAGGTGCCGGCCTAGGGCTCGGGACCGGTGTCGGGGTGGGCGGTCAGGCGGGGGTCGGGGTCGGCTTCGAGGTGCAGGCCGGGATCAACGCCCAGGCCGGCGTCGTCGGCGGTATCGGTGGTGGCGCTGGTCTGGGCCTCGGTGCCGGTGCCGGAGTCGGCGGCCAGGCAGGTATCGGTCTCGGTGGTGGCATCGGTGGCGGCTTAGGTGTTGGCGGCGGGGTTGGTGGCGTTGTCGGGGGTCAGGTTGGTGGTGCC